>JAOPWD010000072.1 GCA_025965875.1 Pseudonocardiales bacterium
GGGTGGTCGGCATGGCGAACGCGGATAAGAAGGACGGCAAGGCCGGCGGCGACGCGAAGGCCAAATTCCGCGAGGCACTGGAGCGCAAGCGCAATCAGCAAGCCGACCGGGCCGCTGACAGCGAGGCCCAGGCGGCGTCCAAGATCCACGGTGAGCACGGCGCCGCGGGCAACAACCGGATGTTCCGCCGTAAGAGCGGCGGCTGACCCGCGATTGTGCAGCCGTGCGCGGGCGGAGACCGCAGCGCGTTACGCAACCGGGCAGTACCCCCGGTCGGATTCGAACCGACACTGAAACCCTTTTAAGGGGTCTGCCTCTGCCGATTGGGCCACGGGGGTCGGCACGCTCATTGTGCCGCCCACGGGCCCGATCAGGTGCAGCCACAAGCTGCGGTGCGGCTCAGGAGATTCCGGGTAACTCGCGCTTTCCGGCCGCCTGCTCGAACTCCGACCGCGGCTGCTGCAGCTGCCCCAGCGAGACGACCTCGCGCCGGAACAGCAGCGCCCCGGTCCAGTCGGCGAGCACCCGCACTTTGCGGTTGAACGTCGGCATCCGGGACAGGTGGTAGGTGCGGTGCATGAACCACGCCACCACGCCGCGCAGCTTGATCCCGTAGATCTCAGCCACCCCGCGGTAGAGGCCGAGGGACGCGACGGACCCGACATATTTGTGCCGGTAGTCGTGCAGCCCGCCCCCGTGGATGGTCGAGACGATGTTCTCTGCCAGTGTCTTGGTCTGGCGCACCGCGTGCTGTGCGCTCGGGGCGAGCAGCTTGTTCGGATCCGGGCTGGTGACGTCGGGGACGGCCGCGCAGTCACCCGCGGCGAACACGCCGCTGACGCCCTTGACCGCCAGATTCGGCGCACACACCACCCGGCCCGAATCGTCGAGGGGCAGGTCGGTGTGTTGCAGCATCGGGTTCGCCTTGACGCCAGCGGTCCACACCAGGGTGTCGGCACCGAACTCGTCCCCGTCAGAGAGCCTGATCCGCCCGCCGTCGGCCGACTCGAGACGGGTGTTGAGCCGCACGTCGATGCGCCGCTCGATCAGGCGATCGACCGTGTAGGCCGAGAGCCGCACCGACACCTCGGGCATGATCCGGCTGGCCGCCTCGATCAGCACCCAGCGCATGTCGTCGGCCTTGACGCTCGGCGTGTAGCGCAGCGCGTAGCGGGCCATGTCCTCCAGCTCGGCCAGCGCCTCGACGCCGGCGTACCCGCCGCCCACAAACACGAAGCTCAGCGCCCGGCGACGGCGCTCGCGATCGTTGGTCGACGCGGCCAGATCCAGGCAGGACAGCACGTGGTTGCGCAGGTAGATCGCTTCGCCGATCGTCTTGAAGCCGATGCCGTGCTCGGCCAGGCCGGGGATCGGCAGCAGCCGGGACACCGACCCGGGGCAGACCAGGAGCAGGTCATAGCCCAACTCGTACGCGTCGCCCTCGGCCGGCTGGATCGTCGCCACCTTACGGGCGTGCTCGATGCCGCTGACCGCGGCTGTGATGACCCGGCACTTACGCAGCACCTTGCGCAGCGGGACGACGACGTGCCGCGGCTCCAGGTTGCCCGCTGCCGCCTCGGGCAGGAACGGCTGGTAGGTCATGTTCGACTGCGGATCGACCACCGTGATCTCTGCCGTCCCACGCGACAGCTTCTTCTGCAGCCTGAAGGCGGTGTACATACCCACGTAGCCGCCGCCGACGATCAGGATCCGCACGGGATGATTCAGCGAGGCCATGTGATCGACGCTAGCGAATAGACCTCGGTGCGGGCACCCTGGTTCGGCGCGGCGCGACCCTCGTCACGATCAGCTCAGGCCGGCCGCGTGAGCCGCCCGGCGCAGCACGTCGTCGAGCATCGCCTCGGTCAGCCGGCCGGTAAACGTGTTCTGCTGGCTGACGTGGTAGCAGCCGAAGACGGTGCGGCCGGCTACCTCCGCCTCGACACCGTGGCCGAAGCGGGGCAACCGGGCGGGCAGCAGCACCCCGGCACCGCGCAATGCGGGCCACAGCGCAGCCCAGCCGAACGCGCCCAGGACGACGACCGAGCGCACCGTCGGCCACCCAAAGTGCAACTCGCGCACCAGCCACGTCCGGCAGGTGTCGCGCTCCTCGGGTGTCGGTTTGTTGGCCGGCGGGGCGCAGCGCACCGGGGCGGTGATCCGGACGTCGCGCAGGGCCAGTCCGTCCGCGGCCGTGACGGAGGTGGGCTGGTTGGCCAGCCCGACGCGGTAGAGCGCGGCGTACAGCCAGTCGCCGCTGCGGTCGCCGGTGAACATGCGGCCCGTGCGGTTGGCGCCGTGCGCGGCCGGCGCCAGACCCAGCACCAGGATGCGCGGCTGCTCGGCGCCGAAGCCCGCGATGGGACGGCCCCAATACTCCTCGTCGGCAAACGCCCGGCGCTTCTCCACGGCGACCTGCTCGCGCCACTGCACGAGGCGCGGGCAGGCCCGGCACACGGTGACTCGGGCGCCCAGCTCTGACAGGGCGGCGGCCGACGCGGCCAGTTCCGCCACCTCGGCCGGCGTACGGGCGACGGGCGTCCGCGAGGTCGCGGCATCGCCCGGCCAGCCCGAGCCCGGAGGCACCACCATCGCGTCAGCTTCGCATGCTCAGCACGTGTCAGCGCCGGTACTAGCTGGGTAGGGTGATCGCACACTTCGACGGACGGAGATCCGATGGGCAACGTCGCCGGACGGCTCACCATGAAGATCATGACGGTGGTGGTCAGCATCCCCGTCGGGATCGCCACCAAGAAGGCGGTCGACAAACTCTGGGCGACGGCCCGTCCGGCGGACGCCCCGCGCAAACCCGGGGAACGCGGCGTCAAATGGGCCGACGCGGTCGGCTGGGCCGCGCTGTCCGCAGCCGGCATCGTGGTGACGAATCTCGTGGCCCGCAAGGGGGCCGAAGAGTTGTGGCGCACCGTCGTCGGGGGTGAGCCGCCGCCTCGTTCGCTGACCAAGGACGAGAAGAAGCAGGCCAAGCGGGAGCGCCATTTGGCCAAGGAACCGACCGAGTCGACGCCGGCATAGCGTCTGCCACCAGGCGACGTCGCAGGCTGGTTACTTGATCGAACCGGCGGTGAGCCCGCCGACGACCTTGCCTTCGATGAGTGCGAACAGGGCAATGACCGGCAGCGTGGCGATCACCGACCCGGCGAACAGGTGCCCCCAGTCGATCGAATACTGCCCGATGTAGTTGTTGATCCCGACGGTGAGCGGACGCTGCTTGTCCGGGGCACCCAGCGTCAGGGTGAGCGCGACCAATAGCTCGTTCCACGCCCCGATGAACGTGAAGATCAGCGCGGTGACGATGCCAGGCAACGCCAGCGGGAGCGTGATCCGGCCCAAGGCGCCGAGCCGACTCGTGCCGTCGACCATCGCCGCCTCCTCGAGCTCGGCCGGAATGGACGAGAAGTAGGCGTTGAGGATCCACACCGCGAAAGCCAGGTTGAATCCCGCGTTGACCAGGATCAGCGAGATGATCGGGCTGGGCAGGTTGAAGCTGATGAACTCGCGCTGGATGCCGACCAGCATCGCGGCGGGCTGGAACATCTGGGTCGCCAGCACCAGCAGCAGGAACAACGACCGGCCTCGGAACTTGCGCCGGGCCGTGTAGTACGCCGCCGGCAACGCGACCAGTAGTACGACGAGCGTCGAGCCGCCTGCGACCTTCAGGCTCGCACCGAGGTTCTGCCCGAAACCGGTCTTCCAGATCGAGGTGAAGTTCGACCAGTCGTAATGCCGCGGCAGGTAGCCCCGGCTCAGCAGTTCCTTCGGCGGCCGCAGGGCCGAGATGATCATCTCGGCGTACGGCAGGACGAAGATCATTGCGATCGCGTAGGCGGTGAGCGCGAGCAGTACCTTGCCCGGAGTCAACCGAGCGCGGCGCGCCCGCTTGGGACGAACTCGCACAGCCGGCGGCTCTGGGGGCGCCTCGGTAACGGCGATTGCCATCGTCAGGTCACCTCGCCCGTCCGCCGGGTCACCCGCAGGAAGAGCAAGACGATCAGGATCACCAAGCCAAAGTTGATCACGGACATCGCCGCGGATTCGCCGATGTAGCTCTGCTTCAACTGGAACATGAACGTCGTCGTCGTGCTCGTCTGGTAGCCCGGCCCGCCGCGTGTCATCTCCCAGATGATCGGGAACGAGTTGAACACGTTGATGACGTTGATAAGCGCCGAGACCACGAACGCCGGGCGCAGCAACGGCAGGGTTATCGACCGGTACACCCGCCACCGCGATGCGCCGTCGACCTTCGCCGCCTCGTACACGTCCTGGGGAATGGTCTGCAAACCTGCCAGCAGAGCGTAGGTCGAGAACGGCAGGGACACGAATACGGCGACAACCATCATCCAGACGAACGCGGAGGTGGGCCGCCCGAGCCAGTCAGCCTGGTTGGAGTTGAAGGACTTCAGCAGGCCGATGTCGTGCAGGAACACGTTGATGACGCCGTTGTTGGCGTCCAGTGCCCACCGGAACACCAGCGAAGTCATCATCACCGACGCGGCCCAGGGCGCGATCAACGCCCAGCGCGCCACCCGCCGCCCCGGGAAGCGCTCGTTGAACAACTGCGCGAGACCGAGGGACAGGATCATGGTGACGGTCACGACGGCGACGACCCACACGACGGTGCGGGTGAGCACACCCTTCAGGTCGGGCTCGTTGAACAGATCGGTGAAGTTCCTGCCGCCCGCCGAACCGAGGATGAACCCGTCCGGGCTGATGTGCTGGAACGACGTCCGGAACATCACGACCACGGGCCACAACACGACGACGCCGATCAGCGCCAGCGCCGGCCCGATCCAGAGCAATGGGTATGCCGCCCGCGCCACCCGGCGCGCGGGGCTCTCGCGCCGCCGGGCAGCGGGGCGCTTCGCGGTCAGCGTGGCCTGCTCAGTCATTCCTCGTGCCTCCACCAATGAGAGTTCCCGGCGCGGGCGCCCAATGCGACGTCCGCGCCGGGACCGGTATTGGTCAGCTGCCCTTCTTGGCGGTCTGCTGGAGGGTGCCGAGCACCTTGCTCGGGTCACCCGTGACCGCAGTGCCGATCGTGTGCTGAACCTCCGTCTTCACGTTCGCCCACACCGTGTCGCCCGGGTATTGCACGGCCTTGGGCAGGGCCTTCAGGAACGGCCCGAAGACGGGGTCCGACGCGAGCGTCTGGGCCGCCGACGTCGTTGCGGGCAGCAGGTCGTACTGCTTGTCGAATTGGATCTGATACTTGTCCTGGTAGGCAAAGTCCAGGAACTTCTTGATCGCGGCCTGCTTCGAGGTGCCGCCGTTCTTGAACGCGGCCGCGAAGTCACAGACACCCAGCGTGCTCTGCAACGGGCCGCCCTTGCCGGCGATCGGCACAGAGGTCCAGTCCGAGTCGCTCAGCACCTTGCCTTCCTGGATGATCGGGATGAGCGCCGGCGAGCCGTTGATCATGCCGATCTGGCCCTGCGCGAACTGCTTCCACAGGTCGGTGCGGTTCTTCGTGCCCGGATTGGGCTCAGTGGCACCGGAACCGACGAGCTGCTTGAGGAACTGGAACGTCTGCGTGTTCTGCGGGCTGTCAATCGTCCAGTTGCCGGTGGCGTCCTTGTAGTTGCCGCCATTGCCGAGCATCCATAGCAACGACTCTGCCTGTGCCTCTTCTGAGCCCAATGGCAGACCGAAACCGATCTTGCCCAGGGCCTTGATCTTCAAGGCGTCGGCCTGGACGTCGGCCCACGTCTGCGGAGCTGAGGTGATCTTGGCCTGTGCGAACAGCTTCTTGTTGTAGAACAGTGTCCGCGAGCTCGTTGTGAACGGCATGCCGTACTGGGCGTTCTGGTAGCTACCGAGCTTGGAGAAGACCGGCATCAGATTGCTGGCGTTGGTCATGACTTCGCTGGCCTTGTAGAGCAGGCCTTCCTGCGCGTAGTTGGAGAAGTAATCGCCCTCGGTGATGTCGGGGAACTGGTGGTTCTGCACCATCGTCTGGACCTGGTTGTCGAAGTCGTTCCAGTTGATGGCCTGGACCTTGACGGTGATCTTCGGGTTCTGCGCGTGAAAGGCGTCGGCAATGCCCTGCCAGTACTTCTGGCTGGTGTTGGCCGGACCTGTTCCGTAGTCCGCGGCCACGAGCTTCAGCGTCGTGGTGCCGCTATTGCTCGCGCTACCGCCGGAACTGCCGCCGCATGCGCTCAGGGCAAGCACTGCGGCGGCGCTCAGGGCCACGCTTGCGATCAGGGCTGGTTTCATGTGAGGCCTCTTCCTGCTCGCGTTTGCCGCGAGCTCATGCGTTTTCACGATCCGTGCGGCGGTGTTCCGGTGACTATGCAAAGAGGACAGGACATCGCCGAAATCAAGTCTTTCGCGTGTCGAGTTCGGGCGATTCTTGCCTGCACCCTGGTGGGTGTCAGCACGGACGCTAACAAGCTTAGGCCCGCTGGTCTAGACCAGTGGCGAAATTCGTCTAAACAAGTTCGGGTACGAAACACTAGCGCAACAAGCCGAGCGCGATACCGTCGAGGATGTCGTGTTCGCTGGCGATGACCTCGGTTGCGCCCGTCGCCTCGAGCAGCGTCCGCAGCACCAGTGCACCGCCGCCGATCACGTCCACGCGGCCCGGATGCATCACCGGCAGTGCGGCCCGCTCGGCGTGGGTCATCGCCAGCAGCCGGGCCGTGACGTCGCGCACCTGCGCCGCGCTCAGCACGCTGCCGTGGATCGCCTCGGCGTCGTAGCGGTCCAGGCCCAGGGCGATCGCGGCGATCGTCGTCACGGTGCCGGCCACTCCCACGAACGTGGCGGGCGCGGTGATGTCGACCTCCGCCGCGGCCGTCGCGATCGCGGCCCGCAGGTCGTCGACCGTGGCCCGGATCTGATCCGGGGTGGGCGGATCGTCGTGCAAATGCCGCTCGGTCATCCGCACACAGCCGACGTCCATGCTGTGCGAACGCAGGGCATGCGGTATGGACACCTCGCCCAGCACCAGCTCGGTGGAGCCGCCGCCGATGTCGGCGACGAGCAACCGGCCGCTGACCCCGGGCAGCCCCTCGGCCGCGCCGGCGAAGGACAGCTCGGCCTCCTCGGCACCGGAGATCACCTCGGGTTCCACGCCGAGCACGTCGCGGACCATGGCGACGAATGCGTCCTGGTTCCCCGCGTCGCGGGTGGCGCTGGTCGCGATCATGCGCACCCGCTGCGCGCCGTGCGCGGTGATGATGGCGGCGTAGTCGGCCAGGGCGGCGCGGGTGCGTTCGAGTGCAGCGGGCAAGAGCTGGCCGGTCCGGTCGACGCCCTCGCCCAGGCGCACGATGCGCATCTCGCGCACGACGTCGACCAGCCCTCCGTCGACGGCGTCCGCAATCAGCAGCCGGATCGAGTTGGTGCCGCAGTCGATGCCGGCGACCCTCACGCGTCGTCCGATGCCACGCATGGCCCGTTGACCCACCAGTCCGGCAGCTGATCCAGCGCCTCGTCGCCGAGCGGGTTGACCCCGCGACCAGCGGCGAGCGCGTGCCCGACGAGCACGTGCAGGCATTTGACGCGCCTGGGCATGCCGCCCGCGCTGATGCCGTCGATCTCGTCCACGTGGCCGATCTCTTCGCGGCGGGCGAGGTAGGCCTCGTGCGCGGCGGTATAGGCGGCGGCCAGCTCCGGGTCGGCGGCCAGGCGGTCGGTCATCTCGCTCATCAAACCGGACGCCTCGAGCGTGCCGATGGCCGACGCGGCGCGTGGGCAGGTCAGGTAGTACAGCGTGGGGAACGGGCTGCCGTCGGGCAGCCGCGGCGAGGTCTCGACCACGTCAGGGTTGCCGCACGGGCACCGGTGCGCCACCGCGCGCACGGCGCGCGGTGACCGGCCCAGCTGAGCGGCCACCACCGCCCGGTCCGATTCGGAGATCAGGCTCAAGTGCCGGCCTTCTGCACCGTCTCCCAGAGCCGTTGGTTCCAGGTGGCGGCGGCCTTGGTGCTGTCCTTCTTGGCGTTGGTCTTGGTGATGTCGGACTGCTGCCCGGCACCGGTCACGATGTAGACGGTGTCGCCGGGCATCGCGTACTGCAGGCGGAGGCGGGCTTGCTGCTGGATGAATCCGGGATCACCCCAGCGCTGCAGTTGCTTGGTGAGCTCGGCCAGCTGCTGCTGGTCGCTCTTCAGCTGCTGCGACGCGTGCGCGACGTCGCTGCGGCTGGCGAAGTAGCGATGCAGCGGTGAGGCGAGCAGCACCACCAGCAGCACCACCAGCGTGCCCAGTACGAGCGCGCGGCCCGTGACGGCGCGACTCGGCGCGCGGCCGGGCCTGGGACGGGGCATTTCGCTCAGTCCTTGTCCAGCACGGCGACGGCGATGGGATCGGTCGGGGCGTCCGGCGGGACGTACGCACGGGGCTCGTAGCGCGGGAACGCGGCGGCGCCGGCGTAGCGCGCCGCGTCGTCGAGCTCCTCCTCGATGCGCAGCAGCTGGTTGTACTTCGCGACCCGCTCGCTGCGCGCCGGCGCCCCGGTCTTGATCTGGCCGCAGTTGGTGGCCACGGCAAGGTCGGCGATCGTGGTGTCCTCGGTCTCGCCGGAGCGGTGGCTCATCATGCACCGGTACCCGTGCCGGTGCGCCAACTCGACGGCGTCGAGGGTCTCGGTGAGCGTGCCGATCTGGTTCACCTTCACCAGCAGCGCATTGGCCGCGCCGAGCTCGATACCGCGGGCCAGCCGCTCCGGGTTGGTGACGAACAGGTCGTCACCCACGATCTGCACCTTGTCGTCGAGCTCGCCGGTCAGGGCCTGCCAGGCGGCCCAGTCGTCCTCGGCGAGCGGGTCCTCGAGCGACACGATCGGGTAGTCGTCGACGAGCGCGGCGTAGAACTGGATCATCGCCTCGGCGCCGGTTGCGGTGCCCTCGAAGGCGTAGCTGCCGTCGGAGTAGAACTCGGTCGCGGCCACGTCCAGCGCAAGCGCGATGTCGACGCCTGCGACGAGTCCGGTCTGACCGATCGCCTCGATGATCAGGTCGAGCGCTGCCCTGGTGGAGTCGAGGTTGGGCGCGAACCCGCCTTCGTCGCCGAGTCCGGTGGCCAGGCCTCTGCTCTTCAGCACCGCCTTGAGCGAGTGATAGACCTCGGCGCCGTAACGCAGGGCCTCGGCAAAGGTGGGGGCGCCGATCGGCGCGATCATGAACTCCTGGACGTCGACGTTGGAGTCCGCGTGTGCCCCGCCGTTGACGATGTTCATCATCGGGACCGGCAGCAGGTAGGCGTTGGGGCCGCCGAGGTAGCGGAACAGCGGCAGCTCGGCCGAGCTGGCGGCGGCCTTGGCCACTGCCAGTGAGACGCCGAGGATGGCGTTGGCGCCCAGGCTGCTCTTGTCCGGCGTGGCGTCCAGGTCGATGAGGGCCTGGTCCACAAGCCGCTGCTCGCTGGCCTCGAAGCCGACGAGCTCGGGGCCGATCGTGTCGAGGACCGCGTTGACGGCCTTGAGCACTCCCTTGCCGCCGTATCGGTCGCCGCCGTCGCGCAGCTCGACCGCCTCGTAGGCACCGGTCGACGCGCCGCTGGGCACGGCCGCGCGCGAGAGGGTGCCGTCGTCGAGGGCGACCTCGACTTCGACGGTCGGATTGCCGCGTGAGTCGAGAATCTCGCGGGCGCCGACGGCCTCGATGCTTGCCACAGGGGTCCTTTCCACGGTCTGCACGGTCCAGCTGTCCGGTCGAACAACCCTATCCGGCGGGACCGCTGGACCCGGACAGCCCCGCCGCAGCGGCCCAGTTCGTCGAGTGGTCACGTACGTCACGGGTGCTCACGTACAGGTGACCACTCGACGTGCAAGTGACCACTCGGCGGCTCATGCGCCGTCGGACGGTTCGGCGGCGAGCATGGCGGCGCGGTAGGCGCGGGCGGTTTCGCGCAGCGCGGACTCCGGATCGACGCCGGCCGCGACCGCCTCGCGCACCAGCGCGAAGAGCCGTTCGCCGAATTCTCCGGTCGGCGCCGGATCGACGGTGAGATCGGCCCGCGCCGCCCGGGCGACGAGCTTGGCCGACAGCGCCAGCGCGGGTTGGCCCACCGGCACCCCGTCGGTGGCCGAGGTGCGGCCCTTCTCTGTGACCTTCTGCCGTTCCCAGGTCTCGTTCAGGGTGGCGGCGTCGCCGGCGTCGGCACCGGCGAACACGTGCGGGTGTCGGCGCACGAGCTTGTCGACGAGGTCACCGGCGACGTCCTCGATCGAGAAGGCCTGATCCGGCGGCAGCTCCTCGGTGATTCGAGCGTGGAAGAGCACCTGAAGCAGCAGGTCACCGAGCTCTTCGCGCAGCAGGGCAAGATCGTCTGTCTCGATCGCCTCGAGGACCTCGTAGCACTCCTCGACCAGGTACTTCGCGAGCGAGGCGTGGGTCTGCGCGGCGTCCCATGGGCAGCCACCGGGCGAGCGCAGTTGGTCCATCAACCGCACGGCGCGCTGCAGTTGCGAGGTCACTCCAGGTCAGTTCGACGCAGCGGCGGAGGCCGTGCTGGCCGGGGTCGACACGCCGTCGAGCTTGAGAAAGTCCGGGATGTTCGACGTCGGTCCGCCGAGGGTCAGGTTCTTCGGGTCCCACTTGCCGTAGCGCGGATTGACCTCAACCGTGATGTTGAGCTTGTTCACCGCGGCGGCAAGATCGGCCAACGACTGCGCCTTGACCTTGACGGCGAGCGCCGCCTCGAGCTCGATCGTGTGCAGCAGCGCCTGGGCGTAGCTCGAGCCGTACCCGTATGAACCCTGCGCGGACTTGAGATAGGAATCGAGGGCGGCGCCGGTGAGCTGGGTGCCCAGGAACGTCGCCGCCGCCTGGTCGTGCAGCGCAGCGAGCTCGCCCTTGGTCGGCACGCCGCCGTTCTTGGCCAGCGTCCGCTCGAACAATTGCTGCTGGATGAGGATCTGGACCACCTCGGTCTTGGGGTACACGCTTTGGCCGGCCTTGGCGGCAGCCGCGAGCACCGACGGGGCGGCGCCGGCCGGCGAGACGTACTTGCTGAGGTCGGACTCACTGATGCGGTGTCCGCCGACGATCGCGGCCTGACCCACCTTGCTGTCGCACGCGGTCAGCCCGCCCATGGCCAGCGCCGTAACGGCAGTCATGCCGACGACGGCAGTCAGCTTGCGAACTCTCACGACTAACGGCTCCCCAGAGGCGATGGAAATGCGGCGTCCAGAATCTCATGCGCACCCCGGCCCGGGGTCGCCAGCCCGACAGTAGCCTTGGCCGCCATGACGCACGACGACCTGGTGGCGCACTGTCTTACCAAGCCCGGAGCCTTCGTCGACCACCCGTGGGGCGAGGGGCACACAGTGGTCAAGGTCGGCGGCAAGATCTTCTGCTTCCTCGGTGAGGCGTCCGACGCGCCAGGCTTTGCCGCGAAGAACACCCGCGACGGCATCCAGGAATGGCGCTCGCGCTACCCCGACCACATCGGCACCGGGCCGTATCTGAACAAGGAGTTGTGGTCGCGGATCGACCTGGGCAGCGCCGGTGGTCCGGATGACGACGAGGTCCGCGAACTGATCGACGACTCCTACGACCTGATCGTCGCCTCGCTGCCGAAGTCACGGCGGCCCTAGCTGCCCCCAGCAGGCCGGTGGCGACCTTGAGGCCCGCATCGAGTCATGACTCGACGTCAGCCTCAGGATCGGCGATCAAGCGCATACTTCTGGCATGAGCGCGGACGAGGAAGAGCAGGACGCTGGCGAGGAGCCGGAATCGGGCTCGCAGCGGTTCAAGCGGCTGCCAGACCGCGTCAAGCTCGAAGACACCGTAGAAAGTCAGGACACCCGGGCGACGCAGGACCCCGAGGGCGGACGCGATACCGATCGCGACTTCATGATCCGCTATTCGGGCGGCTGACCCACCCGGGTACAGGTGCGCCCGAAGTCCGGTTCCCAGCGCCCTTGTTCAAGCGGTGCACGAGGCAGAA
>JAOPWD010000299.1 GCA_025965875.1 Pseudonocardiales bacterium
GAGGCGACTGGAGCAGACCGTCGCTCTACGCCGGTGGGGCGATGTTCGAACCGCGTACGTTCACCGAGGCCGACCCGATCTCGTCGGTGTTCTTCACCGACTGGGCCGACGTGCCGGTGCCGCACGAGCCGCAGTGGAGCGCGCCCACCTACGTCGGCAAGCGCAACCTCCGTCCAGGAACCAAACCGGCCGCGGCGACCATCGATGCCGCGCGGGGCACGACCGAGGCGGCAGCCGACGAGGGCACCAGCGGCCTGCTGGCCACCAGCCGGACGATGGCGGTCGCCAGCCTGGCCAGCCGGATCACCGGCTTCCTGCGCAGCGTCCTGCTCGTCGCTGCCCTCGGCACCGGCGCGGTCGGCAACTCCTACAGCGCCGGCAACACGTTCCCGAACATGGTCTACGAATTGTTGCTCGGTGGCGTGCTGTCCAGCGTGCTCATCCCGCTGCTCGTCCACGCCCAGTCCGAGGACGAGGACGACGGCGTCGGCTACACGCAGCGGTTGCTCTCGATCGCGGCGGCCGTCCTCGGTGTGCTCACCATTGCCGCCGTCGCTGCCGCCCCGCTGATCGCCGGAGCATTCGTCCCCCCGGGCTCGCAGCGCGGACTGACCAGCCTGTTCGCGACCCTGCTGCTGCCCGAGATCTTCTTCTACGGCCTGGGCGCGATGTTCATGGCGATCCTCAACATCAAGCATGTGTACCGTCCGGGAGCCTGGGCGCCGGTCCTGAACAACGTGATCATGATTTTCACCGTGCTGGTGTTCTGGGCGCTGCCTGGCCCGAACACCCTCAATCCGGCGAACATGACCACCGCCCAGATCCTCGTCCTCGGCCTCGGCACGACGCTCGGCATTGCGGCCCAGGCGCTCGTGCTGATCCCGGCATTGCGCAAGGTCGGTTTCCACTGGCAGTGGCGCTTCCGCGCCCGGCCGAACGAGATCGGCCGGATGAAAGAGGTCGGCTCACTCGCCGGCTGGGTTCTGGGCTACGTCCTGGCCAGCCAGGTCGGCGTCACCGTCATCCAGAAGATCGGTATCAGCAACGGCGGCCTGACCGTGTTCACCCAGGCCGACCTGTTGTTCCAGATGCCCTACGGCATCCTCGTCGTGTCGTTGCTGACCGCGATCATGCCGCGGATGTCTCGCGCCGCGGTGCGCGGCGACAACGCAGCCGTCATCGAGGACCTGACGATGGGCTCGCGGCTGTCGGCCGCGGCGCTGCTGCCGATCACTGCCCTGCTGATGGTGCTCGGCATCCCGTTGGGGGTCACCCTGTTCGCCCACGGACAGACGTCTCTCGACGGTGCCGAGCTGATCGGCTCCTCGCTCGCTCTTTCGGCGTTCGGCCTGGTGCCGTTCGCGATCGTGATGCTGCAGTTGCGGGTCTTCTACGCGCTGCGCGACGGCAAGACACCGACGCTGATCAACATTTTCATGGTCTGCACCAAGGTCGTCCTCGTCCTCGTCACCAACGAGATCTTCCGCGCTCCCAAGGGCACCAAGGTGAACATCCACCCGTCGGCACACGCCGTCGAATGGCTGGCCATCTCGACGTCGCTGTCCTATGTGGTCGGCGCGATTGTCGGGCACGTCCTGCTGACGAAGCGACTCGGTCACCTGGGCATGGCATCGGTGCTGTCGACGGGTTTGAAGGTCGGCTTGGCCAGCGCGGTGGGCGCGGCCGGCGCCTACGCCGTATTGGTCGCCCTGCAGAACACGCTCGGCCACGGCTTCGCCGGCGCGGCCGCCGGCCTGGTGGTCGGCGGCGTCGTGGGCCTGGTCGTGTTCGGTGTGGTCGCGTGGCAGATGCGGATCCCGGAGATTCGGCAGCTCGCCACGCTGGGTCGAGGACGTTAGCGCGTGCGCATGCTGTTCACGTTCGCCGGCGGTACCGGGCATGCCGAACCGCTCGTTCCGGTTGCGCTCGCGGCTCGGGCCGCCGGACACACCGTCGCCTTCGCCGGCGCTGCCTCGGCGAAGGCCGGGTTGCGGGACCGGGGGTTCGCGACCTTCGACGACCCTGACCTGAGCAGTGCCGGCCTGTCCGTGATCGCGCCGCTGGTCGAGATCGACTTCGCCCGAGAGGACGCGGTGCTGCGGGACTTCTACGCGGGTCGCTCGGCCCAGGCGCGGGCGGCCAGCGTCCTCGCGCTGTGCACCCGGTGGTCGCCCGCGGTCGTCGTCTGCGACGAGGTGGACTTCGGGGCGATGATCGCCGCCGAACAGGCCGGCCTGCCGCACGCCTCGGTGCTGGTGAACGCGTCGGGATCATTCGTGCGCGCTGAACTGCTCAGCTCGACGCTGAACACGCTGCGCGCCGAGCACGGCTTGGCGCCCGACCCGCACCTGACCATGCTCAGCCGGCACCTCGTGCTCTCGCCGTTCGCGCCGTCGTTCCGGGATCCAGCCGCCCCGTTGCCATCCACGGCGCACTCGTTCCGCCCTGCGACAGCTTCCGGCGGCGGGCCGGACTGGCTGTCCACCCTGCCCGACGTGCCCACCATCTACTTCACCCTCGGCACCGTGTTCAACATGGAGTCCGGTGACCTGTTCGGCCGAGTGCTCACCGGGTTGCGCGACCTGCCGGTCAACCTGATCGTCACGGTCGGGCGCGAACTCGACCCGAGCCTGTTCGGCCCGCAGCCGGCCAATGTGCACATCGCGTCCTACCTGCCGCAGGGCGACGTGCTGCCGCGCTGCGATCTCGTGGTCAGCCACGGCGGCTCCGGCACGCTGACCGCAACGCTGGCCGCTGGGCTGCCGTCCGTGCTGCTCCCGATGGGCGCCGATCAGCCCGGGAATGCGGCGCGTTGCACGCAGCTTGGGCTCGGCATCGCGCTCGACGCAGTGCACTGTGCGCCCGGCGATGTGCTCGCGGCCGCGACG
The DNA here is from genome assembly GCA_025965875.1 of Pseudonocardiales bacterium. Taxonomy (GTDB): domain Bacteria; phylum Actinomycetota; class Actinomycetes; order Mycobacteriales; family Jatrophihabitantaceae; genus QHCC01. The sequence goes on from JAOPWD010000299.1 coordinate 2,889, forward strand.
GTCGTGCTGGCCGAGCCCAGCTACCGCCTGGCCGCCGAACGGGTGCGTGACGAGGTGGCCCGGCTACCTGGTCCG
>JAOPWD010000104.1 GCA_025965875.1 Pseudonocardiales bacterium
TCGGCAGTGGGCCAGCGCTGGTAGTCGGTCTCGGCCATGGTCGGCAGGAGTGCGGCAAGCTTCATGACCTCGAACATCCGCGCGGAGTCGTTGCTCGAAATACCGTCGGTGCCAAGAGCGATCGGCACACCCCGCTGCCGATAGGCAGCGAGCGGGGCAATGCCCGAACCGAGCTTGAGGTTGGAGACGGGGTTGTGGACGACGGTCACGCCTCGTTCGGCGACAAGATCGATTTCGTGGTCGGACAGCCACACCCCGTGTGCGATGGTGGTGCGCTCGGACAGGGCACCCATGCCATCGAGATAGACCAGCATCGACATGCCCAACAGCTCTGGGCCACTCAGCGCCTGCATCTTTGTCTCGAGCACGTGGATGTGCACGACCGAGTCGTGTTGTGCGGCGAGTTCGACACTCGTCCGGATGAGTTCCGGCGTGCACCGCTGGGGGCCCGACGGCGCCAGTACGTATCGCAGTCGTCCCGACGCGCTGCCGTGAAACTCACTCAGCGCTTGCTCGCAGAGTCCGATGTAGTGCTTGGTCCCCCGAGTACCCAGCGCGGTGAGTTCTTGCAGCTCGGAGGGCTCCAGGTATTCATTGAGGTAGGGGATCGCGTCGAGATAGCGCCGGTCGAAGAGCCTGCTCGAACAGTTGGCACGAATCCCGACGTCGCGGTATGCATCGAAGACTGCGCTCAGATGTGCGTAGCCGTCCACGCGTGTCTCGTACACGTCGTCGAGCACGGTCGTCACGCCGTTCAGTAACGACTCCGCCGCGACGCTCGCGGTGCGCAGGTATGCCAGCCGCGGTGACACTGTGTACTCGGCGATGAGCGGATACGCGTAGAGCCCCCATACCTCGAGCGGCAGACACGGATAGCGGCCCCGGAACAGCGCCTCCCACGAATGCAGGTGAGCGTTGACCAGGCCAGGGATGAGCACGTGGCCCGTCGCGTCAACGGTTTCATCGACCGCCACGTCGAGCGGAACCGCGCCGATGGTCGCAATCGTCTGACCGTCGACAAGAAGATCAGCCCGCTGGCTCGTCGAACTACCGTCTGCGCCAGGCACAAGGACGTCGCCGCCACGGAAGACCGTTCTCATGGCATCAACGTTCCGCCGTTGAGGTGGAAGACCTGCCCGGTGTATTGGCGGGCCCTTGGACTGACGAGGAACGCGATCGTCTCAGCGACATCGATCGGCTCGGCCAGACGCAATGTCGGTGTTCGAGCGGCCATCTCGGCTCGGTAGTCATCGAGGCTCAGCCCCACCTCCGCGGCGTCGAAGCGCAGTTGGCTGGTGTCCACAGCTCCGGGCGCGACGGCATTGACGCGCACGTGTGGCGCCAGCTCCAGGGCCAGGCTCTTGGTCAACCCGAGGAGGCCGGCCTTGCTCGCGGCGTATGCGCTCGCGTTCGCACCACCAGCAGTCGCGATCCGACTGCTCATATTGACGATGCAGCCGCGGCTTTGCCGCAGGTGACGTGCTGCCGCCTTCGACAGGAAGAACGGCCCCGACAGGTTCACATCGAGGATGCGCCACCAGGCCACGGGGTCGTGCTTGTCGATCGGGTGCAACTCCATGGTCGCTGCGTTGTTCACGAGCACGTCGATGCGGGAGTAGCGCGCCACGACACGAGCGATCAGATCGTCGCAGTCCCGCTCGCTCGCGACATCGGCCTGCCAGTCACCGTCGTTCAATGTCGCTGCAACGACCTCGAAGCCGTCGCTTTCCAACGTCTCGACGATCACGGCGCCAATGCCGCCGTCGGCGCCTGTGACGACGGCGACTCTTCGACTCGAGGTGCTCATTGAATGACCGCTCCGCCGTTGGGCGAGAGCACTTGACCGGTGGTCCAGCGTGCCTTGACCAAGTACATGACTGCGTCCGCCACCTCCGTCGGGGTGCCAAGTCGGCGCAAGGGGAGCGCCTCGAAGAATTCAGCGGTGCGATGATGCGGGCTCAATAGCGGCGTGTCGATCGGGCCCGGGGCCACGCAGTTCGCGGTGATCCCGAGGGGAGCGAGCTCGTGCGCCACTGACTTGGTAAGGCCGATGAGCGCAGCCTTCGCGCTGACGTAGTGGGCGCGCTCGGCCGAACCCGACAGGGCAAGTTCGCTCGCGATCGTCACGATCGCAGCGTCCGAGACCAGCGACATCGACGGGATGGCCGTGCGGATCACGTTGAAGGCGCCGCCGAGGTGCACAGCGAGCATTCGATCCCACTGCGACGCCGTCAACGAGTCGATGGGGCTGACCTCAGAGAAGCCTGCGCCACACACGACAACGGACACCGGACCGAAGGTGCGCTCGATCTCGATGAACATGTCCTCGACCGCGGTCAGATCAGCCACATCGGCCTCGATCGCGGCACCGTCGATTGTGCTGGCGAGCAGCGCCGCGTCGCCCGCGGTATCCAGGTGATTGACCACGACGGCGTATCCGAGGTCAGCCAGTCCACGGCACGTTGCACCGCCGATTGCGCCAGCCCCACCAGTCACCAACGCCACCGGACGCCGCCCAGACGCGCCCGTCGAGCGCTGCTCGACGAGTGGCGCCGCTGCCGCCATCAGCCCACCCTGGCCAGGAAGTCACGCGTGCGCTGCTCGCGCGGGTTGCCGAGTACGTCGGCGGGTGAACCCTGCTCGAGGATCACCCCACCGTCCATGAAGATCACCCGATCGGCGACCTCTCTGGCGAATCCCATCTCGTGGGTGACCACGACCATGGTCATCCCGTCGTCGGCCAACTTCTTCATCACGGCGAGTACCTCGCCGACCAACTCCGGATCCAGTGCACTCGTGGGCTCGTCGAACAACATCAGCCGGGGATGCATTGCCAGTGCCCGCGCAATCGCGACCCGCTGCTGTTGACCACCCGACAACTGAGCCGGGTACGCATCCTGACGATCGGACAGTCCGACGCGTTCGAGAAGCTCACAAGCGCGCGCCGTGCCCTCGGCCTTGCTCAGCCCGCGTACCCGCATAGGCGCCATCCGCACGTTCTCCAACGCGGTCATGTGCGGGAACAGGTTGAATCGCTGGAACACCATGCCGATGTTGGAACGCTGCCCGGCAATGCGTTTCGCAGACAGTTCGACCAGATGCTTCGACGTCTCGGCATACCCCATGAGCGTCCCGTCGACGACGATCCGTCCACTGGAGACCGACTCCAAGTGGTTGATGCACCTCAGGAGCGTGGTCTTGCCTGAGCCGGACGCGCCGATCAGGCACACGACTTCCCCGGCAGCGACAGTGAGATCCACGCCCTTCAAGACCTCGACCGAACCGAAAGATTTGCGCACGGCCCGAAGTTCGACCATCGATGTCGTTGTCATCGTCATGACGTCACACGGCGCCGCGGGTTGAACAGCGACATGATGCCGACCGACCGTGCGCCGCGGTCCAGTGCGAAGCCGCGACCGAAATGCCGCTCCACGAAGTACTGGCCGATGCTGAACAGGGTTGTGCAGACCAGGTACCAGATGCTGGCCACCACCAACAGCTCCAGGGTGTCGTAGTTGACGCTGTAGATGCCTTGCGCCGTGCCCAGCAGTTCGCTGTAGGAGATGATGCTGACGAGCGATGTGGTCTTGAGACAGGTAATCAACTCGTTGCCCGCCGGCGGGATAATCGCGCGCATCGCCTGCGGCATGACGACCCGATACATGATGCCGCGGGTTCGCAGCCCAAGAGCCGCCGCGGCCTCGCTCTGCCCCCGATCGACCGAGATGATCCCTGCCCGGATTATCTCACTGAGATAGGCGGCCTCGTTCAGCGCGAGTCCCAGCAAAGCTGCGACGAATGGCGTGATCAAGACGTTCGTACTGGCCGACCAATCGATGCTTGTTCCTGGAATGGAGATACCGATGCGCGGTATCACCAAGGCCAGATTGAACCAGATGATCAGCTGTACGAGCACAGGCGTGCCCCGGAACATCCACGCGTAGAAGAACGCCACGCTACGCAGCGCCACACTCGAACTGGTCCGGGCCAGAGCGATCAGCAGCCCCAACAACGATCCGATCGCCATCGCCAGGACAGTCAGCACAATCGTCCGCCGGACACCGGCAAGTATTGACGGATTGAACATGTACTGACGGATCACGGCGAAGTTGAGCTTGCTGTTCATCACGAGTCGCACAGCAAGCACTGCGAGAAGGGCGATGATCACCAGGCCGAGCACGAGACGCACCGTCTTGGCCCGTGAGCGTCGAACGGTCAGCGTCGGTTCGTCTACTCGAGAGGCCTGCTGCACCGGCGCTTCACCGATCGTCGGGTCTGACGTCATAGTGAGCTCAGTTGGTGATCGTGGCGTCGTTGACGCTCGCCGTGGTCAACGAGATGCTCTGCAGCCCCCATTTGTCGAGAATCTTGCCGTAGGTTCCGTCGGCAATAATCGCCTTGAGACCCGCCTGCATGGCATCGCGCAACTTGGTGTCTGCCTTGCGGAAGATCCATCCGTGGTTGCGGATCGTGACCTGCTTACCGACGACCTCGAAGTCCTTGCCACCACCGGATACCTTCGCCGTCTGCGCAGCCACCGGGGCATCTTCGAGGTGCGCGTCGACCCGGTCGGACTTCAATTGGAGCAGCGCACCCGCGGCGTCCTTGGTCTCGCTCATCTGCACCGCAGGCTTGCCCGCGGCCACGCACGCCTTGCTCTGATCCTGTACCACAGCGGTATTGGCGGCACCGATCTGCACCGACACGCGCACCCCGCACAAGTCGGCAAGACCGTTGATGTGCTTAGGGTTCCCCTTGCGCACCATCACCGAATATCCGCTGCGGAAGACATCGACAAAATCGACCTGTGCCTGACGCTCCACCTTGTCACCGATGTAGGTCATCGACGTGTCGAAGCGGTTGGCGTTGATCGCTGGGATAGTGGGGTCGAAAGCCAGGTTCGTGATCTTGAGACGAACACCGAGTCGGTCGGCGACCGCCGTGCCAACCTCAAGCTCCGCACCGATCGGAGTCTTGCCGTCCGTGTCGAGGTACTCGACCGGGGCGTAGTCGAGCTCGCTCGCCACCCGAATGACGCCCGACTTGCGGACGTTGTCGGGCAGCATCGCTGCCAACGTCGCGTCTGCCTTCCCCACGTTCGCAGCTGACTGCGACGCCGACCCCTTCGAAGACGAACATCCGGCCACGGCCGCGGCGATGCACGCAGCGGCCGAAATGAACACAACCGACTTTGCGCGCGCCGAACCGCCGTAGCGAGGCTTGTCTTGACCGCTCATGGCATTCCTATCTCTCGCGTCGTGACGACGAACGGGGAGGAGGCCTCCGGAGCGCGTCGCGCCGCAGAGATGGTTGGCCGTCTTGATGACGCAACCTAGGCGCGATTGACTATCTATGTCAATATATTGACCGTGGCGAGTTCACAGGCCAGCGCTACGTGGTAGCGGTCATCCCAAGGCTCATCACTCGCGGTCAAGCGCAGTCTCATGCAGCGGCCGTGCGGGGTTGCGTGATCGCGAAGCGTTGCTCCAGGAGTAGGTCAATCGCGACCCTGAACAGCTCCGGCTGGTCGACGTCCTCTTCCCATACGGCGTGTAACCATCGCCAACGGACGTTGACGATCTGGGCGTCAACACCCGCGATGGTTTCACGAAGGCCGGGTCTCGCGACGGCCTCGACGACCGTTTGGATGGGCTCTTGGACGGACTCGATCTTCGACACTTCGGCCCCCCTCGGTCAGTCAGCTGGGCTGCCCAGGTCAGTGGCGTGATTATTAGAACGACGATGCTCTAGGCGAGACCCACTTTCATCGAAGGCTGTAGAAACACCGTGATATGGCTGGCTGAACTGCGACGTTCCCCCTAGCTGCAAGTGAGGCGTCCATCGTGAGGGACAGTTATTTCCGCTAGGTTGCGGCGAGCAGCACCGCCGGTGTCCATCGCGGAATGTGGAACGGATCGCACGCTGTCAACGCTGATGGGCGGCGCCCGCCGGGACGCCCTTCCGAGGCCGGCCGCATCTGGGCTGGCTGAAGTCTCGATCAGCGCCCCCGGGCACCGCTGGCGATGCCGCTACCACGCAGGTCGCCGTTAGGTGCGGTCGTCGCCTCTTGTCCGCGAGACAGCAAGCTCCGCACCGACACGCAAAACGTCTTCCTATGCCGCGGACAGTGTGCGTTCCTGCGAGCCCATTCCCCCGACTGCGACCGTGACTCGATGACGACTCGCCCGACTGTCTCGCCATGCGGAACGCGCAAGCTGGCATCGACCAACGCCTGCACCGTGCCCCGGTCGCACAGACCAGGCCGAACCCAGCAGACACGCCTGGCCGAGGTTATTGAGCCCCACAGGCCTAAGAGCCCCGGGCTAGGCGGACAGACTGAACGGCGGGTACCGGTCCGTGACCAGGACAATGG
>JAOPWD010000109.1 GCA_025965875.1 Pseudonocardiales bacterium
CCCTTGCCGGTGTGACCTCCACGATCGCGCCTAGTCCGCTCGGCGTCATCGCCGCCAGCGCCCAACTCCGTTACCTGCCTGCAGGAATCCGGGCGACGGACCGGTCAGGCGACCGCAACCGCGACCGCGGTGTCTATGGCGTCGACGCCGCTGCGAAGTCTGCCTGGATTGCGGCTTGAGCTCTATTGAGCGCGTCTCGGTGAGTCAGTCGAAGACCGAGGCTCTGCGCCGCCGAGCACGAGGTGCCCTGCGAGTTCGGCAGATGCCCGCTGGCTGAGCCGCCCGCGCGTCTGGCGCGGCCGAGCTGGCCAGCTTGGGGATGGACAGCTGCCCACCGGTCGCTCCTGTGCAGATCATCAGCCATCTCGAAGGCTGCGGGCAGGTTGCCGCTTCAGGGTGGAACCAAATCCGTCACCGTGGAGAGTCTGCGTGGTCTCATGCCTTCGTCGTTCGTCCGCCCCCCTGTCCGTCGCGCCATGGTTCGCGCCGGCCGTCGCCGTGTTCCTCGCGCTGTTCGGCGTCCTGACGCTGCGTGCGCCGTCGGCTTCGGCCACGGCGCCTACGTCGCTCGCCTCGGCCGCCACAGCCGCGGCAGCGCTGGCAACCTCGCCGGGGTACCGCACCGGGATCGGCGTGCTGGATCTGCAGACGGGCCAGTACACCGGCGCGGGCGAGGACACCGAATGGTTCGCTAGCGAGTCCGTGGTCAAAGTCATGATCGCGGCCAGGCTGCTCGCCACCGGTCAGATGACCGGTTCGACGGCGACGACCGCCTACCAGATGATCACTCAGTCCGACGACGACGACGCCAATGCGCTGTACGGCCTGGTCGGCGGCGCCGACGTCCTGCCGTGGGCCGAGTCGTACTTCCACCTCCCCGACCTCGGCGCCCCGCCCGCCGACCCGGCCTGGTGGGGAAGCACCGAGATCACCGCGAAGGGTTTGGTGTACCTCTACGCCGCGATCGCCAAGGATCCCGAGATCGGGCCGTGGTTGATGAACGCGATGGCGCACACCACGCAATACGCAGCGGACGGCACCGACCAGTTCTTCGGTATCCCGTCTGCCACCACCGGTGCCGCGGTCAAGCAGGGCTGGGGCGACGACGGGCTGGACACACCGAACGCCGTCTTCAACAGCACGGGCTATGTCGACAATGACCGCTATGCCGTGGCGATCCTGACCGACGGCGCCCCGTCGACCTACGGGGCGGCGATCAGCGCTGTGGTCACGGGCGAGGCACAGCAGCTCATGCCGAACGGGACGATCGACGATCCGGCGGCGCACGACCCGACCGTCTCGGCGGCGCGCGCGCAGGCGACCGGCAGCACGGTGCGCATCACAGGCACGGCGGTCGACCCCGACGCGTCCACGGGTTCGGCCCGCATCGAGATCTACGAGGGTGACACCGAGGTCGCGTCCGGCGCCACAAAAGCCACCGACCACCGCTTCGACCTCGCCTTCGATGCCCCGGACGGGCGCCACACCTACACCGTGCGCGCGGTCAACGTGGGGGAGGGGACGCAGGACACGTCGGTGACCGCGGCCACGATCGTCGTCGACGGGGACCCGAGCGGACAGGTGAGTTCCGTCGTCGGCGGCGCCGGCGAGGTCACCGTCCGCGGTATCGTCACCGACCCGAACCTGGCCGCCGGCCAGCCCGCCCAGGTGCGGGTCTCGATCGACGGGCGCACCGTCGCGACCGACCCGGCGACCAGTGGGTCATCCATCGGCTACCACCTCGTCGTGCCGGCCGGACCCGGGCAGCACACCGTCACGGTCACCTATGTGCACACGGGCGACGGCCAGGACGTCACGGTGGGCAGCTGGCCGGTCACCGTCGCCGAGAGCGCCGCCCAGCGTCGCGATCACAACGTCACGATCATGGTGTCGACGACGGGCCTAGCGCTGCCGTTGCCCTTCCTGCTTCTCATGCTCCATCGGCGGCGCAGCCGGCGAGCTCGGAACATGGTCTCGACACGCGGCGGTGGGTCAGGCCAGGTTTGACGGTGGCTTCGGTGGTGTTGAGCGGTAACGGTAGAGGTGTCCTGGCACCAACCCGGCAGACGATCCCGTCCGGGCGGCCCAGAGCTGGTTCACGAGACAGCAACGCGGGAGATCCGGTCGTTCGTGCGGGCCTTGATCGAAGTGGCTCCGCGGTCGACTGGCGACCAAGACGGCACTTTCATCGAGCCGGTAGCGGGCGGCGAATGCCTTGGGCCGCACCGGCGGAGGTCGCACGGTGAAACACTGGACAGAACGCACGCGAAGGGAAGCCAGTGCAGGATCCAAGGTCTCTGTTCACGACGAGTGCTCGACCGGACCTGGTACGGCCCGTTCTCGTTCAGGCGCTCGACGGTTTCGTCGATGCCGGTAGCGGTCGCCGGCTGGCAGCGGAGCACCTGCTCAACGCGCTCGACTCGGAGCCACTGGTTGCCTTCGATGTGGATCAGTTGCTCGACTACCGATCGCGGCGGCCCGAGATGACCTTCACCACTGATCACTGGAGCGGCTACGCCGCACCGGATTTGGCCGTGCACCTGGTCCGCGATCTGAACGACGTGCCGTTCTTGTTGCTGCACGGACCAGAGCCCGATGTCCAATGGGAGCGATTCATCGCGGCGGTGGGAATCCTCGTCGCCGACCTCGATGTACGGCTCGTGATCGGCCTCAACGCGATCCCGATGGGCGTGCCGCACACCCGGCCACCGCAGGTGATCGCGCATGGCAGCCCACCAGAATTAGTCGCGGACTATCCGAAATGGCTACCGACGATCCAGGTCCCGGCCAGTGTCGGGAACCTGCTCGAGTACCGGCTGGGTGAGGCCGGGACACCGGCCTGCGGCTTCGCGGTTGCGGTTCCGCACTACCTGGCTCAGCTCGATTACCCCGATGCCGCGCACACGTTGCTCAATTGCGTGGCGCGCGCCAGTGACTTGGCGCTGCCGACCGACGCGCTCGAGCACGCCGCGCAAGTGGTTCGGGATGACGTGGACAAACAGGTGGCGAGATCCGAAGAGATCGCGACCCTTGTTCACGGACTCGAGAGGCAATACGACGATATGACCGCGGGACGAGGCAGCGGACTGATGACCGACGGTTCTCGGCTGCCCACGGCCGATGAACTCGGAGCCGAGTTCGAGCGGTATCTGTCCGGCTGGACCGATACGGACGAGGACCCTTCGAAGTAGTCCGCCGTGTCGGTGGGCCTCGGCCCCATGTTCGACCGTGATGCTCATGACGATCTACAGCGCGGCCAAGGCATCAAGATCGCGAAGGTTGCACAATCTCAGCCTCTCGGTGGTCCTCGCGCCACCCTGATAGCGGCGTAGAGCGTGCGTTACGTGGCGTGCCGTTAGCAGGTACGGCACCTAATACCCACATATCAAGCATGACCGCGTACATCGCGGCAGAGCCGCGCGTTTCGGGCCGTCCGCTCGGCTTGCGGTGTCGGCCGCATACTGGCCACATGTCGACGGATCGCAGCTATACCCGCTACTGGGTCAACGGCGGGCACGCGTGGATGCACCCGAGCTTCACGTGGCCGCCGCGCTGGATCCTGTCGATTCCCACCGGCTCAGATGGCGGGCGCACCGAGGAGGTGTCCTCATTGGACGCAGCGCTTCGGGTTGCGGCCGAGCTCGGCCTGGAGCTCGACGTCGACGATTGGACGTACGCGCTGATGGTCAAGGACGGTGTGGCTCCGGCAACACGCCCGATGCGGGCGTTGCGGTCAACGGGCGGGTATCCCGGAACCGGCCCTGGTGACCACGACATGAGGCAGGTCAGCTTCGACGTTCTG
>JAOPWD010000117.1 GCA_025965875.1 Pseudonocardiales bacterium
GATCGACGGCGCCTACACGGCGATCTGACGATTTGGTTGCTATGGGCACTTACCTCGGCGTCGACCTCGGCGCCACGAGCGGCCGGGTCAGCCTAGGCATCGTCAGCGCGGACGGAATCGACCTCCACGAGGTCCGCCGCTTCCGCAATACGCCCGTTCGTGTCGAAGATGACTGGTTCTGGGACGTCGAAGAACTGTATGGACAGATCCTCGACGGGCTCGCCGAAGGTAGTCGGACCGCCGGCGCGGCCGGCACGCATCCGAACGGGATAGCCGTCGACACGTGGGGGGTCGACTTCGGCGTCGTCGGCCCCGATGGCGAGCTCATCGTGGCGCCAAGGCACTACCGATCTGCCGGACTGCAAGCACGGCACCGGGTCACCAGCCGGATCACCGAACTGGAGGTGTTCGAGCGCACTGGCGTGCAGCCGATGACCATGAACACCGTCTACCAGGTGTCGGAGCGGCTGGCCGAAGCCGACGTGAGTGCGGGGTCGACGCTGCTCCTCGTCCCGGACCTGGTGACGTACTGGCTCACCGGTGCGCGAGCGGCCGAGCGGACCATCGCCTCGACCACCGGGCTGGTCAACGCGCAATCGGGTCGCTGGGACGTCGACGTGGTCGCCGGTGCGGGCTTCGACCCCGCACTGTTGCCGCCGCTGCGCGACGCTGCAACGGTGGCGGGGACGATCACCCCGCAGGTGCGGGCACGGATCGGAGCCACGAGTCCGGTCCCGGTGCTGCACGTCGGCTCTCATGACACCGCGTCGGCGGCCGCCGCTGTACCGCTCGAAGAATTCGCAGCGTTCGTGTCCTGTGGCACCTGGGCGCTGGCCGGAGTCGAGCACGACTCGCCCGTCCTCAGTACGGACGCTCTGGCCGCCGGCTTCACCAATGAGGCGGGCGTCGGCGGGCGGACTCTCGTCATGCGCAACCTGACCGGGCTGTGGTTACTCGAACAATGCCTGCATGGTTGGGGGGACCCGTCGCTGCCGGACCTGATCGCCCGCGCCGTGCACATCAGCCGGGACCTGTTCATCGATGTCGGTGCCGCCGACCTGGTCAGCTCGACCGATGTGCCTGCCGACATCTTGCAAGCCTGCCGGCGGTCCGGTCAGGCTGATCCTGCCGACCCGGCGGAGTACGTCCGCTGCATACTCCTGAGCCTCGCATTGGCCTACCGCCGAACGATCCGTCGCGCGGCCGAGCTCACCGGCCGGACGGTGTCGGTCGTCCATCTGGTCGGCGGGGGCAGCCGCAACGCCCTGCTCTGCCAACTGACAGCCGACGCATGCGACCTGCCCGTCGTCGCCGGTCCGGCCGAGGCGTCCAGCCTGGGTAACGTCGGCGTGCAAGCGATGGCCACGGGGGAACTCGGCTCGCTCGACGAACTCCGTTCGCACATCGCTGCGGGCGTCACCCTGCGGCGCTTCCTGCCGTCGGAATCCGACCCAGTCCGGTGGGACCGCGGCGAGGACCTGGTGACCTCAACCGCCCGCCTTTGACGCCGTTGCGACCCGAGTCCACCACCGAAGAGAAGGCAGCACCGTGATGACCGATCTCGACCGCATCATCAGCTTGTCGCGTGCGCTCGGCGCACCGGAGCGGGACCTGGTCATCCTGGCCGAGGGCAACACCTCGATCCGCACCGGCCCGGACCGGATGCTCGTCAAGGCCAGCGGCGCCAACCTCGCTACCGCGGGACCCGAGGACTTCGTGGACGTCGCGCTGTCGGAGCTGATTGCGCTGGTCGACGTGCCCGAGACAGATGACCGATCCATCGCGGAAGCGTTCAGCCGCCTTGGCGCAGCCACGGGACGCAGGCCGTCGGTCGAGGCGATGCTGCACGCCATCTGCTTGCACGAGGGGGGTGCCTCGGTCATCGGACACACGCACCCGGTCCCGGTCAACGCCCTGCTCTGCTCCGAACACGCCGAGACGCTCGCGTCGGTGGTCATCTATCCGGAGCAGATCGTCGTCCTCGGCCGGAAGGCGTTGTTGATCCCCTACGTCGATCCCGGTCTCTCGCTGGCCCGCTTGGTCCGTGACCGACTGCGCGAACACATCGCCGCGCAGGACGCGCCGCCGAAGGTGATCTACCTGGCCAACCACGGGATGTTCGCCCTGGGCGCCTCGGCGGCAGAGGTCCTGCGGATCACCGAAATGGCCGTCAAAGTCAGCCGCATCATGCAGGCCGGCCTGGCTATCGGTGCGCTGTCGCCGCTGACCACGCATGCGAGCGACCGGATCCACGAGCGTGAAGACGAACAGCACCGCCGCGCCGTCCTGCACGGCTCCGAGCAACTCCCGGCCCAGTGAGCGTCGTGAGCGACGCTCTCGCAGGCAAGGTTGCCGTCATCACCGGTGGTAGCTCGGGCATCGGACTGGCCGTGGCCCGCGAACTGAGCCGGCTGGGTGCGAAGGTCGTCGTCTCCGCCCGTTCGGCTGATCGGCTCGAGGCTGCCGTCGCATCGATACCCGGCCCCGCCCACGCCGTCGTAGCCGACATCACCGATGCCGGAACCGCCGAATCGTTGATGGACGAGGCCGAGCAGCGCTTCGGTGCACTCGACATCGTGGTGGCGAACGCGGGCATCTACCTTGCCGACCACGTGTGGGACAACGACCCGGACGCCATCGACCGACTGGTGTCGACCAACGTCACCGGAGTCATGCGCACCGTCCGCGCCGCATTGTCGTCGATGGTTCCGCGGGGCTGCGGTGACGTGCTGGTGACCGGTTCAGTGTCCGGGACGCAGGCGATCTACTGGGAGCCCGTCTACTCGGCGTCCAAGCACGCGCTGCACGCCTTCGTCCACGGGGTACGCCGACAACTGGTCGGCAGCGGCGTACGGATCGGCGTGATCGGGCCAGGGGTCGTGCTCAACGAGCTGTGGTCCGTATCCGCCGACGACGACATCGAGGACCGAATTGCTGCCGGCACCGGGATGCGCTCAGAGGATGTGGCGGACGCGGTCGGCTACATGCTGACCAGGCCCCGGCACGTCACGATCCGCGACCTGGTGATCCTTCCCACCAACCAGGAGATCTGAATGAAGCTGATGCGGATCGGTGAGCCGGGCGCGGAGCGTCCAGTACTGCTCACTGCCGACGACCTGCACCTGGACCTGAGCGCGCTCACCGACGACATCGACGCAGCGTTCCTAGCGGGCGGTGGCCTGGACCGGGTGCGCCAGGCTGCCGCGCAGGGCGAGCTGCCGCGCGTCGACGTGACGGGCCAGCGAATCGGCGCCCCGATCGCCAGGCCGTCGGCCGTGCTGTGCATCGGCATGAACTACGCCGCGCACGCCGCCGAGACCGGCTCGGCACCGCCCACTGAACCGGTGCTGTTCTACAAGGCGCCCAACACCGTCATCGGTCCCGACGACGACGTCCTGATCCCGCGCGGGTCGGCGAAGACGGACTGGGAGGTCGAGCTGGGCGTCGTCATCGGCAAGCAGGCCCGCTACCTGGACTCGCCCGCGGACGCGCTGGACTATGTCGCCGGTTACGCCGTCAGCAACGACGTCTCCGAGCGTGCGTTGCAGCTCGAACGCAGCGGCGGCCAGTGGTCGAAGGGCAAGAGTTGCGAGACGTTCAACCCACTCGGGCCCTGGCTGGTCACCACCGACGAAATTCCGGACCCGCAATCACTGCGCCTGCGCTCGTCGGTCAACGGGCAGCCGCGACAGGACTCGACGACCGCGGACATGGTGTTCGGCGTCGCCGAGCTGATCTGGTCCCTGAGCCAGGTGACCGTCCTCGAGCCGGGCGACCTGCTGAACACCGGCACACCCGAGGGCGTTGCCCTGTCCGGCCGATTCCCTTACCTCGCCCCGGACGACGTCGTCTCGCTGTCGATCGACGGGCTCGGCACGCAGGCACAGCGGCTGCGGCCGGCCTGACCCGCGCCACGACCGGCCCGATCCGCGCCACGAAAGGAACCGACCATGGGTATCCGCCTCTCGCTCGGGCACATCGACGAGTACGACGACACGGTGGCGACGTTCGCCCACCAGCTGGGCCTGCCCGGGGTCCAGTTCCATACGCCGACCGCGCTGCCCGGCGAGGACGGCTTCTGGAGCCTGGCCGAGTTGCAGGCACTGCGGGAGCGCTGCGATCGCGACGGCCTGGTGATCGACGGCCTGGAGAACGTGCCGGCGGCGCACTTCTGGAAAATCCAGCGCGGCCTGCCGGGGCGCGACGAGCAGATCGAGAACTACCACCGATCCATCCGGAACATGGCCCGCGTCGGCATCGATCTGCTGGGCTACAACTTCATCGCCACCTATGTCTGGCGCACTGAGATGGGTGGGTCCGGACGGGGCGGCGCGAAAGTCACCGGGTTCGACCTCGCCCGCGCCGGGGAGGGCAACGCCCTTGCCACGTACAAGCTCACGCCCGCCGAGCCGATCACCGAGCCCATCACGGCCGCGCAGATGTGGGACAACTATCAGTACTTCCTCGACGCGGTGCTGCCCGTCGCCGAGGAAGTAGGCGTCCGACTTGCCTTGCATCCCGACGACCCTCCGGTGGACGAGCCGCTGGGCCACGCGACGCGGATCTTCACCAGCCCGTCGGCCATCGCCGAGGGCTACCGGCGGGCGAACGGCAGCCCCGCCTGGGGACTCAACTTCTGCATCGGCACGGTCTCGGAGATGGCGGGGGAGGACTCCGTCAACGCGGTGATCGATCTGCTCGCGCCGTTGGGCCGCATCTTCTACGTCCACTTTCGCGACGTTCAGGGAACCGTTCCGCGATTCACCGAGTGCTTTCTCGGCGAGGGGAACCTGAACCCGGCCCGGGTCATCCGTCGGCTGGACCGCGCCGGCTTCGACGGCTTCCTCATCGACGACCACGTGCCCGCGATGATCGGCGATCTGGACACGTGGGGCGATACGTCTCCGGAGGCCTACCGCAGCCGCGGCCGCGCCCATGCCATCGGATATCTGCAAGGCGTCCTCAACGGGCTGGACCTCGACTGAGCCAGCTCACAACGGCGAGAACTCGATCCGTACTCGGGTACGGCGCCGCTGTCCCGGTTCGAGCCACGGGGCCGTCCCGTCCGCACGATCCTGCTCGCGGCCGAGCACCGAACAGTTCGCCGGTTCGATGGCCATGGCGTAGCTGCCGCGCGTGGCCCGCCGCCAGGTGTGCACCCGCGGCAGCGTTTCGGTATCCCAACCCACCCTCGCCGCCACGCCGGCGCCCGGACTGAGCACCCGTAGCGTCGCCCAGCCCTCGGGGTCGGGCTCGATCCCGTGCTCGAAGACCACGTCCTCGTCGTCGGCCAAGGGTGACCCCATCACAGCCCAGGTTTCCGCGACACGCGCCGAGTCAGCGTCTCGCGGCCGTGACCAGAGCAGGCGTCCGTCGATGAACGCTTGCGGACTGAGGAACGGGTGGCCGAAGTTCACGTGGTAGAGGATCGGTGCCTGCTCGGTGCGGTGACCCAGGTTCGCCGTGTCGTCGACAATGGCAAGCTCGGCCCGCCCAGTGCGAACCGTGATCGTGCGCTGCACCTGCAGGACGGGCCCGAAGGCCGAGGCGTCGGTCAGCGTGCCGGCCACGGTGACCGCGATGCCGCCGTCCGGCTCGACGGTCCGGCTGACGCGCACGTCGGACGCGGGCAACCCTGTCGCGGTGCCGTGCATGGGATGGCCTTCGGACGGGGCTCCGACATTGCGGAGCCCGCAGGTGGTCAATAGGCCACCGGCCCAGGCGGCCAACCAATCACCGCCGGACCAGGCCGTCTCGCCGACTGGCGACAGCCAGGCCACGGGCGAGCCGGCCAACCACGCGGCGCCGATGTCCAGGCCGCGGTCGGGGAGCACCCGCACGTGCAATCCTCCAGCGGGGTGGACGGAAATCGCGCGGCTGCCGCGGCCCGGTCCGTCGTCCGCGACGTCGGAGTAAACCTGCGCGAGCTGCTCGGCATTGGCGAACATGGCTGCCTCGGTGACGCCCTCGGCGGCCGGCTCAGTAGGAGGCAAGCAGACCACCGTCGACTACCCACGTCGCGCCTGTGACGAACGAGGCACCGTCGGACAGCAGGAACGCGACCACGCTCGCTACTTCGTCCGGCCGGCCGATTCGCTTCAGCGCGTGCATATCCGCCCAGTCGCGCAGCGCCTCGCCCGGATCGTTTGGTGTCATCTCCGCCGCGTTGTGCCGGACCAACGGAGTGTCGATCGTTCCGGGCGCCACGGCGTTGACCCGGATGCCCTGCTCTGCGTGGTCGAGTGCCATGGCCCGCACGAGCCCGAGCGCACCGGCCTTCGCCGCCGCGTAGGCGGCCACTGACTTCTGCGTCGCCATCCCCTGGATGGAGGACACGACGACGATCGCGCCGCCACCGTTGGCAGCCATGATCGGGATCGCGGCCTGCGCCGACACGTAGATGCCCTTGAGGTTCACCGCCTGCGTGTCATCCCAGGTGCCCTCGTCGGTCGACACGACCGAGCCGTGGCGTTCTATGCCGGCGGAGTAGACGAGTGCACCGAGCGGGGCGCGCTCGTCGGCCTGCGACATCAGCCGTGACATGTCCGCCGCCGACGTGGCATCGGCTTCGATCTGGACGGCTCGGCCAGCTGTTGCTCGCTCCGAAAACGCGATGTCGCCGGCGCTGACCAGCCAGCCCTGCTCGTCGAGTACGCCTACGCAGGCCGCGCCGATCCCGGAACCGCCGCCAACGACGACCGCTGACCGGTTGGCGACCATGACTCCCTTAGTGGATAGGTGGATCTTGCAGCTCAGCCGCCTGATGTTACCGCCACGTAGAGGTCGGGTCCGACGCAGCGCGCTCGTCCCGCCGCGACCGCCTCGCGCAAGTGCGCGGCCACCATGGCCAGCCCGCGGAACTCCTCCGCGCGGCGCAGTTCAGCGCACGTCCGTCGCCACAGTTCGGTCAATGACCGGGGCGTGTCGTCGAGTCCACCCTCCACCGTCGCCGTGACGTCATCGAGGTACTGCTCGACCTCACCCAGCAGGCCGAGGAACTCAGCTGCCGTGCGGCTGGCGTAGTGCGACAGGCACACTCGCTGTACGTCCTCGTCCATCGTCAGCGCCCGCAACCGATGCAACGAGCGCCGGAACTCAGTAGGCAGCACATGGCCGTGGAAGAAACTCCAGGAAGTCCCGGTCACCGCGTCGCCGAGCAGCAGCGTGCCCGACGAGCGTTCCAGCCAGCCCAGTTCGGCCACGACGTGGCCGGGCAGTTCGAACGCCTCCAGCGCGACCCCGCCACCGAGTCGCACGGCCCCGCCTTCGGTCATCGTCACGTCTACCTCGCACGGTGCGCCGTAGGTCGGTGCCAACTCGGCTCGCAGTTCGGGCGAGTCGGGAATGATGTCGGGCCGGTGCAGGGCGAACTCGCGCAGGTTGGTGTCGAGGTCCTCGATCCAACGCACCGCCTGCGGGGCAGCGACGACTCGCGCTCCGGTGCGCTCGCGCAGCGCGGCAAATGTGCCGATGTGGTCGTGGTGGGCGTGGGTGTTGACCAGGAATCGCAGGTCGCCGTCGCGCACGCCGGCGGCGCCCATCAATCGCTGGACGACGGGCAGGCTCGATGGCAGCCCGCCGTCCACCAGCGCGGATCCGTCGGCGCCGACAACCAGATGCAGGTACAGCGGTACCTCTTCGCTCAGGGGCTGGCAGACCTGCCACACACCGGGAGCGAGTTCCATCGGGTCATCGCCGGTCACGGCTACATCAGACCATCCGCCGCCACGATCGTGGACATGCGGATTGCCGCGGTCTACCCCGGCAGATTGAGATCACGCTCGAGCTCGATCTGGTGCTCCTCGGTCTGCACCGCGTCGTGGATTTGTTCGGTGCTCATCGCCAGACTGACCGCGTAGTAGAACATCACCAAACTGAAGGCGACCACGGTGAGCAGGTCGATCCATTCGGGCAGGACGTTGTGCGCGCCTTTCCCGTAGCGGCCCATCAGCCCGATGATCGTCGTCCCGACCAACCAGGGCCAGATCCAGGAAGCCGCGCGCCAGTCGATGTCGGGCCTCTTGACGTCCCTGGCCCGGCGCAGCGCGATCTCGAAGATGATCCGGCCGACGAAGATCCCGGCGAGAAGCCGCCACATCGCGTCGAAGCCCCCCCAATACAGGATCAGGTTGGCGGCGATGAAGCCGAGCGGATTCATGATCTTCGGATACGGGACTCGGTACGGCCGCGGACGATCTGGATCGCGTGCCTGCAGGGCGGCCAAGGAAACAGGCGCAAAGGCGTACATGATCGCCGTCGCTCCGGTGACCAGCCCGACGAGGGATTGCCAGCTGGGGAAGGGCAAAAAGACGATCTCGCCGATGACGAACGCGAGCAGGATCGAATACATCGGGACGCCGCGCTTGTTGGTTTCGGTCAGTCTGTCCGGTAGCACCTCCTCCTCGCCGAGCGCATAGGACAGGCGGGCGGACGTGCCGAGATAGATCAGGCCCGTCCCTCCTGGTGACACGACGGCATCGATGAGCAGGATCGTGCCCAACCAGCCGGCGCCGGCCGCGAGCGCGAGGGTGTAGTACGGGCCGAAGTCGCCCGCACCGATCGGACTTTTCCAGCCGTGGGTGAGGTTTGACGGCGACAGGCCACCGATGAATGCGACCTCGAGCAGGATGTAGACCGCCGCGCCGACCAGCATCGCGGAGATGATCGCTCGGGAGATGTCCTTCTTCGGGTTGCGCGCCTCGCCACCCATCTGCACGGCCTGCTCGAACCCCTGCAGCGCGAAGACGACGCCGAGCGGAAGTGCGGCGAACACACCATGCGCGCCATAGGGCATGAAGCCGCCGCCCGCGGTGAAGTTCGAAGCATGGAAGCTCAGTGTCATGATTACGACAATCGCCAGGATCGGCACCGCGGTTTTCCAGATCACGAGCATGGTGTTGCTGTCGGACAGCATCTTCGCGCCAGCCAGGTTGATCACGGTGAACAGGAGCATGGCGAGGGTCGCGACGATCAACCCGGTGCCGTTCAGCGTGCCATTTGTGTGCAGCATGACCAGGTGTTTCTTGGCCCAGCCGGTGCTCGACATGTAAGAGATGCTCGCCTCGACCTCGATCGGCGCGATCGTCACCGACTGCAGGTACGCGGCCCACCCGGCGGTGAACCCGGCCAATGTCCCGAACGCGAAGTACGGAAACCGCGCCGTGCCGCCGGCGACCGGATAGGCCGCCCCCAGCTCGGCGTGAATGAGCGCAAGCACCATCAGCATGAACGCCGCGAGGATCCAGGACAGCAGCGACGCAGGACCGGCTGCTTCGGCGGCGAACAGGGCGCCGAGCAGCCAGCCGGAACCGATGATCGAACCCAGCGAGATGAACATCAGGCCCCAGAAGCCGATGCTGCGCTTCAGGTCGGTCGACGCCGGCGTCCGGCCTGATCCCTTGGAAAGCGAAGTTTGTGTCATGTGCGCCCCCGGTAAGACGAACGAGCATCGAGAGCCGGATGATTCTCCCGGGGCGCCACACGGTCAACGTGCCTCGCGTGCCCAGTAGCAAGGAACTTGCTATGAGAATTCGCGGCGCAGGTTTCGTCAGTGATCGTGCTTGCGCACCACGACGACCGGGCAGGGTGCGTGCTGCACGACGATGTGCGCGGTGCGGCCGAGCAGCACTTCCCCCAGCGCCGAATGACCGTGCGTACCGACGACGATGGCTTGGCTGTCGTGCTCCTTGGCCAGCCGGATCAGCGTGTCGCCGACCGTGATGTCGTCGGCCACCGCGAGTCCTTCCGCGTCCAGCCCGAGTTCCCGGGCCAGGTCGGCGCCGCGCCGCGCGAGTCGTTGGGCGCGCTCGTACATCGCCTCGTCGAGCTCCATCGCGCGCCGGAAGTCCAGCGGCGCGGGTACCAGGCCCAGGTTGGGCACCATCGTGGCTTCGAAGGCCTCACCGGCTTCCCACACGACTACGACGAGGGCGGGGCGTGGCGCCAGCAGCGCAGCGGCCCGGCGCAGGGCCAGGTCGGCTGACTCAGAGCCGTCGTAACCAATGATCACCGGACCGGTTGCCACGGCGTGGACGCTACGCCTTTCGGTGACCAACAAGGGCAAGATCTTGGCCGCAGGGCTAACGTCGAGGGCGCGGATCCGAAACCGAACCGCTCACTTTGTGGGACAACCCATGACGAACAGCATCGCGACGCCCGTCCTGGCCAGTTCGCTGAGACTCGCGGGCGGCTTGCGCGAGGGCGAGCTGCCGCACCTGCTCGCGGCCCTGGCACCGCTGGAAAAGCATCTGGCCCGCTGGGATGCCGACCAGGTCGACCTGCAACTGTCCGTGAAGGATCGCGGTCGCCCCGAGCAGCACGTGACGATCGAGGCAAAACTCGGTGGCTGGCCGCTGCTCGTCGCGAGGGCCGCCGACGTCGACCTCGACCGGGCGCTGCACCAGGCGCGCGACGAACTGATCAGGCAGATCGAGGACGAACGCCGACGGCGCATCCCGAAGGACAATCGAAAGCTGCGAGAGAAGCCCGAAGCGCGGCCGTGACACGGCTCGGAGCTGGGCTGATGCCGCCCGAGCACGTGCTTATCTCGATGGCACTCTGGCCGCAGCGTTTCGGCGGGCCAGGTCGCGCGAGCGGTTCTCGTGGTCCGAGGCCGGGGTGTCAGCGCTCATCGGTCAGAATTAAGCCATGGTGTTGATCTCCCCGGCGATGCCGACCGTGCACTACGGCGAGCGCGCGCTGTGCGACGTGATGCCGTCTGCTCTCGCGGCGCTCGGCGTGCCGGATGAACCGAACACCCTTGGGCTGACCGAGGTCCCGCGCGTCGTCGTGCTTCTCGTCGATGGGCTCGGCTGGACGAGGCTCACCCGCAATCGCGCGGCTGCACCCTTCCTGAACTCACTCGACGGTCGGTCACTCACTGCGGGATTTCCGAGCACCACCGTCACCAGCCTCGCCTCGCTCGGCACCGGTCGACCGCCCGGGTTACACGGCCTGACGGGATATACGTCCTACCTGCCCACCGTCGACTCCGTCATCAATTGGCTGGCCTGGCGACCGGCCGACGGCGGTGAGTCGCTGATCGACCTGGTGGTCCCCGAAGTCGTGCAGCCGGTTCCGACCGTGTTCGAGCGAGCCGAAGCGGGCGGCGTCACGGCTGCTGTCACCACATCCGCGCAATTCCGCGACAGTGGACTCACTCGCGCCGTGCTGCGCGGTGGTCGCTTCCACGGGACGGTGTCCGGCGGTGACCTCATCAGCCAGGTCGCGGACGCCAGCAGAAGTGGCAATCGCAGCCTGGTCTACTGCTACGTCGGCGAGATGGACCTGGTCGGCCACGTGCGGGGCCCGGACTCCGAAGCCTGGCTGGCGCAGCTCATGCTGCTCGACCACTTTGTCGAACAGTTGGCTCGCGCGCTCCCCGACGACGCCTCGCTGCTCATCACCGCCGATCACGGCATGACGACGGTGTTGGATGAGGACAAGGTCGACTTCGACGATTCCCCGGCCCTGCGGGATGGCGTGCTGGCCCTCGCCGGCGAGCCACGGGCCCGTTACGTGCATGTCCACCCGGGCGCACAAGCCGACGTACTCGCCTGCTGGCGCGAACAGCTGTCCGACCGGATGTGGGTGCTCAGCCGGGATGAGGCGATCGCGGCCGGGCTGTTCGGCCCGACCGTCAGCCCGGCGGCGAGTGCGCGCATCGGGGACATCGTGGCCATCTCACACAACATCACCGCCGTGGTCCGCCGCCAAGCGGAGTCCCGGCTGTCGGCGCTGCCCGGTCAGCACGGCGCCCTCACCGACGACGACCTGCTGGTCCCGCTGCTGCGCGCCGGCCGCAACGACGCGAGGCCATAGGCGTGCCCGGCGAAGAACGCGAGCACTACGTGCGTGACGAGAGCGACGCCGCGCGCATAGACCGCAACTACAGCGAGCAGCTGCAGGAGCTGCGGGTCGCCCAGGCCGGTGTCCAGATCCTGTTCGCGTTCCTGCTCGGGATCGCGTTCCAGCAACGCTTCGAATCGATCACGGACTTCCAGCGTGCCCTCTACACCGGCACGCTGATCTGCACAGCGGTTGCCACGGCGCTGTTCATCGCACCGGTGGCCGTGCACCGGGTGATGTTCCGCCGTCACCTCAAGGACGAGTTGGTGGAGTTCACCGGACGGGTAGCGGTGGCCGGGCTGGTGTTTCTCGCGTTGGCCATGCTCGGCGCGCTGGGACTCATCATCGACGTGGTCGTCGGCCCCATCGCGGCCGGGATCACGACGGGATGCATAGCGGTCCTCTTCAGCTACCTCTGGTACGTGCTGCCCCTGCGGTGGCGCAGCCGCACCGCAGATGAGCGATGAGCCGCTCAGCCCTCCTTGTTATGCAGTGCCACGAGGACGCCGGCCAGTGCAAAGTACTTGTTGCTGCCGAGGTCGGCGACCGTCTTGATGTTGAAGGTCTCGGCGAGGACGGCGTCGTGCTTCTCGGTCAGACCGGCGAGTGCCGAGGGCGGAGCGGACAGTAGTTCGTTGAGGGACTTGTTCTCGTAGGCCTTGTCCAGGCCCTTCTCCAGATTCACGAAGATCGACATACAGATGTCCTTCCGGTAGTGGTCGCGGTACTCGGCCAGGCTTACCCACCAGGCGCGGGCACATCACAGGGTAGCGTCGCCAGCCGTGCCCGCCCTGCTCGCTGACCTGACCACGCTGCGCCTCGGTGGTCCGGTCGGGCGGCTCGTCACGGTCTCGTCGACCGACGAGCTCGTTGATGCTGTTCGGTCCTGCGACGCCGCTGGCGAACCAGCTCTGATCGTCGGAGGCGGCAGCAATCTGGTCGCCGCGGACGCCGGTTGGCCCGGTGCCGCGATCCTCGTACGGACCTCGGGGATCGACGCGGCCGAACACGACGGCGCGGTGTCGGTGAGAGTGCAAGCGGGCGTGGAGTGGGACGCGTTGGTCGCGAGGACCGTGGCCGAAGGATGGTCCGGGCTGGCCTCGATGTCGGGCATTCCCGGGCTCACCGGCGCGACGCCCATCCAGAACGTGGGTGCGTACGGCAGCGAGGTCGCCGACGTCATCAACTCGGTGACCGTCCTCGACCGGACGAGCGGGCGGGTGGAGACCTGGCCGCCCGAGCGATGCGGATTTGGCTTTCGCACCAGCGCGTTCAAGCACACCGACCGTTATGTCGTGCTTGACGTGACGTTCGAGCTGCGCCGATCGCGCGACGGCGTGCCGGTGCGTTACCTCGAGGTCGCGCGGCGCTTGGGCATCGAACCGGGTGGCGTCGCGCCGTCGGAGCAAGTACGCGACGTGGTGCTGTACCTGCGGCGCAGCAAGGGAATGCTGCTCGACGCGGCTGACCACGACACGTGGAGTGTGGGCTCGTTCTTCGTGAACCCGTTCGTCGCACCCGAAGTCGCACCCGCCGACAGCCCGCAGTGGAGCGTCGACGGCAAGGTCAAGCTGTCGGCTGCCTGGTTGATCGAGAACGCCGGATTTGCCAAGGGCTATGGGCTCGACCGCGGATCTGGGACGGTCGCGCTGTCGACCAAGCACACGCTGGCGCTGACGAATCGCGGTGGCGCCACCACGGCCGAACTTCTGGAGTTGGCGCGCGAGATCCGCGACGGTGTCGAGGCGAAGTTCGGTGTGCGGCTACGGCCTGAGGCGCACCTGGCCGGCGTCGAGTTCTGAGCGGCCATAAATCGGTGGTTCGATACTGGGACGCGCAGCGGCGAATGGCTGTTAACTTGCGCCATGACGTATACGCCACCACCTGAGCAGCCTCAGTACGGGCAACAGCCCCAGTACCCGGCGCCACCGTACCCGCCGCCGCAGTACGGCGAGCCGCACTACCCCCAAGGCCAGTTTCCCCAGGGCCAGTACGGCCCGCCGCCGAGTCAGCCGTACGGCCAACCGCCGTACCAGCCCTACGGCCAACCACCCGCCGGCTACGGCTACCCCGCCGCCGCCGGGCCGCGGGTCTCCGAGCCGCTGATCGGATGGCTGTTGCTCGGCGCCGGGGTCCTGCTCATGATCGGCGCCCCGATGCCGTGGGCGACCGTCCTTACCTTCTCCGTCGCGGGCACCGTCGGCGGTGGGAAGGCGACGATGTTCTTCGGCGTCGTCCTGGCCGTATTCGGCTTGCTGATCGGCTTGAAGCAGGGCCGGCTGTGGGTGTCGATCACCGCGTGTGTACTGGCCGCATTGGTCGTCCTGGTCGCAATCGGCAACATGGGCAACATCACCGACGTCGCCCGCAAGAGCGCTGACAATTTCCTCGGCAACACCGTGTCGATCGGGTCCGGGCTGTGGCTGACGCTCGTGGCGGGCATTGCCGCGCTGGTCCTGTCGATCATCGGGATCGCGCGGCGGCGGGTGCAACCCAGCTAGGACGTACGCGCGACCTTGTGCGGTGCGGCCTGAGCGAGCGGCTTGACCACCAACAGGTCGATGTTGACGTGTGCGGGGCGCGTCACCGCGAAGGCGATGCAGTCGGCCACGTCTTCTGCGGTAAGGGGATTCTCGACGCCTGCGTACACGCGCTCGGCGGCTTCGGCGTCACCGCGCAGCCGAACCAACGAGAACTCCTCGGTGTGCACCATCCCGGGAGCAACTTCAGTGACCCGTACCGGACGGCCGTTCAGTTCGAGCCGCAGCGTCTCGACGAACGCCGTCGCGCCGTGCTTGGCGGCGGTGTAGCCGGCACCTCCCTCGTAGACGAGGTGACCGGCGATCGAGCCGGTGACGACCACGTGCCCGCCGGCACCGCGCTCGAGGGCCGGCAGCAGCGCCTGGGTCACCCGCAGCACGCCGAGGACGTTCGTGTCGAACATCGCCTGCCAGTCGGCCGGATCGGCCCGCTCGATCGGCTCGACGCCGACTGCGCCGCCGGCGTTGTTCACCAGCACCGCGATGTCGTCCAGGGCTGCGGCCAACTCGGCGATCGACTCCGGCGAGGTGACGTCGAGGGTGACCGCGCGAATACCCGGCGTCGTCTCGGCAAGCTCGTCGAGCCGCTCGCGGCGGCGCGCCGCTGCCACCACCTCGTAGCCCTCGGCCGCGAGGCGGCGCGCGGTGGCGGCGCCGATGCCGCTGCTGGCTCCGGTGACGACGGCGACTCCACGGCTCATACCCATAGATTCTGCTCGTTGTGGGATTGGGGCATGATCCGGGGTATGCCGTTGTTGAACGTTCGACCACCGGACGGCGAGAGGAGCGGCGTGCATCCCACAGGGAGCGCAACGCTGCCTCGCCGCGTAGCAATGCTCAGCGTGCACACCTCCCCGCTGGACGCTCCCGGGGGCGGCGACGCGGGCGGGATGAACGTCTACGTCGTCGAAACGGCGACCCGCCTGGCCGACGCCGGGGTGGCGGTCGAGATCTTCACGCGAGCCACGTCCAGCGACCAGGAGCCGGTAGTCGAGATGCACCCCGGTGTGCTGGTTCGCCATGTCACTGCCGGCCCGTACGAAGGGCTGTCGAAGGGTGACCTGCCCGCGCAGTTGTGCGCGTTCACAGCCGGCGTCCAGCGCACCGAGGCCTATCACGAGCCCGGCTGGTACGACGTCATCCATTCGCACTACTGGCTGTCCGGGCAGGTGGGCTGGCTGGCCCGCATGCGGTGGGGCGTGCCGCTGGTGCACTCCGCCCACACCCTGGCGAAGGTCAAGAACGCGCTGCTGGCCGAGGGCGACCTGCCGGAGCCGATGGCCCGCGTGATCGGCGAGGAGCAGGTGGTCGCCGAGGCCGACCGGCTCATCGCCTCGACCGCCGACGAGGCCGCCGACCTGATCGACCTGTACGGCGCGGCGCCGGACAAGGTGCGCACCGTCGCCCCCGGCGTCGACCTGGCCGCGTTCCAACCGGGCTCGCGGCAGGCCGCGCGGGAGCGCCTGGGGCTGCGCCCGGACGCCCCGGTGCTGCTGTTCGTGGGCCGGATCCAGCCCTTGAAGGCACCGGACCTGCTGCTGCGAGCCGCCGCGCTGCTGCGCGACGACCAGTCGCTGGCTGGTCCGCCCCAGGTCGTCGTCCTGGGCGCGCCGAGCGGCACCGGGCTCGCGCAGCCCGACTGGCTGGGCGGAATTGCCGGCGCCCTGGGTCTGGGCGACACCGTGCGCATCGTCGCGCCGGTCTCGCGGGCGACTGTCGCCGACTACTACCGGGCCGCGGACATCACCGTCGTGCCCAGCTACAACGAGTCGTTCGGTCTGGTCGCCCTGGAATCGCAGGCGTGCGGGACGCCGGTCGTCGCGGCGTCGGTGGGCGGCCTGCCTACCGCGGTCGCCGACGGCGTGTCCGGCGTGCTGGTCGACGGCCACGACGCCGAACTGTGGGCCAAGGTGCTCGGTGACCTGCTGCGCTCACCGCGGGCGCTGGCCCAGGTGGCCGCCGGTGCGCGGGCCCACGCCGAGAAGTTCTCCTGGCAGCGCACCGTCGACGGGCTGCTCGTCGCGTACCAGGAAGCCGTCACCGAGATCGCGAACGCGACGGCCGAGGTCGTCAGTAGATGACGACGGCGGACGTCATCGAGTCGGCGCTGCGGGAGCAGGACGTCGAGTTCGAGCGGGTCGCGCCCGAGACGTTCGTGGTCGCGCTCCCGGGCGAGAAGCGGCTCAAGACCGCGTGCTGGCTGACGATCGGCGCGCACGCACTCGAGATCGAAGCGTTCGTGATGCGCAAGCCCGACGAGAACCACGAGCAGGTCTATGCGTTCCTGCTGCAGCGCAACGTGCGGATGTACGCGGTGTCTTGGGCGATCGACGCCGCGGGCGATGTCTATCTGACCGGCCGCCTGCCGCTGTCGGCGGTCACGCCCGACGAGATCGACCGGGTGCTCGGCTCAGTGCTCGAGTACTCCGACGGGACGTTCAACCAGCTGCTCGAATTGGGGTTCGGCTCGTCCATCCGACGCGAGTGGGCATGGCGCGTGAAGCGGGGCGAGTCGCTGGCCAACCTGGCCGCGTTCGCGGACTTTGCCCAGCGGCCGGTCGACTGAGGCGATCGGCACTGGGGGCGAATGGCAGGATTGCCGGGTGCCGACGTTGATCCTGCTCCGCCACGGCGAGAGCGACTGGAACCAGAAGAACCTGTTCACCGGCTGGGTCGACGTCGACCTGACGCCGGAAGGCGAGGCCGAAGGGCGCCGCGGTGGCGAACTGCTCGTCTCGCACGACCTGCTGCCGGATGTCGTGCACACGTCGTTGCTGCGGCGGGCGATCCGCACCGCCGACATCACCCTCGAGGTCGCCGACCGGCACTGGATACCGGTGCGCCGCTCGTGGCGGCTCAACGAGCGGCACTACGGGGCCCTGCAGGGCAAGGACAAGGCGGCGGTACGAGCCGAGTTCGGCGAGGAGCAGTTCATGCTGTGGCGCCGCTCGTACGACACACCGCCCCCGCCACTCGCCGACGACGACCGGTACAGCCAGGTGGGCGATCCCCGCTACGCCGACCTGCTCGACATCGCGCCGCGGACGGAGTGCCTGGCCGACGTCGTGGCCCGGATGCTGCCGTATTGGTACGACGCGATCGTGCCCGACCTGCGGGCCGGGCACACCGTCTTGGTGGCGGCACACGGCAACTCGCTGCGGGCGATGATCAAGCACCTGGACGGGCTGTCCGACGAGGCGGTCGTGGCGCTGAACGTGCCGACGGGAATCCCGCTGCACTACGACCTCGACGCGACGACGCTGCTGCCGACGCGGGCGGCGACCTATCTCGACCCCGAGGCCGCGGCGGCGGCTATCGACAAGGTGGCCAACCAGGGCAAGAAGTAGCGTCGCCCGCGATCTGGTTACCGGTCACCGTCGGAACCACGCAAATGCAACAAGATCACGCACGAACGCCGCCCGTACCATCGTGGTGTGACGGGCGCTGCGGTTCTGCTGGGTGTGCTCGGTGCTGCCGTATGCATCGCGATCGGCGTATCCATCGGTATGCGCATCGCCCGTCGGCGCAGCCTTGGACGGCCTGACGCGGTGCCGCGGGCCGGTTGGCAAGAGCTGCCACCGCAGCCTCAGGTCGAGCAGCCGCTGTCCTCGCTCGTCGTGGAGGCGCTCGACCAGGGCGTCGTCGTCATCGACCGCGACGACCGGGCGGTCCTGGTCAACCCGGCCGCGCGTGCCATGGGGGTCCTCGACGTCGATCGGCTGATGTTCCCCGAGCTGAGCGACCTGGCTTTGAAGTGCCGCGAGAACGCCGCCATCGTCGCCGGCACAATCGATCTGCCGTTGGGCCGCCTCGGCCGCGGACCCATCGCGTTGGCCGTCACGGCGGTACCGCTGCCCGCTGTCGGTGACGACCACGTGGATGACGTCGCCCTGCTGCTGGCCGACGTGAGCGACCAGCGCCGTCTCGAAGCGGTGCGCCGCGACTTTGTGGCCAACGTCTCGCATGAGCTCAAGACCCCAGTCGGCGCGCTCATGCTGCTCGCCGAAGCCGTGCAGGACGCCTCCGACGACCCCGAGACGGTCGCCCGGTTCGCCGGCCGGATGCAGCACGAGGGCACCCGGCTGGCCCGCCTGGTGGGCGAGCTGATGGAACTGTCCCGCGTGCAGGGCATGGATCCGATGCCTGCGGCCACGGCAGTCGACGTGCGCAACCTCGTGGACGAGTCGGCCGACCGGGCGCGGCTGGCTGCCGAACAGGCCGGGATCACCGTCGAGGTCGTCTGCGCCGACGGCCTGGTGGTGCGCGGCAGCGAGGCGCAGTTGGGCACCGCCGTCGCGAACCTCGTCGACAACGCCATCGCCTACAGCCCGGGCGGCACGCGCGTGCTGGTCACCGCAGCCCCGTCGAGCGATCACCAGGCGCGGCCCACCGTCGACATCTCGATCTCCGACGAGGGTCTGGGCATCGCCGAAGCCGACCTGGATCGCATCTTCGAACGCTTCTACCGGGTCGACCCGGCGCGCTCGCGGGCAACGGGCGGGACCGGCCTGGGGCTGGCGATCGTGAAGAACATCGTGACGAACCATCTCGGCACGGTTCGGGTGCGCAGCGTCGAGGGCGAGGGTTCTACGTTCACCATCCGGTTACCACGCGTTCACTCTCGTGCGCGACTGTCGTCGACGGAAGGCGCTCGTCGACCATCGTCGACGGAAGCCGCTCAAAGTGCCGTCACCACGAGAGGAACTGCATGACGCGTGTCCTGGTCGTCGAGGACGAGGAGTCGTTCTCAGACGCCTTGTCGTACATGCTGCGTCGCGAGGGGTACGAGGTAGAGGTAGCCGCCACCGGCCCCGACGCGCTCACCGCGTTCGACCGCGCCGGCGCCGACATGGTGTTGCTCGACATGATGCTGCCGGGTCTGTCCGGCACCGAGGTCTGCCGTAGCCTGCGGGCCCGGTCCCACGTCCCGATCATCATTGTGACTGCGCGCGACGCCGAGGTCGACAAGGTCGTCGGCCTGGAACTCGGCGCCGACGACTACGTCACCAAACCGTTCTCGTCGCGCGAGCTCGTCGCCCGCATCCGCGCGGTACTGCGCCGCGGCGCCGAGCCCGAGGAATTGATGACGAGCACGGTCGAGGCCGGCCCGGTGCGGATGGACGTCGAGCGGCACGTCGTCTCGGTCGACGGCGTCCAAACACCCATGCCGCTCAAGGAATTCGACCTGCTCGAACTGCTCCTGCGCAATGCCGGGCGGGTGCTCACCCGAGGCCAGCTGATCGACCGGGTGTGGGGCGCTGACTACGTGGGCGACACCAAGACGCTCGACGTCCACGTCAAACGGCTGCGCTCCAAGATAGAGCCCGACCCGGCCAATCCCAAGCACCTCGTCACGGTGCGCGGCCTTGGCTACAAGTTCGAGATCTGACCCGCAGCCGCAGCGGCCGCGGTCGCCGGGTGGACGGCGACCAGACCCAGCTTCAGCCGGTCCGCGCACACCCGCGCCAACTCGTCGTAGGCCGCCTCGCCGATGAGCGCGATCAGCTCCGGTCCGTAGGAGACGTACATCGCCTCGGCACCGACGTGCGCCTCGGGTGAGGACGTGCACCACCAATGCAGGTCGTGGCCGCCCTCGCCCCAGCCGCGGCGGTCGAACTCGCCGACGGTGGAGAGCAGAACCTTGGTCTCGTCGGGACGCTGCACCCACTCCTGCTCACGGCGCACCGGCAGCTGCCAGCACACCTCAGGCTTGGTCTCGAGCGGGTGCCGCCCGGTGCGCAGCGCGAGCGCGTGCAGCGCGCACCCCTCGCCGCCGGCGAAACCCGGCCGGTTCAGGTAGATGCACGCGCCGTCGATCCTCCGGGTGCGCAGCCGGTTCTCCTCGTCGCCGACGCTGTCCCTCTCGACCACGTCGAGCTTCTTGCCTTTGCCTTTCGCCGCCGGCGCGTACTGCCAGTCCTCCGGAGTGAGCTCGGCCGCGATGCGGCGCACCCGCTTCTCGTCGGCCTTGTCCGAGAAGAACGCACCGTGCGAGCAGCAGCCGTCATCGGGCCGACCGGGCTCGACGCCGTGGCAGCCGCGGCCGAAGATGCAGGTCCACCGTGAGCACAGCCAGGTCAGGTCGGCGCGCACCCGATGCGTGGCATCGGCGGGGTCGGTGAACTCGATCCACTCCCGCGCGAAATCGAGCGGCGTTTCGGCGACGATGTGATCGGGGCTCGGCACCTGATGAGCGTACGAGACTCGGCTAGCGTTTGGGGCATGCGGTTGGGCGTACTTGACGTGGGGTCGAACACCGTCCACTTGCTCGTGGTCGATGCCTACCGTGGTGCCCAGCCGTGGCCGCAGCATTCGCAGAAGAGCCAACTGCGCCTGGCCGAGCACATCAACGCGCGCGGTGATCTGGCTCAGGCCGGCGCGGACGCGCTGGTTGCCGCGGCCAACGACGCCCGCAAGCAGTCCAAGGAGCTTGGCTGCGATGAACTGCTTGCGTTCGCGACGTCCTCGGTGCGCGACGCCCGCAACTCAGCCGATGTGCTCAAGCGCGTCAGCAAGGAAGCCGGCGTCGATCTCACCGTGCTGTCCGGTGAAGACGAAGCGCGGCTGACGTTCCTCGCAGTGCGGCGGTGGCTGGGCTGGAGCGCGGGCAACCTGATCAGCCTCGATATCGGCGGCGGGTCCCTCGAACTCGGTTCTGGCACCGACGAGGACCCCGACGTCGCCGTGTCGCTACCACTCGGTGCGTCGCGCCTGACGCGTGACTGGTTCGAGGCCGACCCGCCCAGCAAGGCCTCGATCGGAAAACTTCGCGACCACGTCGACGGACTGCTGGCCGAGCCGGCAGCCAAACTGCTCGCGGCCGGGCCGCCGGATCGCGTCGTCGCGACGAGCAAGACGTTCCGCACGCTGGCCAGGCTGGCCGGTGCCGCGCCGAGTTCGGCCGGCCCGCGAGCGCGGCGCACGCTCACGCGGACCGGGCTCACCCAGGTCAGCGCCTTCATCTCCCGGATGGCATCGGCCGACCTGGCCGAACTGGACGGGGTCAGCGAAGGACGGGCGCACCACACCATCGCCGGCGCGGTCGTCGCGGCTGCTGCGATGGACGCGCTCGGCGTCTCCGAAGTCGAACTGTGTCCGTGGGCGTTGCGCGAAGGTGTGATCCTGCGCCGGTTGGACTGGCTCAGCGGCAATTGACCGGCGACCAACGGCTACCCTCCGCGGCTATGAGCCCCGATGCGCCGACGGCCGGCACGCCATCGAAGGCGCTGCGCGAATCGCGCGCGAAGGTCGGCCTCTCGACCGCGTCGACGTATCCCGAGGGCACCGCGGCCGCCTTCGAGATCGCCGGGAAACTCGGCTACGACGGGGTCGAGGTGATGGTCTGGACGGACCCCATCAGCCAGGACCCGTATGCGCTGCTGCGGCTGTCCGAGCACTACCGGGTGCCGATCCTGGCCATTCACGCCCCGTGCCTGATCATCACCCAGCGGGTGTGGACGACCGACCCGTGGGTCAAGCTACAAAAGGCCCAGTTCGCTGCCGAACTGCTCGGTGCGCAGACGGTCGTCGTGCACCCGCCGTTTCGCTGGCAGCGGGAGTACGCCCGCGATTTCCAATCCGGCCTCGGGCGGATGTCGCAGGAGACCGACATCCGCTTCGCGGTCGAGAACATGTTCCCGCTACGTGTCCGCGGGCGGGAGGTGTCGGCCTACCAGCCGACCTGGGACGTCGCGTTCGACGGCGAGCCCTATCGCGACTACACGCTGGACCTGTCGCATGCCGCCGTCTCGCAGTCCGACGCGTTAGCCATGCTCGAGGCGATGGGTAGCCGGCTGACGCATCTGCACGTTGCCGACGGCACCGGACTGGCCAAGGACGAGCACCTGATCCCGGGACGCGGCGGCCAGCCGTGCGTCGAGGTGCTCGAACGCGTCGCCGCACAGGGCTTTGCCGGACACGTGATCGTCGAGGTGAACACCCGCCGCGCCCTGGACCGCGCCGAGCGGGAGGCCGACCTGGCCGAGGCTCTCGCCTTCTGCCGCTTGCACCTCGTCGCCGCACCAGGCACCCCCGCCCGATCGTGATGAAGGTACCGGCGGTGAACTTCGGGCGCCGGTAGCTTGATCTACTCGCGTCTGCTGCGCGCTTTCGGCTCGTTTCGCTCACCCGCCGTGAGTTGATCACCTCGGCTGGCGCCCCCGCCCATCCGCGCGCCACCGTCGCGCTGGATAGCCTGACGGGCATGCTCCGCTCCACGATCCTGGCCGCCTCGCGCAACCGACGCGTCGAACACCTCGTCACCACCGCCCCGATCTCGCGCAGCGTCGTGCACCGCTTCGTCGGCGGTCCGGACACCGAGTCGGCGGTCGCGACGGCCAAGGCGCTCGTCGCCGACGGGCTCACCGTCACGCTCGACCACCTGGGCGAGGACACGACGGACCGCGAGCATGCGCAGAGCGTGGTCGAGGCCTACCTGGACCTGCTCGTCGCGCTCGATCGGGCCGGGTTGGCCGAGCGGATCGCTGCGCTGACGGCGCGCAGCGAGGTCAGCGTCAAGCTGAGCGCCATCGGCCAGGCGCTGGGCGCGGACGGCGAGAAGATCGCGCTCGAGCACGCCCGCCTGATCTGCACCGAGGCGCGGCGCGTCGGGGCGACCGTCACCCTCGACATGGAGGACCACACCACCACGGACTCGACCCTGGGGATCCTGGCCGAGTTGCGCTCGGATTTCCCCGAGGCCGGCGCCGTGCTGCAGGCCTACCTGCACCGCACGCTTGAGGACTGCCGCGACCTGGCCACCGCGGGCAGCCGGGTACGGCTGTGCAAGGGCGCCTACCAGGAGCCGGCCTCTGTCGCGTACCAGAAGCGCGAGGAGGTCGACCGCTCCTACGTGCGCTGCATGAACGCGCTGCTCGAAGGCGCGGGCTATCCCATGTTCGCCACCCACGACCCACGGCTGATCACGATTGGTGCCGAGCGGGCGAAGTTCCACGGCAAGGCCGCCGACGAGTTCGAGTTCCAGCTGCTTTACGGCATCCGCCCCGACGAGCAGCGCCGCCTGGCCGCCGCCGGTCACACCGTGCGCGTCTACATCCCCTACGGTGCGCAGTGGTACGGCTACCTGATGCGCCGGCTGGCCGAGCGGCCGGCCAACCTGACATTCTTCGCCCGCGCCCTCCTCTCGAAAGGCTGACCCAAGGGTCCCGTATGGGAAGTATGTTCACCGCCTGCGGCGTCCAGGCGGCGCCTCGCCGCGTTGTCGTCGTCGGCCAGACAAGAGCGGTCTGGCTCTCCTCCTCCGCCTTGCGATGCATCCACCTGGATCACCGCATCCGGCAAACGACATCCCTCACGGGACACTAGATGGACGGACTGGCGATCTTCGGCGGCGGCAAGATCGGCGAGGCCCTCGTGTCGGGTCTGCTGCGTGGCGAACGCACGCCCGGCGACATCGTCGTGTGCGAGAAACATGGTGAACGGGCCGCCTACCTGGCCGGCACGTACAGCGTGGCGACGCCCGGCGTCGCCGCGGCGGTGGGGATGTCCAGCACGCTGCTGCTGGCCGTCAAACCACAGGACATCGACGCCCTGCTGGCCGAGCTGCGCCCTGTCGTCGGCCCGCAGCACGTCATCGTGTCGGTGGCCGCCGGAATCACCACTGCGCACATCGAGGCGCGGCTGGCCGACGGCGTCCCGGTCGTGCGGTGCATGCCGAACACCCCGGCGCTGGTCGACCAGGCGATGACGGCGGTCTCGGCCGGGGCCCACGCCACCGAGGAGCACCTCGCCACGGCCGAGTCGCTGCTGGGCGCGGTAGGACGGGTGGTGCGCGTACCGGAGTCGCAACTCGACGCGGTCACCGCGCTGTCCGGCTCCGGGCCGGCCTACTTCTTCTTCCTGGTCGAGGCGATGATCGACGCCGGCATCCTGCTGGGACTGCCGCGCGCCCTGGCCGCCGAGTTGATCGTGCAGACGGCGATCGGCTCCGCGGTGATGCTGCGCGACTCCGGTGAGCACCCTGTGCAGCTGCGAGAGGCCGTCACCAGCCCCGGCGGAACGACGATTGCCGCTATCCGGGAGCTCGAGGTTCACGGGGTCCGAGCGGCCCTGCTGGCCGCCATCGAGGCCGCCTGCTTGCGTAGCCGGGAGCTCGGTGCCAGCGATTGACCACCACAAACGCTGACAGCCGCCGCGTATAGTGACAATTCCGAAAGAACAGTGGGGTGCATCTATCGCACCAGCCCCACCCGTACCGCTAGTGTGCACTTAAGCACGTGCGTGTCCCGTTCGCCGGTGGGGAAGCCGACGCACCGACACGTGCCGAAGGTGTCGGTGGAGAAATGAATATGTCAGACAAGCGCGGAGCTGGCGAGCCCGCAGATGAGACCGGACCAAATCCGGTTGATCTGCCGCTCGCTGAGGTCAAGTTCTTGACTGTGGCCGAAGTGGCTGCTGTCATGCGCGTTTCCAAGATGACCGTGTACCGGATGGTGCACAGCGGCGATCTGCCCGCGGTGCGCGTCGGCCGGTCCTTCCGGGTGCCGGAAAAGGCCGTCCACGAGTACCTGCGGGCGGCGTTCATCGAAGCTGGTTGACCAAGCGCTGGGCGGTGCCGGGTAAGGTGACGGACTGATAGCCACACCAGCCCGGCGAGCACGCCTGGGTACGTCACCAACAACTAGCCCGGTCCGCCGGGTCGATGAGGTTTCGCATGGGTTCTGTCATCAAGAAGCGGCGCAAGCGGATGGCCAAGAAGAAGCACCGCAAGCTGCTGAAGAAGACGCGCGTCCAACGCCGCAACAAGAAGTAGCCGCCGCGACGCGACCCCGGGAGCCGAAGTGTCCAGCGTCGTCCTGATCACGGGTGTCAGCCGCTACCTCGGTGCTCGACTGGCCGCGCTGCTCGCTGCCGACTCGTCGATCGAGCGAGTGATCGGCGTCGACGCCACCGCGCTCTACCAGGCCGACCTGCTCCACCTCGGCCGCACGGAGTACGTCCGCGCCGACATCCGCAATCCGCTCATCGCCAAGGTTCTCGCGCAGGCTCGCGTCGACACCGTGGTGCACGCCGCGATGGGCACCATCCGCGGCGCCGGCGGCCGGGCGCCGACCAAGGACTTGAACCTCGTCGGCACCATGCAGTTGCTCGCCGCGTGCCAGCGCTCGGAGTCGGTCTCGCGCGTCGTCGTGAAATCGACGACCGCGGTGTACGGGTCGGGGCCGCGCGATCCCGCCGCGTTCACCGAGGAGATGGCCGCTGCCGGGCAACCGCGCGGTGGGTACGCCAGGGACGCCGTCGAGGTCGAGGACTACGTGCGTGGCTTCATGCGACGCCGCCCGGACATCGCGGTGTCGATCCTGCGCTTCGCCAGCCTGATCGGCCCCACCATCGACTCGCCGCTCACCCGCTACCTGGCCATGCCGATCGTGCCCACCTCGCTCGGCTTCGATCCGCGCCTGCAGTTGCTGCACGAATCCGACGCCGTCGAGGTGCTGCGCCTGGCCACCATCGACAACCACCCCGGCGTCTACAACGTCGCCGGCGACGGCGTCGTCTACCTGTCCCAGGCGGTGCGTCGCGCCGGGCGGTTCCGGCTGCCGGTGCCGGCGGCCGCGATCTCGCTGGTCGGCGGCATCGTGCGCAACAGCGGCGTCATCGAGTTCTCCGCCGAGCAGGCCAGTTTCCTGAACTTCGGGCGGGTGGTCGACACGTCCCGCCTGCGCGCCGAATTCGGCTACACACCGCGACTGTCCACCGAGCAGGCGTTGCGGTCCTATCTCGACGGACGATCCGCTACGGACGAGGTGGCCTGACGTGGACGAGGCACGCGTCATCCCGTTGCACGGCCGCGAGAACGGCGACCGGCCGGCGCGGCGTTCGGCGCCCCGGCGCGGCACCACACCGAAGGCCGAGGCGTCGATCCATCCCCTGCACAACAGCGACACCGACAGCGAGGCCGCTGACCTGCCGGCGACACCCGTTTCGGCCGTGCCCGCCTGGGACCGCCGAATCGCCGACGGTTTGGCGTTCCTGCGCCGACGGTTGGCCGGCGACTACGCCATCGACGACTTCGGCTTCGATCCTGACCTGACCGAGAACGTCATCATCCCGCTGCTCAAACCGTTGTACGACCAGTGGTTCCGCGTCGAGGTCAACGGGGTCGAGAACCTCCCGACTGACGGCGGCGCGCTGCTGGTGGCCAATCACGCCGGCGGGCTGTGGGCGCTCGACAGCGCGATGACCGCGGTCGCGGTCCACGACCACACGGGCGACGGCGACGAGCCGGGTCGCTACCTGCGCATGCTCGGCGCTGACCTGCTCTTCACCGCGCCCGGCATCGGGACGCTCGCGCGCAAGGCCGGGGCGACCCTGGCCTGCAACCCCGACGCCGAGCGACTGCTGCGCGGCGGCGAGCTCGTCGGGGTGTGGCCAGAGGGATACAAGGGCATCGGCAAACCGTTCCGCGACCGCTATCAGCTCCAGCGCTTCGGCCGCGGTGGATTCGTGCACGCCGCGCTGCGCACTGGCGCCCCGATCATCCCGGTGTCGATCGTCGGCTCCGAAGAGATCCACCCCGTCCTGGCCAACGTCAAGACGCTCGCACGGGTGCTGAACCTGCCCTACTTCCCGCTCACCCCAACCTTCCCGTGGCTGGGCCCGCTCGGGCTCGTGCCGCTGCCCAGCAAGTGGTACATCGAGTTCGGCGAGCCGATCCACACCTCGCCCTACGGCGCCGAATCGGCCGATGACCCGGTCGTCCTCTTCGACATCACCGACCGGGTCCGCGAGACGATCCAGAGCACGCTCTACCGGTTGTTGGTCCAGCGCCGATCGGTCTGGCGCTAGCCCTCACCGCGTGGCTTAGCTGCGCTTACGGCGTACGGCCAGGCCCACGGCGATCCCACCACCGACGGCGGTGAGCCCCAGCGCCGCGGGGATGCCCACGCGGGCCACCTTGCGACCGGAGCGGAAGTCCTGGATCTCCCAGCCGCGGTCCTTGGCCTCGGCCCGCAGCGCGGAATCGGGGTTGACTGCCACGGCCCGGCCCACGAGCGACAGCATCGGGATGTCGTTGATCGAGTCCGAATACGCCACGCAGCGCGACAGGTCCAGCCCCTCACGTGCGGCCAGCGCGCTGATCGCGTGTGCCTTCGCCTCCCCATGCAGCACCTCACCGACGAGGTGGCCGGTGTAGACGCCGTCCTCCGACTCCGACACCGTGCCGAGGGCCCCGGTGAGCTCGAGGCGCTGCGCGATGATCGTGGCCAGTTCGACCGGAGTTGCCGTCACCAACCACACCCGGTGGCCGGCCGCGATGTGCTGCTGGGCCAAGGCTTGTGTGCCGGACCAGATCTTGTCGGCCATCTCCTCGTCGTAGATCT
This sequence comes from Pseudonocardiales bacterium, assembly GCA_025965875.1. Taxonomy (GTDB): domain Bacteria; phylum Actinomycetota; class Actinomycetes; order Mycobacteriales; family Jatrophihabitantaceae; genus QHCC01. Next base: position 27,731 of record JAOPWD010000117.1, read on the forward strand.
CCTCACCCAGAGCCACGATGTCAGCGACTCGCTTGCCGGCGACGAAGGCGAGCGCGGACTCGCGGGCGTGGTGCATGTCGCCGTGTCGCTCGCCGCGCAGCCGTAGCCGGGTCTGGCGTGCGGTGAAGCGCACCAGGTCCCGCCACGAGAAGAAGTCGCGCGCGGCCATCCCTTTGGCGAAATGGAAGATCGAGGCACCGACCACCATCGTGTTGTCGACGTCGAAGAACGCCGCGGCGCGAGGATCGGGCTCCATCGGCAGCGCCCGGTCGAACTCGGCCCTGTCCAACGCCGGCTCAGCCACCTGAACAGGGTATCGACGCTAAGTGTCCGGGCGTGTCCGGGTGAAGACCAACCGGTTACCGGCAGGGGAGGCGGACGGCTCTCAGCCGCCGAGACAGATGCCCAGCACGGACAGCGTGCAGGTGTGGGTGCTGGTCGCCGCGCTCGAGCTGGTGGGCGGGGTCGGGCCGGGCAACGTGATCGGCGGCAACGTGATCGGCAACGGGATCGTCACCTCGCCATGGCTCGTGTCCGGCACCGAAGGGATGCTCGGATTGAGCGGCACGGTGACGGTCGTGGCGTTCGAGCCGCTGCCGGTTACGGCCGGTGAGTTGCCGCCCTTGTTGACCGGTTGGCGCGTCTTGGTCGGCGCGGTGGACGTCTTCGCCGGATCCGGGGTGGCGGAGCAGTCGGTGGTGCATGGCATCGGGCCGAGTTCGTCGGTCGTGGTCTTGTCCAAGCAGTTGCAGCCCAGATCGGCGTGCAACGCCGTGGCCCGCGACAAGGCCTGGGTAGTGAGCGAGCTCGACGCGGCGACGCGGTCCTGCAGCGGGCCAGCGCCCAACCTGTCAGCGATGCCCTGCAGCCGGGCGAGTTGACTGGGCGCCCAACTGGTCAGCGCCTTCAGTGGAGCTGACGAGCCGCTGCTCACAGCAGCGGCATCGAGCAACTTTGCGCCATTACGGGTTTCGGAGTCGGCCGAGTCCAGCGTTGTCGAGATGAGTTTGGCCGTGGCCGCGTTGACGCCACCGGCTGCGTTCGCGCCGGGGCCACCGGCCATCGACGACGTGTGCGACAGCAACGCCGAGACCTCTTCGGCCCGCGTCCGCGCAAGTTTGAGGTACTCGCGACCCTTTGCGGCGTCATCGGGTGCCAGCGAAAGTGCGACGTTCTCGTTGGCCCGCTTCAGCGAATACAGCGCGTCGCCGGGCAGCGCCTTCTTGCTGACCCACACCGCGCCGCCGAGCAGCATGGCGAACACAGCGACCACGGCAGTCACGGCGGCGAGCGGTCGGGCGATGGAAATCCTCGACGTCCAGCCGACCGCGGCACCCAGCCTTGATTTCGCGGGCTTGGCGACTTTCACGTGCTTGCCGGCGGTCTCGGTAGGCCGTGTCTCGATTGCGGGGCCTTCGGCGACGAGCCGCGGTGCGACCGCCACCAACTGGGCGCGCAGTTCGGCGCGGAAATGGGCGCGCGGTGCGGGCGCTGGCTCGATGGTGGCGAGCTGGGCAACCAGCGACCGAATCCGAGGGTCACTCGACCGGGCGGGATCCTCGAATCGCCGCAGCGATCCGCTCAGCATCGATACGCGATGCTCAGCCATGTCCGACATCCTCTGCCCTGAAAACGCACTGCCTGCGGTTGGCAGTCCCGGAGGTTCTAGTCCCCGCACTTCCGTGACTCACTTCATTCAACGAGCCGTAAGCGATTTCGATACTCTGTGCGGTCCTCATCGCAGGTCCTCGCCAACCAGCTCGGCGAGTTTGCGGACCGCCCGATGCTGCAGTGCTTTGATTGCGCCGTCGTTCTTGCCCATCACCGCCGCAGTCTCACTAACCGAAAAGCCCTGGATAAAGCGCAGCATGACGCAGTCACGCTGTTCGGCGCCGAGCTGCTTCACCGCGGCCATCAACCGGTCGGAACTGAGTCCGTCGAGCACGGCGGCCTCGGGACTCGGCGATGATTCCTTTCCCTCGATGGTGTCGGCGGTGGTTATCTCGAGGCGGTGCCGGGCCGATTTCATGTGGTCGAGCACGATATTGCGCGCAATGGTGATGAACCACGCGCCGATATCGCGACCTTGATAGGTAATCGTGCTAATCCGCCGCAGCGCGCGCAGGAACGTCTCGCTGGTGAAGTCCTCAGCCATGCCGCGGTCGTTCACTCGGTAGTAGACGAATCGGAAGACGATGTCGACGTAGCGGTCATAGAGCTGGCCGAACGCTTCGCCGTCGCCGGCCTGAGCCAGCGTCACGAGCCGCCACGTTTCGACGTGCTCGTCCTCGACGACCGCAGGGTCCGGAGCCTGCGGTGCGGCGCCGCCGGAAGCGCTGCGCCCGGTAGCTGCGTGCGCGCGTCCCCGTCCCGGCCGAGTGCCCGGGATGGTGGCTTCGCTGGCCATCAGCAGCCCGCCTGGCAGCCCTGCGCCGGCCAATGCGAACGCCGGCCGCGTACCCATCGCGGCGCGTGCTTCGTTGATCAATTCGGCCAAGGTGCGCAGACCAAAAACGGGGTCGCGAGACCCCGCAAATGGCCGTGCTGCGCTTGGCATCGAGCAGTTACCCTTCGGCCTGGGTAGTGCATGTGAAGACGGCGCTAACCTTACCTGCCGGTAGGGGTTCGTAAAGCCTCTTGAGCACACCAATCCGGCGCATGCATCGCAGGCCTACGGTGGGGGTTGACGCCGGGCAATGGGAGGCAATCGGGCATGGGCACGGACAAACCCGTTGGTATCGGGCAGCTCGTCAGCTCTGGCGCCGCGCGCACGCCGTCACGCTGCGCGATCATCGACGCGCACACCCGCCTGACGTGGGCCGAACTGGACCGCGCCGTCACTCGCGCCGCCCTCGCCCTATTGGCCGCGGGCGCAGCCAGTGGCGATCGGGTGGCCCTCGAACTGGGCACCGGCATCCCGTTCGCCGTGCTCTACCTGGGCGCGCTGCGAGCAGGCCTGGTTGCAGTGCCCGTCAACCCGGCCTACACGCAGCCCGAGATCGAGCACATCCTGCGCGACTCCGGCGCGGCGCTGCACATCACCCCCGCCGCCGCGGACGCCCTGCTCGCCGCGGCCCCCGACGGTGCGGACCCGCAGGCCGACCGCGGTGGCGAGCAACTGTCCGTCCTGCTCTACACGTCGGGCACGAGTGGGCGGCCGAAGGGCGCGATGCTCTCGGCCCGGGCCCTGCTCGCCAACGTCGACCAACTCGCCGCGGTCGACCCGCCCGTGCTGCGTGCCGACGACGTGCTGTTCGTCCCGCTGCCGCTATGCCACGTGTTCGGGCTGAACGCCGGCCTCGGAATGGCCCTGCGGGTCGGCGCTACGGTCGTGCTCGCCGACCGGTTCGACCCCGCCGCCACGCTCGGCACCATGGCCGCGGAGCGGGTGACCGCCGTCCTGGGCGTGCCGGGTCAGTACGCGCAATGGCTGCGCCAGCCTGGCGTCGCCGCCGGGTTCGCAGCGGTGCGCTTCGCGATGTCCGGTTCGGCGACGCTGCCGGCCGCCGTGGTCGACGGCTACGCCGAGCTGGGTGTCGTCCTGCACGACGGCTACGGGCTCACCGAGGCCGCACCCGTCGTCACGATCAACGCGATCGGCGTCGACAGCCCCGACGATGCCGGGCGCAAGCCGAAGCCGGGCTCGATCGGGGTGGCTCTGCCGGGCGTCGACACCGAACTGCGCGACGCCGACGGCGAACAAACTGCTCCCGACGACCCGGGCCGGCTGTTCGTCCGGGGCGACAACTTGTTCTCCGGCTATTGGCCCGACGGCTCGGATGGGCCGGACGCCGACGGGTGGTTCGGCACCGGTGACATCGCGGTGGTCGACGACGACGGCGAGCTGCACTTGGTCGGGCGCAGCGCCGAACTCGTCATCGTCAACGGGTTCAACGTCTATCCCGCCGAGGTCGAGGCAGTATTCGCGGCTCAACCCGGAGTGGGCGAGGTCGCCGTCGTAGGGGTTCCGGACGAGAAGACCGGCGAGGCCGTCCGCGCCTACCTGGTCCCTGCGGCCGACGGGGTGCTCGATCCCGACGCCCTGCGCACGGCGGCGGCGCGCTCGCTGGCTCACTTCAAGCTCCCGCGCGACATCGAGATCGTCTCCGAGCTGCCGCGCACCGTCACCGGCAAGATCATGAAGTGGCAGCTACGGGCCGCGGAGCGTGCTGATGGCGCCGGTTGATCATCGGGTGACGCTCGTCACGAGGGTGGACTGCCACCTGTGCGAAGACGCCGAGGTGCTGCTGCGCCGGCTGTCGGCCGAACTCGGCTTCGGCTACGAGGAACTCGACGTCGACGCCGACCCGGACCGTCGGGCCGAGTACTCCGATCGGGTGCCCGTGATCCTGATCGACGGCAAGGAACACGGTTATTGGCGGGTCGAGGAGGCTCGGTTCCGCAAGGCCGTCGCCCGCTGAGCGACTGCTACTGGTCTGCCTGCGAGCTGCCAGGTCATATCGCAAACCGACCACTGAGGGGGGCCGGCGTGCGTCCCGGCACGTTCGCGCAGCGCGAACGCATGCCCGCGTACCTCGCCGCGGCCACCGTCGTAGCCGCCGTTCCCCAGTAATTGCCTGAGAATCTGCGCCATTGAGCCCCCCGATCGCGACATATAGCACGGTGAACGGGATTTGGGAAAAGATTCACGAGCGGCGTAGCTTTGGCTGCGTCCTGGCAGCTTCTACCACACTGGCCGGGCGCCGCCGGTAGCCGGTCTGTGCGCCCGCAGTGTGGCACTTCGCAGAGGTGTTCATTGTCCGCCGCGCCACCCGTGCCCCCCGCGCACAACGGGGGTGACCGGCCCATCGCCGCAGCCGCTCCGCGCGGCCGTCGCGGCGACGGCCGCGACCCCGTCGACTACCGGCTAGCGCGGGCTCGCGCCGTGCCCGAGGCGACGGTCGCACGCCTGGCCACCTACCTGCGCGTGCTCAGCAACCTCGACGACGGGTCGATCACCACCGTCTCGTCCGAAGAGCTGGCGACCGCGGCCGGTGTGAACTCGGCCAAGCTGCGCAAGGACCTCTCCTTCCTCGGCTCATACGGCATCCGTGGCGTCGGCTACGACGTCTCGACGCTCACTGAAGAGATTGCCCGCACCCTTGGCCTCACCGTCCACCGCTCGGTTGCCCTGATCGGCGTCGGCAACCTGGGCCAGGCACTGGCCGGCTACGCGGGCTTCGCGACACGCGGGTTCCGCATCGCCGCCCTCATCGACGTCGATCCGGCGCGCATCGGCACCATGATCCGCGGCCTCGAGGTGCACAGCATGGCCGACATCGACCGCGTCGTCGTCGAGCAGGAGGTCGCCATCGCGGTGCTGGCCATCCCGGCCGCCGCCGCGCAGGAGGTCTGCGACCGCGTCGTTTCGGCCGGCGTCACGAGCATCCTGAACTTTGCCCCCGTCGTGCTGAACGTCCCGGCGCACGTCGACCTGCGCAAGGTCGACCTGGCCGCCGAGCTGCAGATCCTGTCCTTCCACGAGACGCGCAAGGCCGCCGCCGTGCTGACCCGGGCGGTGGACCAGTGAGCGTCCTCGTTCTCGGCCTGTCCCACCGGACGGCGCCAGTAGCGGTGCTCGAGCGCGCCGCGGTGGCGGTCGACGACCTGCGCAAGACACTCGACGAGCTGCACCGCGCCGAGACGATCAGCGAGGTGCTGCTGCTGTCGACGTGCAACCGCATCGAGGTTTACGCCGACGTGGCCCGGTTCCACCCCGCGGTCGCCGAGATCACCACGGTGCTGGCCCGGCACGCCGGTCTGGCCGTGCCGGATCTGTCCGACCACCTCTACGTGCACTTCGCCGAGGCCGCCGCCGAGCACATGTTCTCGGTCGCGTCCGGGCTGGACTCCATGGTCGTGGGCGAGTCGCAGATTCTCGGCCAGCTGCGAGCGGCGTACACCCTGGGCACGCGGGTGGGTTCGGTGGGCAGTGTGCTGCACGACCTGGCCCAGAGCGCGTTGCGGGTCGGCAAGCGGGTGCACTCCGAGACCGGCATCGACC
>JAOPWD010000119.1 GCA_025965875.1 Pseudonocardiales bacterium
TGGGCCCGCTCGTCATCATTCAGAACCACCGCAGCAGCAACAGGACTCGGCACCTGCCAAGTCTACCTAACTAACTGCGAATTATTGACTCACGACACTAGGCGTAGAACACGTCCTCGACGACCCGCCGGGCGCGCCGCGCGGTGCGGCGGTAGTCGTCGACAACCTGACCCGGATCGAATCCTGGTGGATAACCCATGGCCCGCCCCAGCGCGACCAGCGCGACCCCTTGGTGCGGCACCTGGTCTTCGGCCTTGTCCCGCACCAGCATCATTGCGTTGCGCACGTGGGTAGCCAGCCGCCACGACGCCACCAGGGAATCCACCTGCTCGGCTGTGAGCAGGCCCGCCGCGCCCGCGGCCCGCAGCGCGTCGAGCGTGCGGGTGGTGCGCAGGCCGGGCACTTCGTGTCCGTGCGAGAGCTGCAACAACTGGACCGTCCACTCGATGTCGGCGAGTCCGCCGCGGCCGAGCTTGGTGTGCGTCGCCGGGTCGGCGCCGCGGGGTAGCCGCTCGCTGTCGACCCGGGCCTTGAGCCGTCGGATCTCGACGCGGTCGGCCGCACTCACCCCGCCGATGGGATAGCGCACCGGGTCGATCATCGCGATGAACCGTGCGCCCAGGTCGGCGTCGCCCGCGGCAAAACGTGCGCGCAGCAGGGCCTGCGCCTCCCAGGCCGACGACCAGCGGGCGTAGTAGGACGCGTACGAGGCGAGGGAGCGCACCAGCGGACCGTTGCGGCCCTCCGGACGCAGATCGGCGTCCACGCCCAGTGGCGGGTCGTTCGACGACGGAGAATTCAGCAGCGCGCGCAGCCGGCCGGCGACGTCTTGGGCCACCCGGGCGGCCTGCTCGTCGGATGTCTCGCTGCCGCTCGGTTCGTAGACGAACATGACGTCTGCGTCCGAGCCGTAGCTGGACTCCGCGCCGCCGAGCCGGCCCATCGCGATGATGGCGAAGCGGATCGGCAATTCGGCCACGTCGAGGTCGGCGGCGACGGCCTTGATCGCGACCCGCAGCGCCACGTCGAGCGTGCCCTCGGTGGTCGCGCTGATCGCCTGGCAGACGTCGCTGACCTCGAGGAGTTCGAGCAGGTCGGCGAACGCGGTGCGCAGCAGTTCCTGGCGACGGATGCCTCGAATCACGGCAACCGCGGCGGCCGGATCGTCCTGCCGGGCCGCCGACTCGGCCATCGCGGCCACGATGTCGGCGGGAGCGCGAGGCACCAGTTCGGCGTCCCCAGCGAGCATCTGCAGCGCCTCCGGAGCGCGGCCGAGCATCCGGGCGACGTAACGGCTGGTGCCGAGCACGTAGGCAAGCCGGGACGCGACAGCGCCCTCGTCGCGCAGCAGGCGCAGGTACCACGGCGTCGTCCCGAGTTCGTCGGAAACCTTCCGGTAGGCGAGCAGTCCGCGATCGGGATCAGGCGCGTCAGCGAAGTCGGAGAGCAGCACGGGCAGCAGGGCCTTCTGCACCGACGCCCGGCGCGACAGTCCCGCCGTGAGCGATTCGATGTGCCGCAGCGCGGCGGCCGGGTCGGCGAAACCGAGTGCGGCGAGCCGGCGGCCGGCCTCGTCGGGGGTGAGCCGCAGTCCCTCGGCCGGCACCCGCGCGACCGCTTCCAGCAGCGGGCGGTAGAACAACTTCTCGTGCAGGCGGCGGACCTCGCGGGCGTGCAGCGCCCACTCCGCCTCCCACACCGCACGGGAATCCCCGCGCGCATCCGGGCGGTACGCCATCGCGCGGCCGAGCCAGGACAGCGCCGGCTGCTCCTCGGGCACGAGGTGCGTGCGGCGCAGGCGGCGCAACTGCAACCGGTGCTCGGTCGCCCGCAGGAACTCATAGGCGTCGATCAGGCTCACCGCGTCGTCGCGCCCCACGTAACCGCCGTCGCGCAACGCATCGAGCGCCGGCAGGGTGGCCGCCACCCGCAGCGCCTCGTCACCGCGGCCGTGCACCAACTGGAGCAGTTGCACCGCGAACTCGACATCGCGCAGGCCACCGCGGCCGAGCTTGATCTCCCGCTGGGCCACCGCGGCAGGCAGGTGGGCGACGACGCGGCGGCGCATTCCCTGAACGTCAGCGACGAAATCGGGGCGCTCGGCGGCGGTCCAGACCAATGGCGCCATGATCCGCTGATAGCTGGCGCCGAGCTCGAGATCCCCGGCCACCGGCCGAGCCTTGAGCAGGGCTTGGAACTCCCACGTGCTCGCCCAGCGCCGGTAGTACGCCTCGTGGCTGGCCAGCGTGCGCACGAGCGGGCCGTCCTTGCCTTCGGGACGCAGTGCGGCATCGACCTCCCACGCGACGGCATGGCAGATCCGCATCGTCTCGGCGGCCAGGGTCGTCGCGGTGGCCAGGGCCTGCTCGTCGTCGCCTTCGTCGCCGTCGACCTCGCCCGGTTCGGCCACGAACACCACGTCGACATCGGAGACGTAGTTCAGTTCGCGGCCGCCGGCCTTACCCATCGCGATGATCGCGATCCGGCACGGCTCGGCGTCGTCGGGGAGGCCGGCCGCGGCAACGGCCAGGCCGGCCTGCAGGGTGTGGCCGGCCAGGTCGGCCAGCTCCTCGGTGACCTCGCGCAGCTCGAGATCGCCGGCCAGGTCGCGCCCGGCGATGGCGACGAGTTCGCGGCGGTAGGCAGCGCGCAGCGCGATGATGGCATCGGAGCCGGTGCGTTTCGCCCGCACGCCTGCCGTCCCGGTGACGGGCCGGGCGACGTCCGCCCCGACCGCTGCCGCCAGCCGCGCCGCGATGCCGGCCGGGTCGTAGGCACCCACCAGCGCTTGCCAGTCGCCGGGGTGGAGGACCAGATGCTCGGCCAGGGCAGAGGACACGCCGAGCAGGCTCAGCAGGCGGGCCCGCATCTCCTTGCTGGCCATGATCGCCGTCCGGAGTTCGGCGCCTCCTGGTTGTGCCACGATCTCGGCCAGCGCGCGCAGGGCAGCATCCGGGTCTGCGCTGCGGCCGAGGGCGGCGACCACGGCCGCCGCCTCCTCGTTGACTGGCGCGTTGGTCTCAGGGTCCCACCACAGCAGCGGCTCGCTGGACAGCAGCGCGGCGGCGGCCGCGCCGTCGGCGAAGGAAAACCGGGCCAGCCGCAGGGCGAGCCGGCTGGTGCTGGCTTGGTCAGTCATGTCCCGGCTGTCGCAGGCCAGGCATCGGCAACGCGGTCGCGCCGCTGCGCGACGCGGTCAGCTCCGCGGCCAGCGCGGCTCGGATGGCGGCCGGGTCGGTGATCGGCGCGGCGGTCGACGTCGCGACGGCCTGCGACGACGTTATCGACGACGGGTCGCGAACGACGTCGGCGAAGGCCGAAATGAACGGCTGCCAGACCTCGACCAGATCGTCGTGCACGGCGTCGGACCGGTTCAGCATCCGCTCGACGTCGTAGCCCTCGAGCGCCCGCGCGTCGGTGGCCGCCCAGTCGCGGACCAGCTCCGGCGTCGTCTCGATGTGGAACTGGATGCCCCACGCCAGGCGCCCAAGCCGGAAGGCCTGGTTGTCGCAGCCCGGCGAACTGGCCAGCTGCACCGCGCCGCGCGGCAGTTGGTCGATCGCGTCGAAGTGCCACTGGATGACGTCAGGCGTGATCGGCAGCGGCCCGAACAGCGGATCGCCGGAGCAGGCCTGCCGCTTGCCGATCAACTGGGCCCCGAACTCTGGCCCGTCGGGGTTCGGCGAGACCCGGCCGCCGTTGGCGGTGGCGAGCAGTTGCGCGCCGAGGCAGACACCCAACGTCGGCACCTCGCGCGAGACGGCGTCACGCAGCAGCGCGCGCACGTGGGGCAGCCACGGCGTCGCCGCGTCGTCGGTCGCGCTCATCCCGCCGCCGAGCACGAGCAAACCGTCGTAACCATCGAGGTCGGAGGGCAGCGCCGCGCCGTCGTACGGACGGAGCAGCTCCAGGTCGAGGCCGGCAGCCGTCAGCCAGTCACCCAGCCGGCCGACCGGATCGCTGTCGGCATTCTGGACGACGAGCAGGCGGGGGGCAGTCACGCGCCCCAGCCTAGTGACCGCTCGCGCAAGTCCCCGGCGGTCTCAGGACGCACAGAGTTGCACGTTCGGGGTTAGAGCGAGGGCAGGTAGCGGCGCAGCTCGTAGGGGCTGACCTCGGCGCGGTATTCGGTCCACTCCTCGCGCTTGTTGCGCAAGAAGAAGTCGAAGACGTGCTCGCCGAGCGTCTCCGCGACCAGCTCCGAGGTTTCCATCACTCGCAGCGCGTCGGCCAGGTTGTGCGGCAGTTCGTCGTAGCCCAGTGCCCGCCGTTCGGTGTCCGACAGCGCCCAGACGTCGTCCTCGGCGCCGGGTGGCAGTTCGTAGTTCTCCTCGATGCCCTTCATGCCGGCGGCGAGCAAGACAGCAAAGGCGAGATAGGGGTTACAGGCACTGTCCGGTGAGCGCATCTCGACCCGCGTCGAGTTGGCCTTGCCGGGCTTGTACATCGGCACCCGAATCAGGGCCGAGCGGTTGGCATGACCCCAGCAGACGAACGTCGGCGCCTCGACCAGTTCGCCGCGCGAGGAGTACCCGAACAGGCGCTTGTAGGAGTTGACCCACTGGTTGGTGACTGCGGTGATCTCGCGGGCGTGCGTCAGGATGCCGGCGATGAACGCCCGCGCGGTCTTGGACAGGTTCAGCTCGTCGGACGGGTCGTGGAACGCGTTGCGATCGCCTTCGAACAGCGACAGGTGGGTGTGCATGCCACTGCCCGGCTGGTGCCCGAACGGCTTGGGCATGAACGTCGCGTGCGCCCCGTGGGCGATGGCGACTTCCTTGATCACGTGCCGGAAAGTCATGATGTTGTCGGCCATGGACAGCGCGTCTGCGTAGCGCAGGTCGATCTCCTGCTGGCCCGGCGCGACCTCGTGGTGACTGAACTCGACCGAGATACCCAGACCCTCGAGGGCACCCACCGCGGCCCGGCGGAAGTCGTGGGCGCTGTCGTGGCTGGTCATGTCGAAGTAGCCGCCGTTGTCGATCGGCTCCGGCTCGGTGCCGTCGGTCGGCCGGTTCTTCAGCAGGAAGAACTCGATCTCGGGATGGGTGTAGAACGTGAAGCCACGCTCGGCGGCCTTCGACAGCGTGCGCCGCAGGACGTATCGGGGATCGGCCCACGACGGCGAGCCGTCCGGCATCTGGATGTCGCAGAACATCCGGGCAGAGTCGACGGGCGACCCGTCCGGCTCGGGCAGGACCTGGAACGTCGCCGGGTCCGGGCGGGCGATCATGTCGGACTCGCTGGTCCGCGCGAAGCCCTGGATTGCCGAGCCGTCGAACCCGATGCCCTCTTCGAACGCGCCGTCGAGTTCCGCAGGCGCGACGGCCACCGACTTCAGCGTGCCTAGGACGTCGGTAAACCAAAGGCGCACGAAGCGGATCTGACGGTCCTCGAGTGTGCGCAGCACAAATTCCTGTTGACGGTCCACGGCTCCCCAGTCTGGCCTCGTCCGGTTACCGCGAGGTTACGTGGTGCCGGTCTGTACCGCTCAGAGCGCTGCAGGTCAGTGAAGTGCGCTGCCCTTGACCCACGTCGCCCACGGCACGGTCCAGTCACCGTTCTGCCAGACCTGCAGCGCCGGGCCCCCGGTGTTGATGACCTTGACGACGTCTCCGGCGACGGAGTGCTGGTAGTACCAGGTCGCGTTCGCGGTGTTCATGTTCAGGCAGCCGTGCGACACGTCGGTATTGCCCTGCGCCCAGATGGTCGTGGTCAGCTCGTGCAGGTAGATCCCGTCGGTGCTGATCTTGGTCGCCCAATAGATCTTTTCCGGAGCGTAGCCAGCCGGCGAGTTCGCCGGCAGCCCGTAGCTGTCCGAGGACATGATGGCCGGGTTCTCATGGCCCAGCACCGTGTACGTGCCCGGCATCGTCCACAGCGCGATCTTGAGCCCGCCCTTGCCGTCGACGTATCCGCCGCGACCCATGGACGTCGGCATCGCCCGCACCTGCTTGTCGTTGAAGTAGACCTTCACGAGGTGCGTCTTGTCGTCGGCGATGGCCACGTGCTTGGCGCCGATCTTGAACGACGTGCTGGCGTCAGCCTGGCCGTAGAGGCCGGCGCCTACCTGGACGCCGTAAACCTTGGCCGTGACGGTGACCTTGGTGCCGGCCGCGAGGTAAGACCTCGCCCGCCAGTGCACGTTCTGGTCGTCGATCCAGTTCCAGGAACCCTGCGCACTCGGGACCGTCTTCACCGAGAGGGCCTTCTCGGCCGCCTTCTTGTCGGTGATTGACTCGTCGAAGTGCACGACGGGCACGATGCCGACGCCGTAGGTCGCACCGTTGTCCAGCGAGTAGCCGCCCGGACGCTGCAGGTAGGGCATCGTCATGTTGCCCGGAGTGACGGTGGTGAACTTCGTCTTCTTGGTGGCCGGTCTGCCGTCGACGTTCTCGGCCACCGCCGTGAGGGTGTAGGTCTTGCTATAGCCGAGTTCGACGGCGTTGCGCCACGAGCTGCCGTCGGCGGCCAGCTTCCCGGGGACGGACTTGCCCTCCGGGTTGACCAGCTGCACCGAGGTGAGCTTGCCGGCGACGACAGCGACAGTGACGGGCTGAACCGGGCTGATCAGCGCGCCCGCGGCCGGGGCAGCTGTGATGACGGCGTCGGGCGCGGCCGGTGCGCTCGTGGGCGAGTCCGTCGTGGCCGTGGTGCCGTCTGCCGGGCCCTGGGTGGCCGAGCCCGTCGGGGTGTTGCCAGCGCCGCCGCTGCCAGACGTGCAGGCGGACACGGTCAGCAGTGCAACGAGAGTCGGGGCGGCAACGGCGAGTAACACGTTGCGCCTGCGAGCCGGCCTGCTGGGCACCACGTCCGACATTCCGGCCTCCACAACCACTGACGTCCTGCTTTCGTCGCAGCACCGGCCGAACAGCCAATGCCGTGCTTATTGTCGCTCACGCCACGCCAAACTCCCGGCAGGTGGCAGTTACGATCGGCTCACAGTCATTAGACGCGCGGGTGGACCCGTAGGTTGCGTCCTTACCGGATCCACATAAAATCTTCGTCCCCGCTCCATTGTGCCCCATCAATGCGCAAGACCGGCCCTGTCCGGGCAATGCACAGGGGACGCTGCCCGTTGAGGCAGCCGGATCAGCCGACGACGGGCAGCGTCAACATCTGGCCGGCGGGGCCGCTGCTGACCGTGACAACAGTCGGCGTCAGGCCACCCCGGTAGTTCACGTCTCCCCCAGCCAGCATGATCTCGATGTGGTGCCCGGCCGCAAAGCGATGGGCCACCCCCGGCAGCGTGATGTGCACCGGCTTGGTGGGGTCGGCGATGCGGATGGGAGCGATGAGGCCATGGATGAGGCTCGCGGTGCCGTCGGTGCCTACGTCATACAGCTTGGCGAAGAGCACTAGCTGACCGGCCGGGCCGGCCGCGGACGTGAGCGCAGCGGTGGGTGCGCTGACTTGCACGTCGAACGTCGGCGAACCCACGACGGTCACCGGCGCGCTCAACCCCGGCGTCTGCCATTGGACGTATGTCCCCGCAACGTTCGTATCCGGCAGGTCCAACGGCACTGGCACCGGCGAGCCGAGGGCGTCCAGGCCGCCGAGGCCGGTCGGCGGGCCGGCCGGCGGGGTGAGCAGCGACTGCGAGCCGGGTGTCACCTGGGTCCGGGTCTTGACCAGCGTGTTGCTGCCGGACAGGTAGTAGTGCGCGGCCGAGCCGACGGGATAGGAGGCGGCTTCGGCGAACGTGCCGGTCCAGTCCTGGTAGTAGGCGAAGGCGGATCCGGTGGCTACGGCCTGACCCTTGAGGTAGTGGTCGAACCAGCCCTGGATGCGGGAGTCCTCGTAGGCACGACCCGTCGCCGAGGGGGTGCCGCCCGAGTGGCCCTGCTCGCGCCAGAGCATGGCCACCGGAGTGCCCTGTGCCTTGAGCGCGCGGTAGGTCGCGACGGCCTCGTTCAGGTTGAACAGGGTGTCGACCTGGCCCTGGTCGAGCAGCACCGGAATCCGGATCTTCGGCAGGTACGTCGAGACCGACGCGTGTTGCAGCTTGGCCACATCACCGGGCTGGAGGTAGCCAGTGGCGCCGCCGGACACGAGCGCGGGACACACGAAGTCGGCGAAGTTCGGGCAGCCGATCTGGCGCGAAGGGTCGTTCTGGGCGTACTGGACGCCGTCGAAGATCCCGATCGCCGAGAAGCCGGCTGCCCAGCTGGACTTGGTCGCGCCCGGAGTCGCGGTACTCACCCCGCGCACCTGACCGGTGTTGTTCGGGTCCAGCGAGTAGGACAGGTCGTTCCAGGTGATCTGCGGATTGATGGTGTCCACCCGCGCGTCGACCGAGGCAGCGGCGAACTGGACCTGGCCGCCGTAGCTGCCGCCCCACATGCCGACCCGAGGGTCGTACGTGGCCGGATGGCCGGCGTGGTCGCGGGCGTCGTGGACGACGACGTTCAACCCCGGGGCCTCCGTGGTGTGCGCAGCGTCCGTGTACGCGATCCCTGGGGCACCCCCGAGATAGCTGACGAGTTGGCTCGCGGCTGCGCCGTCGTAGTCGGGATCATCGAGGGTGATCTTGCAGCCGGAGCCGCCGAAACCGAGGCCGGAGTACGAGAGCACGACATAGCCGAGGGCGGCCTCACGTTCGGCGAACGGACCCTGGTCGGCGGCGGACCCGCCGAAGCCGTTGGTGGTCAGGATGGCCGGTGCGCGATGCGCGCTGGTCGCCGTCGCAGGCGTGTAGAGCACGCCGAGGATGTCGCAACTCTGGCTGTGCGCGGGACCGACCTGGACGGCGAAGTGCAATGTCTGCGTGGTGAAGGCCGGCGCCGCGTTGCCCGGTGGTGCCGAGACGATCGCCATGGTGGCCGCGCTCGCCACCCCGGCTGCGACGGACGCGGTGGCGCGGACGATGCGGGAACGACGCGGTCGGAGCATGCGATCTCCTCGGGGGTTACCTGATCAACGAGCCGAGGGTGTCGCAGGTTACTGACCGGTAGCTTGCCGGTGCGAAAGAATCGAGGAGTGGCCGTCCTCCGATTAGCGCTCGCCCAGGTGAACTCGACGGTGGGCGATCTCGCGGGCAACTCGGCGAGCGTGCTCGACGGCACCCGAGCGGCAGCGGCCGCCGGAGCGGACCTGGTCGCCTTCCCGGAACTGATGATCACCGGCTACCCGCCGGAGGATCTCGTCCTGCGCGAGTCGTTCCGGTCGGCCTCGCGTGCGGCACTGGATCGTCTGGCGGGTGACCTGGCCGCGGCCGGCCTCGGCGACACCGCCGTCATCGTTGGCTACGTCGACACTGACATCGGGCCGCGCAATGCGGCCGCCTTCCTGCTCGGCGGGACCGTCGTGGCCCGATACTTCAAGCACCACCTGCCGAACTACGGCGTCTTCGACGAGCAACGCTATTTCGTGCCCGGCGCCAACTTCGTGGTCGTCCGGTACCGCGGCGCCGACATCGCGCTGACCGTCTGCGAGGACGTGTGGCAGGACGGCGGCCCGTTCGCGGTCGCCGGTGCCGCGGGCGCCGGCCTGGTAGTCAACATCAACGGGTCACCCTACGAACGCAACAAGGACGACCTGCGGCTGCCGCTGCTGCAGCGCCGCGCGGCCGAGGCCGGCGCACCCGTGCTGTACGTCAACATGGTCGGCGCGCAGGACGAGCTGGTCTTCGACGGCGACTCGATGGTGGTGGCAGCCGACGGCACGGTGCTGATGCGGGCGCCGCAATACGTGCCGGGGATGTTCTACGTCGACGTGACGGTGGCTGACGCACCGGCGGCCCCGCCGGACGTCGCCGGCGCCGCGATGACCCTCGAGCGAATCGACACGGCAGTGCCGCCCAGTCCGCACCATGCTGACATGGCACCCGTCGTGCTCGCCGACCGCCTCACCGACGAGGCCGAGGTCTGGGGCGCGCTGGTGGTGGGCCTGCGCGATTACGTCGTGAAGAACGGGTTCCGCTCCGTCGTGCTCGGCGTGTCCGGCGGCATCGACTCGGCCGTCGTCGCGGCCATCGCGGGCGACGCGATCGGTGCAGCGAACGTGCACGGCGTCTCGATGCCGAGCGCGTATTCGTCGGAGCACTCCCGGTCCGACGCGTCCGACCTCGCGCAGCGGATCGGCGCGCACTATCGCGTCGTGCCGATTGCGCCGATGGTCGACGCGTTCGTGTCCTCGCTGGCGCTGACCGGGCTGGCGGAGGAGAACGTCCAGGCTCGGGTGCGCGGAACCACGCTGATGGCGATCTCCAACGCCGAGGGTCACCTCGTCCTGGCCACCGGCAACAAGAGCGAGCTGGCCGTGGGCTACTCGACGATCTATGGCGACGCCGTCGGCGGTTTCGCACCACTGAAGGACGTGCCGAAGACACTGGTGTGGGCCCTCGCGCGGTACCGCAACGCGCTGGCCGAAGGTCGCGGTGAGGTCGCGCCGATCCCGCCCAACTCGATCACCAAGCCGCCGTCGGCCGAGTTGCGGCCGGGCCAGCTCGACACCGACTCGCTGCCGGACTACGCCGTCCTTGACGCGATCATCGAGCGTTATGTCGACGGCGACGCCGGCGTCGAGCAGATCGTGGCCGATGGCTTCGACCGGGATCTGGTGGGCCGCATCGCCCAGCTCGTCGACCACGCGGAGTGGAAGCGGCGTCAGTACCCGATCGGTCCGAAGATCAGCTTCAAGTCCTTCGGCCGCGACCGGCGCCTGCCCGTGACGAACCGGTGGAGTGAGGCGGGCCGCGACTCCTGAGTCCGCGGCCCTCTTGGTCAGTTGCGTCGCCCCCGAGCCTGGATCCGGGTGGCCACGGCCGCGGCGGAACAATTGCGTACTACGCGCTGAGCATCGTGAGCCCGCGCAACCGCTCGACAAGCTCGTGACGGCTGCCCGGATGCCGTGACCGTCGCCGGCGGGTGAGGGTTGTCTCACTAGTGGGGACATTTCGGCGCGCAGGGGGCACGATTGACCCGTCCACATAGCCCGGGGACCGGCGAGCCGGCCTCGAGGAGAGAAGTGAGGCACCAGCCATGAGCGAGAGCTCCCTGTACGGCGGCGTGCAGAACCGGCGGATCACAATTCGCGATCTGCAGAACGCCAAGACCGCCGGCGAGCGCTGGCCGATGTTGACGGCGTACGACTACTCGACGGCCCGCGTCTTCGACGCCGCCGAGGTGCCCGTACTGCTCGTCGGCGATTCAGCCGCGAACGTCGTCTACGGCTACGACACGACCGTTCCGGTCACGATCGACGAGTTGCTGCCGCTCGTGCGCGGGGTCGTGCGGGGCACGCAACGCGCGCTCGTCGTAGCCGACCTGCCATTCGGCAGCTATCAGTCATCGCCGCAGCAAGCAATGGAGACCGCGGCGCGCTTCATGAAAGAGGGCGGCGCCCAAGCCGTCAAGCTCGAGGGCGGCCAGCGCGTCGTGCCCCAGGTGGAAGCCCTTGTCGCAGCAGGGATTCCCGTCATGGCCCACATCGGGCTCACCCCTCAGTCGGTGAACGCACTGGGCGGCTACCGCGTCCAGGGGCGCGGCGACGAAGCGTCACACCGCTTGCTGCAGGACGCCAAGTCGCTCCAGCACGCGGGCGCCTTCGCCGTCGTCCTCGAGGTCGTGCCCTCCGAGGTAGCGGCGCAGGTCACCCGGGCGTTGCACATCCCGACCATCGGCATCGGTGCCGGACCATCTTGCGACGCGCAGGTACTCGTGTGGCAGGACATGGCGGGACTGCGCGGCGGCGGCAAGCCGGCGAAGTTCGTCAAGGAGTTCGCCGACGTCGCCGGAGTGCTGCGCGACGCGGCGACCCGCTTCGGCGACGAGGTGCGCGCCGGCACCTATCCCGCCGCGGAGCACGAGTACCACTGACGCCACTCAGGCGCGTTCGAAGCGGACGGTGCGCGTGGCCACGTCGGCCTCTGCGAGCCGGACATCGATGCGCTCGCCCACTGGCAGCGCGCTGCCGTCGCAGCGAGCCCGCACCGGCGGCTCGTCGAGAACCACGGTGCCGGCCCGCTCGTCCGCGTCGATGACCGAAGCCGTGAACACCTGCCCGACGCGATCGCGCAGCAGCCACGCCTCGGTCATGTCAACGACTGCGCGGTCGACCTCGTGTGCGCGCCGGTCAGCGTCGTCCATCGTGGCCGGCAGCGTCGGCAGAGCATCCCGCACCCACGCCGGCACAGAACGTTTCGCCTGCGCGGCAAGGCAGATCTCGCTGGCGTA
>JAOPWD010000121.1 GCA_025965875.1 Pseudonocardiales bacterium
AGGGAATGAGGCGGGGCACAGCTATGCCGGCCCGGCGGGGTTGCAGGACTCCCAGCGGCTCGGGCCTCACGTGAGCATGGCGCTTGTTGTGGATCTTCGATACGCCCATAACTGGGCTGTCATCGTCCCGTCATATCGGGCCGGCGGCCTAGAGTCCCTCGCATGGGCCACGCGATAGTGACGATCCGAGTCCGGTCGATTCGGTCGTGACCCAGCGCTCGCCGACGAAGACGGGCAACTCGGCGAGATACTGATGACCTTTTAGAACCGGACAAGGCTTACAGCATCGGCGAGCCGATCTCTCCCCGACGGATCGACGTGGCCGGTAATCGGCTACCACGAGAAGTTCAACCGCCGTGAGTACAGCCAGGACGTGACACTCGGCGAGGAGTAACCGGCGCGCAACTGTGCCCCGCCTCGGGGATTCATGGAGGCGGGGCACAGCCACACGGCGGCCCAGCGGAGGTCCCCACGCAAGAACCGCCACCTAAGCCATCGAACTTGCGCCCATCAAGGGTTACGCGCATGCGGCGGGACGTAGATCGTCACCTCGCAGATCCGGCAGGTATACATCCGGTGGCCGCGTGTGCCGTTGCAGGCAACACGGTAGATGCGCGACCGCTACGTTCGGCGGGCGCAGCGGGTGACCATTCCGGCAGTGAGTCGGCGGGGTTTCTGCGGTCTCCATACCTCGATCCGTCGAACGCATGTTCGTAGCCTACGCGCGCTTCCGGGCTCGCAATGATCATGCAGGGGGCTACAGGCCCCGTATACCTTGCTCCCCCGACTGGACTCGAACCAGTAACCCTTCGATTAACAGTCGAATGCTCTGCCAATTGAGCTACGGGGGATTGGCGATTGCGGAGCCCGCTGGGCGTCGCAGCCGAGTCAGCTTATCTCACCATCGTGCTGGCCCGCGCCAGGGTTAGAGTGCAGCTACCCGCTTGCAAAGGAGTTCGGCGATGAAGCTCTCATTCCTGGTCGGAGGCGCTATCGGCTACGTGCTGGGCGCCCGCGCCGGACACGAGCGGTACGAGCACATCGTGGCGGTCGCCCGCAAGGTCGCCGGCAGCCAGACCATCCAGTCGACCGCGGGAGTGCTCCGGGCTCAAGTGGACCAGGCCAGGGGCCAGGCCCGCGAAACGGTCGCCGCCAAGCTGCGGGGCACGCCCGTGTCGCACGGGACGCACACTACGAACGGGCATCAGCACTGACCGTGGCGAGCTGTCCCAGCGACTGGACGACTTCCTAGAGTTGGGCCGATGACCACGCTGAGCGACGTTCTGCAAGCCCACGTCGGCAATGGATCGGCGCCGGGAGCGGTGGGCCTGGTGGCTCGCGGTGAGCGGGTTGAGGTGCAGGCCGTTGGCAGCGTCGATGTCGAAGGCACGGCTCCCATGGCCAGGGATTCGATCTTCCGCATCGCCTCGATCACCAAGCCCATCACCGCCGCGGCCGTCATGATGCTCGTCGATGAAGGCCGGATCGCGCTGCAGGACTCAGTCGAGCATTGGCTGCCGGAACTGGCGTCACCGACTGTCGTCCGCACGCCGGCCAGTGCGGTCGACGACGTCGTCCCGGCGGCCCGGCCGATCACCGTTTTCGACCTGCTCACCTTCCGTGCTGGTTACGGCTTCCCCTCCGACTTCTCGCTGCCAGCGATCGGAGCGTTGTTCAGCGAGCTGAAGCAGGGGCCACCGCAGCCGCAACTCGTCGCGCCGCCAGACGAATGGATGGCGACGCTGTCGCGCATCCCGTTGCTGCACCAGCCAGGCGAGGCCTGGCTGTACAACACCTGCTCCGACATCCTGGGTGTGCTGGTCGCGAGGGTCTCGGGCCGCCCGTTCGCCGAGTTCCTGACTGAGCGGCTGTTCGATCCGCTCGGGATGGTCGACACCGGATTCGAGGTACCGCAGAGCAAGCTCGGCCGGTTCACCAGCTACTACCGAACCGATCCAGCCGGTGGTCTCGAGCTGGTCGATGGCCCCGACGGGCAGTGGCGCAGCATGCCGGCGTTCTCCTCGGGCGGCGGTGGGCTGGTCTCAACCGTCGACGACTGGTATGCCTTCGGCCGGATGCTGCTCGCCGACGGGATCTTCGACGGCCACCGGCTGTTGTCTGCCGAGTCGGTGCGGCAGATGACCACCGACCACGTGACCCAGTCCCAGCGCGACGCCAGCGTGTTGTTCCTCGAGGGCCAGGGCTGGGGTTTCGGCGGATCGGTCGATGTCGCGGACATCGATCCCTGGAACGTGCCGGGCCGCTACGGCTGGGTCGGCGGCACTGGGACGGCAGCCCACATCGACCAGTCCAGCGGGTCGGTGACCATCCTGCTCAGTCAGCTGGAGCTGGCCGGACCGACCCCGCCCGCAGCGATGCGGGACCTCTGGCGGTACGCGGCCAACGCCTGACTAGCCCTAGGCGCTAGGTCTGCGCCTCGGTCCACTGCGCCTGCAGGGCGACGCGCTCGGCGTCGATCTGGGCACGCACCTGCTCGGTGTCGACCAGCCCGCCCTCGAGCCGCACCCACCACACCACGCCGTCGCGTCCCGGTATGCGGCGGGCGACGAACCGGGCGAGTCCCCCGCCCACCGGGAGCAGCTCGGAACGCACGACGTTCGACTCGACGCGTTTGCGTACCGTGGCCGGCAGGTCGCGGGGTACCGAGAGCTCCACCGACTGCGGCGCGCGGTCGACGAGCAGCATGTCGTCGACGACGTCGGCCTGGGTCACCGTCAGCCGGCCTTCGCGCCAGACCGCCTTGTCGACGTGCTCCCAGCCGATCAGCCGGGGGCTTTCGACGTCCGGCCACCACAACCCGCGCGACGTCGCCAGCACGACCGCGCCGGACTCGGCACTAGCCCAGGACAGCACCCGCTCGCCCTTCGGCAGCGCGGCCAGGGCGTCGGCCGGTGGCGCCTCGCGCCGGTGGAACAACGCCATCACTGGTCGCCGATGGCGCGCTCGCGCAGGCTACGGCGATAGCTCTCCAGAGAAATCAGCTCGCCGAACAGGCGGGCATGCTCCTCAGGCGCCTCGATCGGGTTTATCCGCTGCAGCTTGGACTTCAGCGCGGCGACCTGCCGGGCGGCCACTATCTCGTGCAGCCGGGCGAGCACCGCGTCGGCGTACCGATCTTGGGAGTCGGCTCCGGAGCGCAGCGGTTCGACGGCGAGCGCATGCACACCGCTGCGCAGCGTCTCGTCGGGCAGGCTGGCTTCGACCGAGGACGTCCAGGCCGGCCCGGTGACCGCGGCGGCGGTCCCGCCGGCCGTCGCGATCGCCCGCCGCAGCGCCCGGTGCGCCGGTAGCAGGAAAGCGTCCTCAGCCAGCGCATCGAACTGCGGACCGGCGATGGCGGGCAACTGCAGCGCAATCTTGAGTACCTCGCGCTCGACGGAGGCGACCGCCTCCCCCGCTCGGCTTGTCTCGGGCTCGCCCGGCCGTGTTGGCGCCGGGCCGCTGGAGCGCTGCTCGCTCGAACGAATCAGCCCGCGAACCCGCGCGACGACGTCGAGCGGATCGCTGACGCCGACGAGCCCGGCCAGCCGCCTGGCGTACTCGTCGCGCAGGGAGCGGTCCTTGATCTGAGCGACCAGTGGCACGCCCCGGTCGAGAGCGGCGACCCGTCCCTCGGCGGTGTCGAGATCGTGGCGGCCCACCGTTGACCGCAGCACGAACTCGACCAGCGGGATGCGCCGGGCCACCAGGTCGAGTACGGCGGTGTCGCCGGATTTCATGCGCAGCTCGCAGGGATCCATGCCGGTCGGCTCGATGGCGACGAAGGTCTGCGACATGAACTTCTGGTCGTCGCCGAATGCGCGCTCGGCGGCCTTCATGCCGGCCGCGTCGCCGTCGAAGGTGAAGATGACTTCGCCGGTGAACGCGTCGGAGTCCATCAGCATGCGCCGCACCACCGAGACGTGGTCGGACCCGAACGCCGTGCCGCAGGTGGCGACCGCGGTCGTCACCCCGGACAGGTGGCAGGCCATCACGTCGGTGTAGCCCTCGACGATCACCGCGCGGTGCTGACGGGCGATCTCGCGCTTGGCAATGTCGACGCCGTAGAGCAGGTGGCTCTTCTTGTAGATCGGCGTCTCAGGCGTGTTCAGGTACTTGGCCTCGATCTTGTCGTCGTCGTACAGGCGGCGCGCGCCGAAGCCGACCACGTCACCGGCGACGTCGCGGATCGGCCACAGCAGCCGACGGTGGAACCGGTCGATGAGCGAGCCGCGGCCGGACTCGCGCGCCAGGCCGCCCAGGGTGAGCTCGGCTGCCGTGAACCCCTTGGCCAGCAAGTGTTTGGTGAGCTGCTCCCAGCCCTCGGGCGCGTAGCCGCAGCCGAAGCGCTCGGCTGCCTGCTCGTCGAAGCCTCGCGCGGCGAGGAACTCGCGCGCCGGGCGCGCCTCGGGAGTCCGCAACTGCTCGGCGTAGAACGCGGCCGCAGCGATGTGAGCCTCGACCAGGCGGGCCCGCTGGCCGTGGGTGCGCGACTGCATCGGGCCACCCTCGACGTAGCGCAGTTGCACGTTCGCGCGGGCCGCGAGCCGCTCGACCGCCTCGCTGAAGTCGAGGTGCTCGATGGTCTGGACGAAGCGGATGACGTCGCCGCCCGCGGAGCAGCCGAAGCAGTGGTACAGCCCACGCGCCGGGGATACCGACAGCGATGGGGACTTCTCGTCGTGGAACGGGCAGATGCCCTTGAGGTTGCCGCCGCCGGCGTTACGCAGCTGAACATGCTCGCCGATGATGTCTTCGATAGGCGTCTTTTCGCGGACGAGAGCGATGTCTTCGTCCCGGATGCGCCCTGCCACGCCGGTGAGTCTAGGCGCGCGCGGCGACGAGGCGGCGGTGCCAGGCCACGGCGGAGGAATCGGTGAGCTGGGCCACCTGGTCGATCACGACGCGCAGCCGCTCGGCGCCATTTTCGGCCAGCTCCCACGCCGGAGCCAGTCCGCGGTCGAGCGTGTCGGGGGCGCCGGCCCCGATCGCCTCGACGAGCTCGACCAGCAACGCCCGCTGGCCGGTCTGCCTGGTCACCGAGCCAGGCCGGTGCATCACGTAGTGGGCGGCTACGGCCTTCAGCAGCGCGCACTCGGCCATAATCGGGGCCGGCACGACCAGGTCGGCGGCGTAGCGCGCCAGCGGGCCCTCGCCCGCCGCGGCCCGCGTGGCCTGGACGGCGGCGCCGGCGAAGCGTCCGGTCAGCTCGCTGGTGGCCCGCTTGGCCGCTGTCTGGGCCAGGTAGGAGCCGTCGTAGTCGGCCAGGTCCCGCAGCGTCGGCAGGTCGAGCAGTTCGTCGAGCACCGGGGCCAGTCGGTCGGCCGAGTGCGTCGAATACAACGTCGCCGCCACAGTGCACAGCGCCTCGCGCGCGGCGCTGTCGACATGGGCCAGGCGGATCAGCCCGGCGTGCACGCCGTCTTCGACGTCGTGCACGGAGTACGCGACGTCGTCGGCCCAGTCCATGACCTGCGCCTCGAGGCAGCGGCGGGCCTCGGGCGCCCCTGCCCGCAGCCACTCGAACGCGGCCAAATCAGCGTCGTACACCCCGAACTTGCGGGTGCCCTCGCGCCGCGGCCACGGGTACTTGCAGGCCGCGTCGAGCACGGCCCGGGTGAGGTTGAGCCCGGCAGGCTCTCCCGACGGCCACGTCACTTTCGCCTCTAGGCGGGTGAGGATGCGCAGGGTCTGGGCATTGCCCTCGAAGCCGCCACACCCGGCCGCCACCGAGTCCAGCGCGTCCTCACCGTTATGCCCGAACGGCGGGTGCCCGATGTCGTGGGCCAGGCCGGCCGCGTCGACGACGTCGGGATCACAGCCCAGGGCAGCCCCGATCTCGCGACCGATCTGGGCGACCTCGAGCGAGTGCGTCAGCCGGGTGCGCGGGAAATCGTCCTCGCCAGGGACCACGACCTGGGTCTTGTCGGCGAGCCGCCGAAAGGCGTACGAGTGCAGCACCCGCGCGCGGTCGCGCTGGAACTCCCCGCGCGAGGCAGCGCTCAGGGCCGCACCCGCGCGCTTGGGTTCCTCGCCGACGCGGCGTTCGCGGGCGGCCGCGTCGTACTCGGACACTCAGACCTGCTCGTCGACCCAGTCGGTGAAGCGCAAGAGCGTGTCGACCCACATGCCGATCGCGTACTTCAACTGAGCCCGGGTGACGCCGGCCTCGAAGTCGTAGCACTGCTCGGCACAGATACCCACCATGCCGTCGTCGGGCAGCACCGTGTAGGCCTTCGGGAACAGCTTGGTGCGGTTCCATTCGTCGAGCAGCAACGCGAGCGTCCCGCGGTTGTCGACCGAGAAGCGCCGGTTCAGGTACAGCCTGGCCTGCAACACCTCATGCCGGTCACCGTAGAAGAAGAAGAAAACGCTGCATTTCTCCCAGCGAACGGTCAGGTCGCCGTCGTCGTCGACCGAATGCTTCAGGCCGAACTCATCGAGAATCTGCTGGACAAGGGCGACACTCGGCAGGATCGAGGTGCCACCATCAG
The DNA here is from genome assembly GCA_025965875.1 of Pseudonocardiales bacterium. Lineage (GTDB taxonomy): Bacteria > Actinomycetota > Actinomycetes > Mycobacteriales > Jatrophihabitantaceae > QHCC01. The sequence goes on from JAOPWD010000121.1 coordinate 6,495, forward strand.
GGTCGCGTGGCCGGGATGCGAGTGAGTCTCGCGTCGCGGCTCGGGGTCGGCGCCAGAACACGCCACGACGGTACCCGGCGCTCATTCTCATCCGCCGAGGTGTCACTCCATCTCCCCCGCTTGCGGGGGAGATGGAGTGACAGTGCTCACCTGCACTACCGCCGGTGTTCGCGCCCTGGGCGCGTCAGACGCCGAGTAGGTCAGTCCTCGGCGACGGACCGGCCGGCCTCCAGGCGCGCGACGGGCACCCGGAACGGCGAGCAGGACACGTAGTCCAAGCCGACCTCTTCGAAGAAGTGGACGGAGTCCGGATCGCCGCCGTGCTCGCCGCAGATCCCGAGCTTCAAGCCGGGCCGCTCGGCCCGCCCGCGCTCGACGGCGATCTTGATCAGCTCCCCCACGCCTTCGCGGTCGATCGACTCGAATGGGCTGACCCCGAAGATCCCCTTCTCCAGGTACGCGGAGAAGAACGCGGCCTCGACGTCGTCGCGGGAGAACCCCCACGTGGTCTGAGTGAGGTCGTTCGTACCGAAGGAGAAGAACTCGGCCGCTTCGGCGATCTGCCCAGCGGTCAGCGCCGCCCGCGGCAGTTCGATCATGGTCCCGACCAGGAACTCGAGGTGCACGCCGGTCTCGGCGCGCACGTCGCGGGCTACCTGGATGATCGCCTGCTTGACGGTCTCGAACTCCTGCACGTTGGCGACGAGCGGCACCATGATCTCGACGCGCGGAACCCCGCCCGCCCGGATGCGCTCAGCGGCCGCCTCGAGAATCGCGCGCGACTGCATCTCGAACAACCCCGGAATGACGACGCCCAGGCGCACGCCACGCAGGCCGAGCATGGGATTCTGCTCGTGCAGCTTGTGTACCGCCTGCAGCATGCGCAGATCACCCTCGCGCTTCTCGCCGCGGGACTCGGCCACGGCGACGCGCACGGACAGCTCGGTGATGTCGGGCAGGAACTCGTGCAGCGGTGGGTCCAGCAGCCGGATGGTGACCGGCAGACCGTCCATGGCCTCGAGAATTCCGATGAAGTCCTCGCGCTGCAGCGGCAGCAGTTCGGAGAGCTCCTGCTGCTGCTCCTCGTCGGTGTCAGCCAGGATCAACTGCTCGACGAGGTGGCGGCGCTCGCCGAGGAACATGTGCTCGGTGCGGCACAGCCCGATCCCCTGGGCGCCGAAGCGCCGGGCGCGGGCCGCGTCGTCGGGCGTGTCGGCGTTGGCGCGCACCGCCATGCGCCGCGCACCGTCGGCGTGGCGCATCATCCGGTCGACCGCCTGCACCAAGTCGCCCGCATCCTCGGCCTCGGGGTCGAGCTCACCCTCGAAGTAGCGCACCACCGGCGACGGGACGACGGGCACGTCACCCAGGTACACATCACCGCTCGTGCCGTCGATGGAGATGACGTCGCCCTCGTGCAGCTCGACGCCATGCGGCGCGCGCAGCACACGCTTCTTGGTGTCGACGTTGATCGACTCGACGCCGCAGACGCATGTCTTGCCCATGCCCCGCGCGACCACAGCCGCGTGCGAGGTCTTGCCGCCGCGCGAGGTGAGAATGCCCTTGGCCGCGATCATGCCCTCGAGGTCGTCGGGGTTGGTCTCGCGGCGCACCAGGATGACGTCCTCGCCCGAGCGTGACCACTTGATCGCGGTGTAGGAGTCGAACACCACCTTGCCCACAGCTGCGCCGGGCGAGGCGCCCATCCCCTGCGCGATCTTCTTGGTCTTCGCCGACTCGTCGAAGCGCGGGAACATCAGTTGCGCGAGCTGCGCGCCGGTGACGCGCGAGACCGCCTCGTCCATGTCGATCAGGCCTTGGTCGACCAGTTGCGTCGCGATCCGGAACGCTGCGGCCGCCGTGCGCTTGCCCACGCGCGTCTGCAGCATCCACAGCTTCCCGCGTTCGATGGTGAATTCGATGTCGCACAGGTCGCGGTAATGCTCTTCGAGCGTCTGCATGTTCTTGCGCAGCTCTTCGTAGGACTTCTTGTCCAGCTGCTCCAGATCCGGCAGCGGCAGCGTGTTGCGGATACCCGCCACGACGTCCTCGCCCTGCGCGTTCTGCAGGTAGTCGCCGTAGATGCCCTGCGCCCCTGAGGCGGGATCGCGGGTGAAGGCGACGCCGGTGCCGGAGTCCATGTCCAGGTTGCCGAAAACCATCGCCACGATGCTGACCGCCGTGCCGAGATCACCCGCGATGCGTTCCTGGCGACGGTAGATGACTGCCCGCTCGGTGTTCCACGAGTCGAACACGGCCCGAACGGCCAGGTCCATCTGCTCACGCGGCTCCTGCGGGAACGGACGGCCGGCGTGCTTGACGATGACCTCCTTGTACGTCTCGACCAGTTGCCGCATGTCGTCGGCGTCGAGGTCGAGGTCATCGGTGGTGTCCTTGGCGTGCTTGGCCGCGTCGAGGGCCTCCTCGAAGTGCTCGCCCTCGACGCCGAGGACCGTCTTGCCGAACATCTGGATGAGTCGGCGGTACGAGTCGAAGGCGAAGCGCTCATTACCCGCTTGAGCGGCAAGGCCCCGCACCGATTGGTCGTTAAGGCCGATGTTCAGCACCGTCTCCATCATCCCGGGCATCGAGAAGCGGGCGCCGGAGCGCACGGAGACGAGCAGCGGGTCGTCGGACTGGCCCAGCTTCTTGCCCATGGCCTTCTCGAGCGACTCGAGATGCTCCGACACCTCGGCTTCCATCTCGGCAGGCTGCCTGCCGCTCTGCAGATATGCCTTGCACGCCTCGGTGGTGATGACGAATCCTGGCGGCACGGGTAGCCCCAGGTTCGTCATCTCCGCGAGGTTGGCCCCCTTGCCCCCCAACAAGTCCTTCAGATCCTTGTTGCCTTCGGCGAAGTCGTAGACGTACTTGGGCATGGGGCGCTCCGTCAGCTCAAACGATGTGGCGTACCCGCCAGCCTATTGGCGAGCACCGATCAGCAGCTACCGATGGTCTGTCGCACCATGTTGAGTTGACACGTGTGCACTCATTTGATTCGGTGAAAAGGACGGCCCATAACACCCACCGTTGGGAAGGGACATGGTCGAGACCGGCGCAAGACCCGAGATTTCTGCTGCCCGACGTCGGGCTCTGCGGCTGGCCAAGGCGCTCACCACGCCGCTGCTGCCCGACGATTATCTCGCCTTGATCAATCCAAAGTGGTCCACGCGTGAACTCACTGGAAGGATCGTGCGGATCCGGCACGAGACGCCTGACGCGGCCACCGTCGTGATCAAACCCGACTTTCCGTGGCCCGGACACGTCAGCGGCCAGTACCTGCGCATCGGCATGGAGGTCAACGGCATCCGCCGCTGGCGGGCGTACACCATCACCTCGGACCCCGCCCACCCCGAAGGCATCTTGTCGATCACGGTGAAGTACACCGAGGGCGGCCGAATGTCGCCGATCTTCGTGCGCCAGGTGCAGCCCGGGCAGGTGGTGTTCCTGGGTGAGG
>JAOPWD010000143.1 GCA_025965875.1 Pseudonocardiales bacterium
ACCGGAGGCCTTGTCATCCACGCCGAGCAGCCGATCCACGCTGAGGCGACCAGGGCCGAGCGCGCCGAGCGCGACGCCGGCGGCGCTGACCAGCGCCACGTGCTCCCACCCCTCGTTGATGACAAAGAATCCATTGGGTCGATGCACCGTCTCGAACGCCACCGCCATCGTGCCAACCACTGAGGCGGCGGCCAGCGGTGTCGCCGCGCCCACGATCAACGCGGCGCCCGAGCCGACCTCGACGACCGCGCTCGCCTGCGCCTGCTTCCTGGGCTCGCGGAAGCCGATCGACTCGAACCAGCGGGCAGTGCCGTCGATGCTCTTGCCATGCCGTACTCCGTGGGCAATCATCGTGCCGCCGAGTGCCAACCGCAGGAGCGCCCGGGCAATGTCCGGGCCGGACCGAGTTGCGGAGTGGGACCTCATCGCGCCGCCCTTCCCTTGCCACCGAGTGTCAGCGCAAAGCCCGCCGGGATCACGAGATCGTCCGCGCTGAGCTCTTGGATACTGGCGTGCCCGAGCCCGAGCACCGCGGAGTCGATCCCACCGCGCAGGATGTCGAGGACATTCTCGACGCCTGCCTGGCCGTTTGCAGCCAGGCCCCATAGGTAGGCGCGTCCGATCATGACGGCACGCGCACCGAGGGCGACAGCTTTGACGACGTCGCTGCCGCGGCGGATGCCGCCGTCGAGAACGACCTCGATGTCGTCACCCACGGCTTCGACGACAGCCGCGAGCACCCGGATGGTGGCCGGCGTGGTGTCGAGGTTGTTGCCGCCATGGTTCGAGACCGAGATTGCGGTGACCCCCGCATCGACGGCGCGCCGGGCGTCGTCGACCCGAGTGACGCCCTTAAGCAGGAAAGGACCGCCCCACTTCTCGCGCAGCCATTGCACGTCCGCCCAGCTCGGCGGGGGCGTTTGCATCCATTCGCCGTAGACGTCGAAGAAGCCGCGGCCGGGTTCCCCGGGCGCTGTCATGTTGGGCACGGTGAGGTCGGGGATCCGTTTGGTCTTGGCGAATGCGTAGAGCCAGCGCGGGTGGGCGAGCGACTCGGGCGCGAAGCGGGCCGCCGTCTTGAGGTCGATGCGCTCCGGGATGCTCGGGCTGCCCCAGTCGCGGCCGTGGGAGAACGACCAGTCGAGGGTCACGATCAGACCGACCGCCCCCGCGGCTCGGGCTCGCTCCATGCGCTGCACCATCTGCTCGCGCGTCCCGGCCCAGTACAACTGGAAGAAGGTTTGTGGATTTGCCGCGACGACCTCTTCGACCGGCTTACTCGCGAACGAGCTCAGACTCATTACCGTGCCGCGCGCTGCAGCGGCTCGGGCGACGGCTACCTCGCCGTCGGGATGGACGGCTTGCACGCCGGTCGGGGAGATGATCACGGGCATCGAGATCGGCTGCCCCATCAGGGTGGTGGACAGATCACGTTTCGCCGCCAGCCCGGCGACGTGCGGGGCAAAGCCCAGGTCACCGAACGCGGCGACGTTGTTCTCGATCGTCAGCCCCCGTTCCGAACCCGCGACCAGCGCTCCGTACACCGACTTCGGCAGTCGCTTCTTCGCGCGCCGCTGCGCTTCGGCAACGGTCTCGAACCAAGACTTGGCCATCAGTTGAGGCCCTTCTAATCGGCCGGCGCCGTGGCGACGGATCGGGTGCTGCGTAACGGACGCCAGGCGATGCGCGGCCGGATTGGTGCTGCCGTTCGGGTACGCGCGCAGCCGGCGTACACGCCCGCGCCATAGGCGATGTCGTCGGCAAGATGCGCCACCGTGAACCGGGCCACGCCCATCGCCGGACGGCGAGCGAACCAGGTCGCGAGCGGCGAGCCCAAGAGCAACGAGGCCGCAGCGGCTCGACGCGCCCACCGGCGCGATCGCGTTGAGCGACCTGGGACGAGCGCCGATGCGACGAGGGCTGGCGCGGCGAACTGGGTGCCGTACTTGCCGACGCCGAGCCACGTCTGCGCGGCAGCGGTGAACATCGCCCGAGGTATGCCTGCGGCGGGCAGTCCAGCGCGCCGCAGGGTGTGTCGCATCGTGAGGACGGAGGCGGCATAGCCGACCGCGGCCACCAACGGCCGGGCGCCGAGTAGCCCGGCGACGGTGAGCGCCGGCCAGGGGTGCAGCACGAGCGGTGCGAGGTTGCCGGGATGTCGCTGGGCCAGCGGTGCGGCCGAGGTGCCGTACTTGAATCGGCGGGTGAGCAGGACCGGCCAACTCGCGGGTTCGTGGTGGCGAACCACGACGCTTGGGTCGTAGCGGATGCGCCACCCCGCCTCGTGTAATCGCCAGACGAGATCGACGTCCTCGCCGTAGCGCAGGTCCGGATCGAACACGCCGCCGTCACCCGCAGCCTGCAGCAGTGCGCTGCGGCGCACGAGAAGCGCGGCGGTGGGGACGTAACCCACCCGCGCGGCGGGGACGACGCGCGCCTCCCGATCGCCCAGATCCAGGCTGCCCTTGGCCGCGCCGTAGCGACCGGCCGACGTCGCCGATGGCACGGAGACGATCCGCGGTGCGACCGCGGCGACGAGCGGATCGGCCAAGTGGGCGCCGAGCACGTCGATCCAGACGGCTGCCGGCACGCAGTCACTGTCCAGGAACGCGACAACGTCGTTGCTGATCTGGTTGAGCCCAGCGTTACGGGCGCGGGCCGGCCCGCCGTTCTTGTCGCGGCGCAAGAGCGCCGCACCGTGTCGCGCGGCGACTGCGGCTTTTGCGTGCTCATCCGAGGAGCCGTCATCCACGACCAGTACCGGGTACCGCCCGCCGAGAGCAGTCAGACACCGGGCCAGCAGCTCGGCGCGGTCGCGTACCGGGATGACCACCGCGACATCGGCCGGCCGCGGTGACGTCGGCGGGCGCGGATGCGCGGCCCCGGTGTCGGTCAGTTTGCGGGCCAGGGCACCACCGGCCGCTGTGCGCACAGGGCCGTCTTGCAGCTCCGCCCATGCTGTGCGCCCGGACGCGGACAAGCGCATCACCCGAGCCGGCGATCCGCCGAACAGCGTCGTCTCGTCCATCCGCTTGGTATCGGCGTCGAGCACGACGCGGAAACCCAGTGGCAACGGAGTCGCGTGCGCGATCCCCGATCCCGCACCGAGCCGCACTCTCATAGCGAGAGCCCCCCGTCGACAGCCGCGACCGCACCCGTCATGCCACTGCTCGCGGGTCCGGCGAGGAAGACCAGCACGGCGGCTACCTCGGCGGGATCGATCAGGCGGTGGATCGGTTGTTGGGTGGCGAACGCCTGCGCATCGGGCAGGTCGTAGAGCCGCCCGGTCTCGTTCAGCATGGCTGTTGCCGTGGAGCCCGGACTGACCGCATTCGCCGTGACGCCGGTGCTGCCCAACTCCGCGCCCAGCGCGCGGATCAGCCCGGTCACGCCGGCCTTCGCCGCACAGTAGGCGGCGAGCATCGGTAGACCCTGCGTAGCCGCGGTTGACGCGACTGCGAGGAAGCGGCCACTGCGCGGTTCGGGACGGCGCAGCAACGCCGGCACGGCGGCGCGCGCCAGCGACAGAACACCGCCGAGGTCGATGTCGAGCACGGCCTGCTCCTGGTCGAGCGGCACCTGCCAGAACGGGACGCCACCGGCGATGACGCCGGCGCACGCAATTGCCGCGTCGACACCGCCCCACCGCTCCTCCGCTTCGGCAACGGCGGCTTCCATCGCGGCGAGATCGCGCACATCAGCGACGCAGGACCGCACCCGATCAGGTGCGTCCGCGCGGTCAACGACCTCGGCCAGTTCAGCCGCCGTCCCCAGCCGATATGGCAACGCGGGATCGTCGGCAGCCAGGTCGATCGCGAGCACTGACCACCCTTCAGCGCTCAGTGCCTGCACCGTGGCGGCACCGATTCCGCGGGCGGCGCCGGTGAC
>JAOPWD010000174.1 GCA_025965875.1 Pseudonocardiales bacterium
GGATTCTTCTTCTGAGGAGCGACGATCGTGAAGAACTTCGCGAGTCCCACGCTGAGGCCGCCAACAATGCCGGGCAGGCGCGCCTCGACCTCATCGCTCGGCTCCGCAGCGAGAGGCGGATGCGTCGCCAGCTGTTCGAGGATCGGTTCGATCGGGATGTCGTGCGCCAGCTTCTCGAATTCGTGGATGCGCTCCTGCAACCCCGCGGTTATGGGCAGGTCACTCGGCTGCATGATGTCGCGGCCGTTCGCGTGCGCCGTAGCCACGCCCATGAGTAGTAGGTCGTAGAGCTTGTCGTCTACGAACTCGCGGTAACGCCGGACGTCATCGGTGTCGATCGACAGGCCGGCGGCCGCGCGAAAGAGTTCCTTGATTCGGTGCGCGCCGGGCTCCGGCATGGTCCCTCCAGTGTCTGCGTCCTCGTGCCTCGTAAGCCCATCGTTACGGCCCGCTTGACCCGACGATTGGACCCGGCAGGACGGTTCCGGGCCGCGGTCTGGGCCATTGAGGTCGACTACACCGGGTCGAGGTGCTCCAAGCGCAGCTTCGTGCGTCCTTAAGGATCAGCCAGACCGGCTTTCCCGCGGAGTTGAAACGGTTGCGCCTGAATGGCTCACCGTGTTGACATCCCAGGCTCGGCAGGAACGATCGCGCCCCCAGGCACGGGCAGGCGTTCGCCCGCACGGGCGGCAGACGCGGATTACAAGGCAGCTTGCTGAGCAAGATCGTCCACAGCGACCGAGTCTCGGCATGACTGCGCTCTGACCGCGGCATATGCGGTCGAGCGGAGCCGCCCGCCAGCCGCAAGGCCGGTCGTCCACGTTAGGGGCTGGTCGGTGGGTTGGCGGAGCCGACAGGATGTCTCAGGCTCGCAGCACAGCGACGAACACGCCGATCCAGATGGCCGCGCCGAACAATGCGACGAACGGTGCCGCCTTCCGGCGAATCATTACTCCGGCTCCGATCGCCGTTGCCGCGAGGAAGGGCAATCCGTAGCGGATGCCGTCTGAAGCGACCCGTCGTAGAACACGTAGAAAGTCACCGTTAGCGCGATCGCGGCCACGGGAATCGCGAGCGCGGTCGAACGCAGCACAATCACAGGTTTGAAGCTCGTACCGTCCGGCCCAAGCCAGGACCAGAGGGACGCTCCCATCGTTGCTATAACAACGATGAGTCCGCCCGTCTTGACCAGGGAGGAGTCAAGCGCGGTAAACGCGGCGCCGGGCGCCGTCCCCCCGTTTGGCTGGACTAGGGCCGCAACTTGCTGGGCGACCCGCGCGACCGGGCCCAAACTGCTCTGCAAGTACAAGTGAACGCCACCGTCGAATGACGCACCAGGCTGCGCCCGTGATCTCGACAGCGCCGACCACGCGCCGCCACTGACTGCGCAGGTCACGACCGGAAAACAGACCCAGATGAGAGCGCTCAGATGGGATCGTACGGATAGCCCCGTTCGCGACGGGCGTTCGATGTAGACCCACCGGAGCAGCAGGAGCGCTGACGCGAGCACCGCCACCACAATGAAGTTCGGTTTGGTGAGCCCGGCGAGTGTCATCAGGACGGCGGTCCAGCCCACCGCCCGCGCCCACGATCGAGCTAGCAATGCGGATGCAACGACTCCGGCCGTGTAAAGGAATGCCGTCGAATCAGGCGTGATCGTTGCGCCGCTACTCAGTGCCAGCCCTGACATTGAGGCGGCCAGGATCAGACCGGCCGGACCAACCCAACCGCGCTTCAGTCGCTGCGTGACGAGTAGCAAAGCGGCCGAACCCGCTGCGTAGAGCAGCGCGGAAACCAGGCGGGCGGCGGTGAAGGACCCGATCCCGATGACCGACAGCGCACGGGCGCCGCCTGCCGCGATCAAGTAATAGAGCGGCCCGAACTGAGCGTTGTAGTTCACGCCTTCAAAAGGGACACCACCGTAGGCTGGCGGCGTCGGCCTGCCGCATATGCCGGCCAATGAGGTTGCCTTGTCGGTGGGACGGCACGCCCACGCCTGGATGGTCGTGTCTAGGTAGTGCGTGCCCGCGGGTATCGGCAGCGAACCATGCATCGCCCTAATTACGTAGTCGTAGTTTGCGCCTTCGTCGTATGGGCTGAGAGCCTTGATGTGAACGGCCAAGAACGCTGCCTGCAAGAAGACCAGACCGAAGAGCACCACTGCCGCAGCTACCGACCCGCGACCGATGGTGGCGGGATGTTCTTCGATCTCATCGAGGTCGACAGCGGCGATGAGATGAGGTTGCGATCGTGATGAGCTTCGTCCTCCGACCTGACGCCTCCTCGCGGTCGACTTGGCGCGCGGGTTGATAGCCAGCGGGGCCAGCTCCTTCGACATGGTGCGTTGATTGGACGGCGACGGCGACGGCGACGACATATTTGACTGCAGAGCACCCTAGCCGAGCCATCGTCTAAGCGCGTGACCTGTTCCGCACGTCGACATGACCGCGCGGGCAGGCACACGGCTGAGGACGAAGCAGGAGACGAAGTCCGAAGCCTTGCGGATGCGAGCCGATGTCGTCATCCACAGATCGGCATCTGCGGTCGAGCGTGGCGAACCGCTCATCGGCAGGTCCGCGAACTGTCGGCGGCATAGAAAGACGTTCTGCGTGTCGGTGCCGGATGTAGGAACGTCCTCCTGATGCGCTGCAGGCTTGGTGTCCCATGCATAAGGAGGACGTTCATGGCTAACGGTAGTGGCGTGTCCCGGGGTGACCGCAATCGCAACGCGAGATGTCTTGGTGGCGGGCACGCACAAGCTGCACGACCTTGCGTCCCTACCGTCTGCCGCAACATCGCTCGCGACGCTTCTGATCAACACCTGCGGCGGGGTCACGGCAATCGATGACATCGCGGCGCTGCGAAACCTCTCGACGCTGTCGGTCGCCAACTGCGGCAACATCGACTCATTGCACCCCATCGCAGGACTCACCGAACTGACAGGGCTGTATCTCTACGAATCCACCCGCATCGTGGACGGCGACCTCGAACCCCTTCTTGGCCTGCGGAATCTGCGCGACCTGCGGAAGAAGAACCGCAAGGACCGCGTCGCTCGCCAGGACGTCCCAGTCGGCAGTGCCGTCGCGGGCTTGCCGCTGCACGAGCGCGAGCAGTTGCAGCACGCCGTCGTGCACTGTGCGGGCCAAGCGTTCCCGCTCCCGCAGAGCCGATCGCGCGGAAGTCG
>JAOPWD010000209.1 GCA_025965875.1 Pseudonocardiales bacterium
CGAACCCACGGGGTGACGACCACAAGAAGGGGAGCCGAGAGCGGGTTCCAGCCACGAACCCAACTCTGTCGTCGCTGCGCCTTTGCACTTCGCATTTCACCAGAACAAGCAGCCAGCAACGTCAGGCAGTAGCCAGACCGTGCTCAGGCAGTAGCCAGAACGCTGTCAGACAGTAGCCAGAACCCGGTCAGGCAGTAGGCAGCACGTGGTCAGCGAACCGGTCGCGCAGCGTCTTCTTGGAGAACTTGCCAACGCTGGTCTTGGGCACCTCGTCGATGAAGACGACGTCGTCGGGCAGCTGCCAGGACGTGAGCCGCTCCCGCAAGAAATCGAGGACCTCCTCGCTGGTGAGCGTCTCGCCGGGCTTGACGACGACGCACGCCAGCGGCCGTTCGGACCACTTGGGATGCGGTACCGCGATCACCGCCGCCTCGGCGACCTTGGGGTGAGCCATGATCTCGTTCTCCAGTTCGACGGAGCTGATCCACTCGCCGCCGGACTTCACCAGGTCCTTGGTGCGGTCAACGAGGCGCACGTAGCCCAGCGGCGAGATGCAGGCGACGTCGCCGGTACGCAGCCAGCCGTCGGGCGCGTACTGCGACCCGGGCTCGTCGGTGCGGTAGTACTTGCTGGCGATCCACGGCCCGCGGCATTCGAGTTCGCCGGATGCCTCATCGTCCCAGGGCAGTTCGTCGCGCGTCTCGGCATCGACGATGCGCAACTCGACTCCGGGTGGCGCGATGCCGGCCGTGGCGCGGATGTCGGCCTTCTGCTCTTCCGGCAGGTCGGCGAACTCGGAGCGGATGGTGCACACGGTGCCCAGCGGTGACATCTCGGTCATCCCCCAGGCCTGCGTGATCGGCAGGCCGACCTTGGCCCGCCACGCTTCGGACAGGGCCTTCGGCACCGCCGAGCCGCCGCAGATGATCCCGCGCAAGGAGCTCAGGTCGTAGTCGTCGAGCAGCGGCACCATGGCCATCCAGATCGTCGGCACACCGGCGGTGAGCGTCACCTTCTCCGACTCCAACAGGCCGAGAATCCCCTTCGGGCTGAGGTCGGGACCGGGCATGACCAGGGAGGAACCAGCCAGGAGCGCCGCGTAGCCGAGCCCCCACGCGTTCGCATGGAACATAGGAACCACCGGCAGCACCCGGTCGGCCTCGCTCAGCCCGAACACACCCGTGGTCAGGGTGGCGAACGAATGCAGCCAGGTGGAGCGGTGCGAGGAGAGCACGCCCTTCGGGTTGCCGGTGGTGCCCGTGGTGTAGCAGAGCGCCGCGGCCTGGCGTTCGTCCGTCACCCGGTCGCTGAAGTTGATCTCGTCGGCGGCGGCGATCAGCTCGGAGTAGTTCAGGATGCGCGGGTCGTCGGGAATGTCGGCGCCGGAACCGTCGTCCATGACGATGACGTGTTTGACCGTCTCGAGCTGGGGCAGGTACTTGCTGAACAGCGGCAGCAGCGATCGATCGACGAACACGGCCTCGTCCTCGGCGTGCCCGACCGTGTAGATCAGCTGCTCGGGGAAGTAACGAATGTTGAGCGTGTGCATCACCCGCCCAGTGCCCGGGATAGCGAAGTACAGGCCGAGGTGGCGCGCGGTGTTCCACGCAAACGTGCCGACGCGTCCGCCTGGGGAGATCCCGAGGTCGTCGATCGCGGCCGCCACGCGCCGCGTCTCGGCTGCGAGCTCGGTAAACGTCTTGCGTTCCAGCCCTGTCGCTGTCCTGGTCGTGACCGTCTTCGTCCCGTAGTACTGAGCACCCCGGTCGAAGATCCAGTTCGTCGTCAGTGGCGTGTCCTGCATCAGTCCCAGCATCCCGTGATGGTGGTCGACCACGGCGCGCTCGGCAAGCGCTCCCGGTCGTTGGCGCTCAGCTCAGCTCCCGCGGGTGATCACGTAGGTGTGCGTTCGGACGCTGGTGGCGTCGAAGAAGCCGCGCGCGCCGGAGAGGAATGAGGTCACGGACGGGTCGTGGCTGGCGTCGAGGTCAGCCGCTCCGGGCACGTAGGACTCGTCCAGGCCGTGGTCGTTGCTGATCCCGCCGTTGCCGCGAGTGACGGTCGCGGTGGTGACGTTGACCTTGTCCGGATTCGTGCGGCCGTCGAGGTGCGGGACGATGTCGTTGTGGTTCTCCACCGCCAGCAACTGCACGCTGCCGGGGAGCTTGGCCACCGTCAGGCCGACCGGAGCGCCCGCGGTGACGACGTGCGTCACCCGGAACTGGCGGTTCTTCGCGCAGTTGAGCGCCGCCTGGACCGCAACCATGCCTCCTTCGCTGTGCCCGACGAGCATGACCTCGTCGCTGGACCGCACCCCGGCCGTGTGCATGGCCTGCAGGACGCCCTTCTCGTATGACGTCTGGACACCCACCAGGGCCCGCATGTTTGTCACCGGCCCGGTGATGTCGGAGACCTGGGTGGGGTCGAACGTCTTGGTGCCGGGGATGTCGACGATCGCGCGCCTCGTGCCGTCGGCACCGGTGATGATCCGCACGTCGATCTCGCCGGGGCGGCCGTCGTTGCGCCGGGCCAGCGCACCCATCACGTCGGCCAGGCTGCGCGGCGGAGCGCCGGCGGTGTCGACTCCGGCGTCGGCGACATTGGCGTGACCGTCGACGAGCAGCGGTGCGGTCAGGGCGTCCCACATCACCGGGCCTGCGTTCATGAACGCGTCCACCAGGGCCGGGTCGTCGGTGAGAACCGTCTGGAGGGCGCGCGGGACGTTGCCGCTCGCGGCCAGCAGGGCCAGCGCGTGCGCTGCCGCGGGGGTGAAGCCGACCAGGCCGGCGAAGTGATCCTGCAGTGCGATCGCGGCCCGGTCGGCCTCAAGGTATGCAGCCGCTGCCGCGCGCAGTTCGACGTCGATCGCGCCGCACTGGACCGCGATCCAGCTCAGCCCGTGGTAGCCGTCCAGCGCGTCGAGCAGGTCGGCCTCGAAGGTGGCCAGGCCGGCCGGATCGGCCAGGCCCGAGGTGTAGAGGCCCGGGTCGACGAGGTAACCGTGCAGCGTCAGCGCCGCCCCGCCGCTGTCGGTGGCGACATGGCCGAACCGCCTGGCCATGGCGACGATGTCGTCGTAGTGCGCCTCGACGCCGTTGCTGCCACCGCTCACGGACACCGGCTGCGGCACCCTGGGACCCATTAGTGCGGCACCTGCTCCAGCACGTCGGCCATCAGGGCGTCGAGCAGGCCGTTGTCGTCGACCAGGAAGCCACCGACGTCCCGGACGACCGTCGCACCCAATCCCTCGATGTCGTCCCACGCGCGCTTGACGAAGTCGATCACCCCCTGCACCCGACTGGCGTGCCGGCGCAGCGCATCGGCGGCGTCGTCCAGGCGGCGGGCACAGGCCCACATGTCCTTCAGCACGCTGCCCGCCTCGGCGGCGAAGACCTCCGACGCGAGCCCGCGCCAGCGGTCGGTGGCGATCGCCGCAGCCAGTGTCGTGGCGTTCCTACGGACGGCGTCGGCATGGCGGGCGATGCGATCGGCGATGGCATAGAGTTCGCCGGGGTCGGCGAAGATGACTGACATGGCCCACACCGTCGTCAACGGGGGGTGCGCGCGCCACGTCCTGCGGCAAGTTGTGCATGATGCGCCACGCCGTCCACAGCGCGCCGAGCCACCTTGACACGGCTGGCCGTGATTCAATATCGGCAGCGAATCACACCGGTGGGATTCGCTAACGTATCGGTGGCTGACCAACTCCGAGCCGAGTGAGCCGAGGGAGCACGACGCATGGATTTCGCCCACGCTGCGGCTGGACAGAGCGGCGCCGGCAATGCCGAGGACGTACCGACCGACGGCCTGAGCCGCCGGGACCGGGAGATTCTCGCCTTCGAGCGTCAGTGGTGGAAGTACGCCGGCGCCAAGGAGCAGGCGATCCGTGAGCTGTTCGACATGTCGACGACCCGCTACTACCAGGTGCTCAACGCACTGATCGACACTCCGTCGGCGCTGGCGGCAGATCCCATGCTCGTCAAGCGACTGCGCCGACTGCGGGCCAGTCGGCAGCGGCAGCGATCGGCCCGCCGTCTGGGCATCGAGGTCTGACCGAGGACAATGGCCGCGTGACCCGCCTACTCGACAAGCGGCAGCGTCGAGAACGACTGGCTGGGGTCTTTCTGGCGGTCTTGGGCATCGGCGTCCTGATCATCGCGATCTTCGCCCTGCGTAGCCCGAATGGGCACGGCAAGGTGGCTGCCACGGGCACCACCACGACCCAACCGGCGGCCAAGACGACCCCGAAGTCGACGGCGCCCGCGACCACGCCGAGAGCAACGCCGACAGTGACGCCGACAAAGACGCCGGCCGTGACGCCGACGGCAACCACCTCGCAGCCGGCCGCCGGCACGCTGCCGCTCGTCGTGCTGAACAACACGAAGGTGGCCGGGCTCGCCGCGCAAGCCAAGGCGCGCTTCGAGTCCGGCGGTTGGACGGTCACCAGCACCGGCAACCTCGTCAACAACATTGCGTCGACATGCGCGTACTACGATCCCGCTGTCGCTGGCGCCCAAGCGGCCGCGCAGGCGCTGCAGACCCAGTTCCCCACGATCAAGCGCGTCATGCCGAAGTTCGCGGAATTGCCGACCGGCCCGGTCGTGGTCGTGCTCACGTCGGACTATTCCTGAGCTCACCGCTGCCCGGCCTGTGCAAGGATAGGAACCACAACCGAATAGCACCGCTCATCCAGAGGGGCAGAGGGACCGGCCCGACGAAGCCCCGGCAACCGCGTGCGATGCGTTACGTCGTCCTGACGTGAGGCCGCCGCCGCAGGTGCCAAATCCGGCCCAGGCAGCCAGCCTGGGAAAGATGAGGGAAAGGCCTCGTACTCATGACTGTTCTGCTCGATCGCCCCATCGTCCCGTCCCCTGCGTCGGCACTCGTCTGCCGCAACTGCGGCGCCCAGTTCCCGCTCGGCGCGCAGCACGCCTGCTTCGAGTGTTTCGGCCCGCTCGAGATCGGCTACGACCCGACCGCCCTCGCGCGCGTGACGCGCGAGGAGATCGAGGCGGGCCCGCACTCGCTGTGGCGCTACGCCGGCCTGTTGCCGGTTGGCCAGAACCCGGCCACCCGCGTCGACTCGGGGACCGGCATGACGCCGCTCATCCGGGCCGACCGACTGGCTGATGAACTCGGCTTCACCGCGCCCGTCTGGATCAAGGACGACTCGGCCAACCCCACGCACTCGTTCAAGGACCGGGTCGTCTCGGTCGCGATCACGGCCGCGCGCGAGCTCGGCTTCGAACGGATTGCCTGCGCCTCCACGGGCAACCTGGCCAACTCGGTGGCCGCGCACGCGGCGCGGGTCGGGATGCCGTCGATCGTGTTCATCCCGGCCGACCTCGAGCCGGCCAAGATCATTCAGACGGCCATCTACGGCGGCACGCTGGTCGGCGTCGAGGGTTCCTACGACGACGTCAACCGGCTGTGCTCCGAGTTGGGCGAGACCGACGAGTTCGAGAACACCGGCTTCGTGAACCTCAACGTGCGGCCGTACTACGCCGAGGGCTCCAAGACGCTGGGCTTCGAGGTCGCCGAGCAGCTGGGCTGGCGGATCCCCGGCCAGTACGTGGCGCCGATGGCCTCCGGGTCGATGCTCACCAAGATCCACAAGGGCTTCAAGGAGCTCATCGAAGCCGGGCTGGTGCCGGCGTCGTCGTGGCGGGTCTACGGGGCCCAGTCCGCGGGCTGCGCACCGATCGCTACGGCGTTTGCTGACGGCTCTGCCGACGTGCAGCCGGTGAAGCCGACTGGCATCGCCAAGTCGCTGAACATCGGCAGCCCGGCCGACGGTCCGTACGCGTTGGACGCGGTGCGTTCGACCGGCGGCTCGATGGCCGCGGTCGACGACGACGAGATCCGCGCGGGAGTTCGCCTGCTCGCCCGCACGACCGGGGTCTTCGCCGAGACCGCCGGCGGGGTGACCGTCGCGGTGCTACGCAAGCTGGTCGAGGCCGGCGAGATCGACACCTCGATCGAGACCGTCGTCTTCAATACCGGCGAAGGGCTCAAGACGATCGATGCGGTCAGCGAGGGCGCGGTCCCGACCGCGATCATCCAGCCCACGCTCAAAGGCATGCGCGCCGCCGGCCTGCTCTAACTCTGCGCGTTTCCCGCCCTGTTTCGCCGGACTCCCTTGAGCGGTGCGGTCTGCCATGAGTGGTGCGTTATAGCGCACCACTGCGCCGATATCGCACCGCTCAACCGCGCCGGCCGGCGGAAACCTGGTCGCGCTACCCAACCGTCGCCGTCGCCGTGGACGTACAGAGAAGTATGGAGACCATGGTGGCGACCGACGATGCGGCACGGTTCGCCGACTGGGTAGGGCCGTCGCTGCTGGCGATGACGAGACTCGCCCGGCGCCTGGCACCGTATGCCGACCCCGATGACGTCGTACAGGACGCGCTCGTCCGGGCCTGGCAAAAATGGGACCAGTTCGACTCGGCGCTGGGTACGCCGTCGAATTGGCTGCTGGCCATCACCGCTGATCGAGCGCGTGATGCCCGGCGCAAGCGGGTGCGGCGGCTGCACGTCGTCGACGAGACGACCGTGGCGCCCGACGCCGCCGCACCCGCGTCCAACGTCGCCGCCGACCTCGACCTGGACGAGGCAATCGGCAATCTGGCCGGCCGCCAGCGGCTGGCCGTCGAACTGCACTACTTCGTCGGCCTCAATGTCGATGAGACCGCGGCCGTCATGGGCTGCGCGGCCGGAACCGTGAAATCGACGCTGTCCGACGCCCGGGGGCGCCTGCGTCAATTACTGGGAGACGACGATGAGCACTGACGACGATCTGAACGCCCGGCTCAGCGCCGCAGGCGAGCGGTGGCGCGCCGCCAACAAGACCATCGCCGACGTTGACCTCGGCTACCTCGAGATTCCCGCCGAACCAGTTGACGTGCCGGTGACGCCGGCTGGCGCCGCAGCGCCGCCCCGCCGGCGGATGCGCGTCCTGATCGCGGCCGGCGCCGGCGTAGCGGCAGCCGCCGCGGCCACGGTGATCGCGATCAACCTCAATGGCTCCTCGTCCACGCCCCATCGGGTGGCCGGCGGCATCGGTGCCAACGGGCTCGTGGGCGTCGACTGGCGGCTGGTAAAGGTCGTCGGCGTCCCCCCGACCCCGACTGCGGTTAAGGTGCAAGCGCGGCTGATGATCGACGGCAAAGGTCAGCTCACGGGGTCGGACGGCTGCAACAGCCTGGGCTCCCCCGTGACGATCACCGCGGACACGATCAACCTCGGCTCGGTCGTGCACACCGACATGGCGTGCCTCAACCCAGATCCAGTCGCTGCCGCCCAGATCGCGCGGCTCGACAAAGTGCTCAACGGCAGCCTGCAATGGTCGGTCAAGGGCAACGAACTCACGCTCAGCCAAAACGGCACCCCGGCGCTGGTCTACGGCGCCGCACCGGCGCCGACCACCGACCCGAAGGCGCTGACTGCTGGCCAATGGCACCTCGTCAGCGTCGCCCAGAATGGCCCGAACGGCACGGCATCCACAGTGCCCCCCGGTGGCACGATCCAGTTCGACGGTAAGGGCCGGTTCACCGCCTCGGACGGCTGCAATTCCGGCAGCGGTCAGGCCACGATCGGCACGGGCACGCTCTACATCAGTGGCTATGTGACGACCCTGATGGGCTGCACGACCCAAGCGGACATGGTGGCCAAGGTTCTGAACACCAACGTCACGTGGTCGATCAAGGACGGGCAGCTGACGCTGACCAAGGCCGGCGTCGGCTCACTCAGCTACGAGCCCGCCGGTCCGTCGACCCCGACTACCGGGTCGTCTTGAGGTCTTGGTCGCCGACGCCGCTGACCAGCGTCTCGCAGAGTAGGTCGAGCAGCCTGACCTCGGGATGGATCAGCCGCTTGGCGTTGGCCCGGCGCCCGGGTGGACGGGTCCTTGAACCACAGCCAGGTGAAGTTGCGCTTCAACCCGGTCGAGCGGCGCGGACGGATGCGGCCCCGAGACTGCTCCAGTCGCGTGTAGTAGTCAGTGGACCTGCCGGCCAGGCTCGACACCTCGTCGCGGCGCAGTTCCGATCAACGGACTCTGCCGCGCGCACAGAATGGGGCGCCACGCTGGAGGCATGACAACGATGACGACACGACAGCTCGGTACCAGCGGTCCGCAGGTGAGCGCGATCGGGCTCGGCTGCATGGGCATGTCTGGCATGTACGGCGGCTCCGACGACGACGAGAGCATCGCCACCATCCACGCCGCACTCGAGGCCGGC
>JAOPWD010000214.1 GCA_025965875.1 Pseudonocardiales bacterium
GTTGCCACCCAGGAATCGGATATGAGCATGTCGATCTCGTGCGGCGGCTGTGGCCTGGAATATGCCGGGGGCAAGGGACTGTCCGGATTGCTGCCGTCGGTGCGGACGGTCGCGAACCCGCGTTACCTCAGAATGCTCGGTGAAGTCGTCCGCTTTCATCGCCGCGCCCGGGCTCTGCTGGAGGGTGACGACGACGGTCAGACGGTCCGCGAGTTCCTGGCCGCGGGGCGGTTCTCGACCTACTTCGTCGCGCACTTCATGACCCCGCTGATCGCCGCCGTCTGGTCGACCGCACCCACGCAGACCGGCGACTACCCGGCCCGCTACCTGTTCAAGTTCCTCGCGAACCACGGCATGCTGACGGTCACCGGCGCACCCGTCTGGCGCACGGTCGTGGGCGGCTCGGCACGCTACGTCGAGCGCGCGGCCAAGGGGCTGACGTCGGTGCAGACGTCCACGCCAGTGCGTCGTATCACCAGAGTCCAGGCCGGCGTCGAGATCCGCGACGACGGCGACACGGTCGCCCGGTTCGACGGCGTTGTCATCGCATCGCACCCGCACCAGGCGCTGGACATGTTGGCCGCGGCGACTACGGCCGAGCGCGACATTCTCGGCGCCATCGGCTACACGGTGAACCCGGCGGTGCTGCACACCGACGGCTCGGTGTTGTCCCACGCACCGCGTGCGCAGGCGTCATGGAACTACGCGCTGCCCTCGTGCGGCGCCACCCCGACCAACGTGCAGCTGAGCTACAACATGAACCGCCTGCAGCGGCTGGACACCGACCAGACCTTCGTGGTCACGCTCAACGGCGAGGCACGGGTCGACCCGAGCACCGTGATCGACCGGATGCGCTACGAGCATCCCGTCTACACCTCGGAGTCCGTAGGCGCCCAGCAGCGGCTGCCTGAGCTCAACGACGGTGTCGTCGCCTACGCCGGCGCCTATCACGGCTGGGGATTTCACGAGGACGGCTGCCGGTCCGGCGTCGCGGCCGCGGCGAGCTTCGGAGTGGACTGGTGAAGGCTGCGCTCTACGACGTGGAGATCGCCCACGTGCGCGCCGGGCCGGTGCGGCACGAGGTGTGCCACGACAGCTACCAGTGGTTCGTGGACCTCGATGACCTGCCGCGGCTGCCGCCCGGGCTGCGCTCGCTCGCCCGCTTCGACGCACGAGATCATTTCGGTGACCCGCAGCGCAGCATCCGAGCCAACGTCGACGCCTACCTGGCCGAGAACGGCATCGACCTGCACGGCGGAGCGATCACCATGCTGGCCAACGCCCGCAGCCTCGGCTACGTGTTCAACCCGCTCTCGCTGTTCTGGTGTCACGATGGCGACGGCGCGCTGGTGTGCGTCATCGCCGAGGTGCGCAACACCTACGGCGGCCGGCATTGCTACCTGCTGCACACAGACGATGCCGGTCGGGCCGAAACCGCGAAGGTGTTCTTCGTCTCGCCGTTCAACTCGGTCGACGGCTTTTACCGGATGAGCGTGCCGGAGCCAGGGGAGCGGGTGGCGCTCACGATCAGCCTGCATCGACCGAACCGACGACCCTTCACCGCTTCAGTTCGTGGCGTGCGCCGCCCGGCTGGACTGCGCACGGTGCTCGCGACCACCCTGCGTCGCCCGTTTGAGACGTGGCTCGTGCGGGGTCTGATCACCAAGCACGGCATCGCCTTGTGGCGTAAGGGATTGCCCGTCATCCGCCACCCACGCATCGAGGAGGACCCATGCCCAGCAAGCCCAACAGTGCCGACCGGCTCGCCGCCTTGATCCGCGAAACCGTTGGCATCGAATTGCCACTCCGGTTGCGGGCATGGGACGGCAGCGAGGCCGGCCCGAGCGATGGCCCGGTGCTGATCATCCGGTCGCGGCGGGCGCTGCGCCGGCTGATGTGGGAGCCGGGCGAGCTCGGCCTGGCCCGCGCGTACGTCACCGGCGACATCGACGTCCAGGGTGACCTGGCCGAGGGCTTCCGGCGTGCCTGGCAACTCGCCCGCTCCCGCCCGCACAGCGGCATCTCGCTGACTACGCGGGGCAAGCTGTCGGCTGCCGTGGCCGCCGCGCGACTCGGCGCCGTCGGACCCGCGCCGAAGCCCCCGACGTCCGAGGCCCGGCTTACCGGCCGGCTGCACACGCGCTCCCGCGATCGTGCCGCGATCTCGCACCACTACGACCTGTCCAACGACTTCTACCAACTGCTGCTCGACGAGACGATGGCCTACTCGAGCGCCTACTTCACCGCGCCGGACCAGCCGCTCGTCGATGCGCAGCGGGCCAAGCTCGACCTGATCTGCCGCAAGCTCGAACTCAAGCCCGGCATGCGCCTGCTCGATGTCGGCTGTGGCTGGGGTTCGCTGATCCTGCACGCCGCCGGGCACTACGGCGTGCACGCTACGGGCGTCACCTTGTCGGTGCAGCAGCGCGACCGCATCGCCAAGCAGGTCGCCGACCGCGGTCTGGCCGATTTCGTCAACGTGCGACTGCAGGACTATCGCGAGCTCGCGGAGACCGGTGAGACCTTCGACGCGGTCAGCTCGATCGAGATGGGCGAGCACGTCGGCGAGGACCAGTACCCGATCTACGCCGGCATCCTGCTCGGTGCACTCGCGCCGACCGGCCGGCTGCTGATGCAGCAGATGTCGCGCCACGTGGACGCGGCTCCGGGCGGCGGCGCGTTCATCGAGGCCTACATCGCGCCCGACATGCACATGCGGCCCCTGTCGCAGACGATCGGCTTCCTCGAGCAGGCCGGCTTCGAAGTGCGCGACGTCGAGGCCATGCGCGAGCACTACGTCACCACGGTGCGGCACTGGATCAACACGTTTGAGGCGAACTACGCACAGTTCGTCGCGCTGGTCGGCGAGGAGGTGGCGAGCGCCTGGCGGCTCTACCTCGTCGGCGGTGCCCTGGCCTTCGAAGAGGGCCGGATGGGCGTGGACCAGATCCTGGCAGTCAAGCCGACGGTCTACGGCGGCAGCGCGACGCCGGCGACCCGGCCGTGGGCCGCCGATAGCGTCTAGCCGTGAGCGGATTCTCGACGACGCCGTTCCTGCACGCCCTGCCATGGGTGGCGGGCGCGGTTCTTGTCGTGCTGGCCGCGACGTTCATCGCGTCGAAGATCGCGCACAAGCACAGCGTGATCGACACGGCGTGGGGACTGCTGTTCGTCGCCATCGCGCTGGCCGCGTTCTTCTGTTCCGCCGGCCACGGCGATCCGCTGCGGCGCTGGTTGCTGCTCGTGCTGCCCACGCTCTGGGGTCTTCGGCTGGCGCAACACATCGGCCGGCGCACCGCCGGCAAGCCTGAGGACCCGCGCTACGCGGAGCTACTCGGGAAGGCGAAGGGCAATCCCGACCTGTATGCGCTGCGGATGGTCTACCTGCTGCAGGGGGTCCTGGCGCTGGTCATCTCGGCACCGATCCTCGTGGGCGCATTCGAGGGCGGCCCGGTGTGGGGACTGGCCTGGGTCGGCGTCACGCTGTGGTGTGTCGGCGTCTTCTTCGAGGGCATCGGCGACCGGCAGATGGAGCAGTTCCGGCGCAATCCCGCCAACAAGGGCACGGTCATCGACACCGGCCTGTGGCGCTACACCCGCCATCCCAATTACTTCGGGGACGCCTGTGTCTGGTGGGGCGTCTTCCTCATTTCCGCCGAGCGCTGGCCCGGCGTCCTGACCGTGTTCGCGCCGATCCTCATGACGCTGCTGCTGACCAAAGGCTCCGGCGCCCGCATCCTCGAGAAACACCTGTCCAAGCGCCCCGGTTGGGCCGAGTACGCCGCACGCACCAGCGGCTTCTTCCCGCTCCCGCCGAAGAAACCGAGCAAGCGTCCTGAGGCCCCGGGCCGACGCGTACCGCACGCGTAACTGAACCCGCCGCCCACGGCCCCCCACGTGTCGGGCGCCGGGTTCAGAGTGCGTGGGTGCTACGCGCTGTACGAGCCGCGCAGGACGCTCTTGCCGCTGTAGGTGTAGGTGGCTGCATCGACGTCCTGGACGCTGACCTCGATGGCGCTGTAGCGCGACATCAGGTTCGCCGGCACGGTCAAAGTCGCCTCGCCGTTGGTTCCGATCCAGCCGATCGGCTGCATCTGCGAGCGCGCCTTGTTGGTGAGCCACACTTCGTAGCGATGCTCCGGGTCGAGCTTGGGCAGCGAGGCGGCGTCCAAAACCATCTGGCCGTCCTTGCGCACTGTCGCCTTGGCCGACGTCGTCCCGATGTCGAACGCGCTGAGCGCGACCGAGCGTCCGGACGGCGTGTTGTCGCCGACGTTCTGGATCAGCGCGGTGCCACCGGTGCCGATCACGATCCCGGCCGCGACGGCAGCCACTGCATAGAGCGGGCGGCGGGAGCGATGGGCCACGCGCGGAGCCTCGCTGGCTTCTTCACGCACCTGGGCGAAGATCGCGCTCAGGTCCGGCAGCGCGTCATTCCCGCCCGGCGCGGCCTGCTCTCGTGATGGACGCGCGACGATCTCCGGTGCGAACCGTTGTGCCGAGGTGAGCGAGGCGTGCGCGACCACGGCGGAGACAAGTTCCTGCTGGCAGTCCTCGCAGGTGCGCAGGTGTGCGGCGGCGCGCTGCACGACCTCGCGCGTGGCCTCACCGGTCAGGAGCCGGGGGAGCTCTTCGGAGATATGGGCGGTCATCATTGCTCCCGGGTGTTTTCCATGAGTCCTGCCATCCGTTGCAAGCCACGCGAGGTACGCGTTTTGACCGTTCCCAACGGGATATCCAGGGCGAGGGCGATCTCAGTCTGCGTGTAGCCCTCGAAGTACGCGAGTTCGATCACCTCGCGCTGCAACTGGGGTAGCAGGTCCAGGGCGGTCCGGACCTCATCAGCCCAGACCAGTCGCTCGGCGACCTCGCGGCCGTCGTCCCCGGTGATCTCCCGCATCGAGTCGAGCGGGACCACGACGTCGCGGCGCTTGCGCAGGTGGTCGATCGCCCGCTTGCGGGCGATACCGAGCACCCAGCCACGCAGCGAGCGGTCCGGGTCGTAGCGCTCGTGGACGCGCCACACCTCGTAGAACACCCGCTGCATGACGTCTTCGATGTCCGGCTGTGGGACGTATCGCGCCAAATAGGACATGACGAGGGGACCGAGGGTGCGATAGCAGTCCTCGAGTGCCTCGGGTTGCCCCTGGTTGAGGCGTTCGCCGATCTCGGCCAGGGCAGTCTCCACAAACCCCATTCGTAGCCGACCGCGCGCCCGGTTCCGTGCAGGCGCCACCTGGATGCCCTAGCCAATTGCGGGACCGATGCGCCCACGCACCTCGCCGAGGCCGATTCGGCCGCGACGGGTGGGGACACTCGCGGTGATGACGACCTCGTCGCCGTCCTCGAGGAAGGTCCGCTCGGTGCCGTCTGGCAGCGTCAGCGGCTCGGTGCCATTCCAGGAGAGCTCGAGCAGGCTGCCCCGTTGCATCCGGTCGGGGCCGCTGACCGTGCCGGAGGCGAACAGGTCGCCGGTGCGCAGGCTCGCACCGTTGACGGTGAGGTGCGCGAGCATTTGGGCCGGCGTCCAGTACATCGTCGCAAACGGCGGACGGGAGATCACCGCACCGTTGAGGCTCACCGCCAGGTCGAGGTCGAGACCGCTCGGCTGCCCCGAGTCGTCCAGGTACGGCATCGGCCGCGGGTCTCGCGCGGGCGGCTGGACCCAGGCGCCGTCCAGAGCAGCCAGCGGGGTGATCCACGGCGAGATCGACGTCGCGAACGACTTGCCGAGAAACGGGCCGAGCGGCACGTACTCCCAGGCCTGGATGTCGCGGGCCGACCAGTCGTTGAGCAGGCAGACCCCGAAGACGTGTTCGGCGAAGTCGGTCACCGCGACCCGGGAGCCCAGTTCGCTACCGGCGCCCACGACGAAGGCAACCTCGGACTCGATATCCAGGCGT
Source organism: Pseudonocardiales bacterium (assembly GCA_025965875.1). GTDB lineage: Bacteria > Actinomycetota > Actinomycetes > Mycobacteriales > Jatrophihabitantaceae > QHCC01. The sequence goes on from JAOPWD010000214.1 coordinate 5,904, forward strand.
TGTGTCGGGCCGAAGGTGATCGATCCATCCGCGGCTCGGCGCTGGCCGGTCGGCCGGCGGACCTCGGTGCCGGACACCACGACCGTGCCGGCCCGCCCGTGGTAGCCGATGGGCAGGTGCTTCCAGTTCGGTGTGAGGGGCTCGGCGTCGGGCCGCAACATCCTTCCGACGTTCGTGGCATGCGCCTCCGAGGCGTAGAAGTCGACGTAGTCCGCGACGCAGAACGGCAGCCGAAGAGTCAGTTCGTCGACGGGAGTCAGCAGCGGTTCGAGCGCCGGACGGTATGCCTCGTCGGTCAGCCACTGGGTGAGCAGCGCTCGCACCTGCTGCCATGCCGGCCGGCCGGCGGCCAGGAACGCGTCGAGCGTGCCGCCCGCGAACAGCGACGCATGCTCGACGGCGAGATCGGCGGTGGCAGCGGTCAGGTCGAGCGCCGACGCGCCGATCCGCACAACGGCGAGGCGACGTCCGCCAGCGTGTTCGGCGGAACCGTAGGGGAGGTGATCGATGCCGAACAGGTCGTCCGCGGCCAGCCCCAGCCAGGTGGTCACGAAGCAGGTCCTCGGCCGGACCAGCTCCAGGCGTAGGCGCCGTCGTCGCTGGCGCGGGCTGCCTCGCCGAGGCGTAGGGGGCGGAAGGTGTCGATCATGACGGCGAGTTCGTCGAAGTAGTCGATGCCGATGCTGCGTTCGTAGGCGCCGGGTTGGGGTCCGTGGGAGTGTCCGCCGGGGTGTAGGGAGATCGAGCCCAGACCGATGCCGGATCCTTTGCGGGCTTCGTAGTCCCCGCCGCAGTAGAACATCACTTCGTCGGAGTCGACGTTGGAGTGGTAGTAGGGCACCGGGATCGACAGTGGGTGGTAGTCGACTTTGCGGGGGACGAAGTTGCAGATGACGAAGTTGGTGGCTTCGAACACTTGGTGGGCTGGTGGGGGCTGGTGGACCCGGCCGGTGATCGGTTCGAAGTCGGCCACGTTGAAGGTGTAGGGGTAGAGGCAGCCGTCCCAGCCGATGACGTCGAAGGGGTGGTGCGGCACGGTGTGGATGGTCCCGGTGATACCGGCAGGCCCGGAGCCGCGGTGCTTGAGGTAGACCTCGACGTCGGTCCCGTCGGCCAGCAGCGGTTCGGTCGGGGGGTGCAGGTCGCGTTCGCAGTAGGGGGAGTGTTCCAGTAGTTGCCCGAATTTGGACAGGTAGCGCCGCGGGGCGGTGATGTGGCTGTTGGCCTCGATGCAGTAGACCCGCAGCGGGGTGTCGCCGGTGGGGATCCAGCGGTGCGTGGTGGCCCGCGGCAGCAGCACGTAATCGCCCTCGCGGGCGGGCAGTGCGCCGAAGACCGTCTCGACGGTGGCGCTGCCCGACTCGACGTAGACGCACTCGTCGCCGATGGCATTGCGGTACAGCGGCGACGGCGAACCGGCGACGGCGTAGGAGATCCGGACGTCGGCGTTGCCCAGCACGAGCCGACGCCCCGTCACTACATCGGTGGTGCGCCAGTCCCCCTGATCG
>JAOPWD010000247.1 GCA_025965875.1 Pseudonocardiales bacterium
CGCCGACGACCTGATCCTGAGCCCGGCGCCGGTATCCCCGCCGGTGACGCCCGTCGTCGTCGACCGCACGAAGCCCGCCCCGCGCCGGTGGGCGCCGCTGGTCAAGGCGGTGCTCGGCGCACCCCTGGCCGTCGCCCTCGAGCGCCCGGGCGGCACGACGGTGGCCGACCGAGGCAAGTCGGTGTCGCGCATCCCGCCGACGCTGGCGTCGGTGCAGTCGGCGCACGTCGGCCGCACCCAGTTGGGGCTCGAGCTCGTGCCGCGGGCCGGGCAGCAGACCGACCGTACGATCGCCGCCGTGGGCATGGCGCCTGTCACCCGGCTCGCCTCCGGGGCCGTCGGCGCGGTGGCGAACGCCCGCCCCGCGCCGCAGGCAGCGCAGCGGCTGGCTGCGATGTCCGACCGGCTGCTCGACCAACCCGCCGACCGCCTCACTGGTCGCGCGGGCAGCGGTGCGACCATCCACGACGGCGAGCTCGTGGTGATCACGGTCGCCAACCGGCCCTCCGGCGACGCGCTGGACACGCTGACGATCGTCGGGGGGGCCACCCGAGTGCTCTGCCTCGCCGCTGGCGGACGGACGTTGGACGACCAGGTCGTCCCGGCCGACCCGGCGCAGGGGATCGTCGAACTGCCCCGGGCCACCGAGCGCGTGGTCCTGGTCGGGGCGGGTGCCAGCGCCGCGGTCGCCGGGCCCGTGCCCGGTTGGTACGCGGGACAGTCGTTGCCCTCGATCGGCTGGGGTGCGGCGCTGGCCGGCGGCGCGGTGGTGCTGGCGCAGGGCAGCCGGGTCCGCGACAACCGTGACCGAGGCGACGGCGGCTGGGTGTCCGGGCACGAGCTGGTCACCGCGGGGCGGGTCGTCACCACGTTCACCGATCCGGTCGACGTGGTGGCCATCGTGATCGACGACTACCTCGGCAGCGACGCGGCGGCGCAGGTGTCGATGCGGCTGCTCGACGCGGGGCGGGCGGTCGACGTCGCGGGTGAGCCACTACCGCCGCAGGTGCTCGTCGACGGGGTGCGCTCGATCCTGCTGTACTCGATCAAGACCACCGGGCCGGTCCCCGGTGTGTTGGTCGACGGCTGCGGCCAGGGTCATCTGGGCGGCGTGCTCGGCAGCGCCGGCGGCATCGCGGCACTGGCCGAACTGCTGGCCGTGACCGGCGTCGAGGCCGCCGTCGCCCAGCCGCTGGTCGGCGGCCCCGGGCGCCGGCAGGTGACGATCACGCTCGCTGACGGCCCGGTGGAGAAGTTCGTGCCGCGCCGGGTCCGCCGCCGCCCGGCCAAGAAGGCAGCACCGGCCAAGAAGGTCGCGGCCAAGAAGGCCGTCCCCGCGAAGAAGGTCCCGGCCAAGAAGACCCCGGCGAAGAAGGCGCGCCCATGACGACTCCCGGCTTCTTCGAGCTGTACAAGGATGCGCGTCCGGCGCTGCCGGCCGGTGCGTACACGGCGACCAGCAGCCAGGACCTGGTGGCCGCGACCCTGCACGACGGCAACCAGACCATCCCGGTCGACGACACGGCTTTCCACCTGCACATCGACGCGCCGCGCTACGTCCTGCCGCCGGACCAGATCCTGTCGACGTTCCCGCCCGCAACCTCACGCGGGGACTGGCGCGAGCGGCTGCCGCAGATCGTCCTGAAGCGCCGCACCCTGCCGTGGGAGCGCAACCCGACCAACCCGCCCGTGTCACCGGACCAGGCCCCGCCGTGGCTGGCGCTGGTGGTCCTCGCCGACGGCGAGGGCAAGCTCTCGCCCGACGTCGACGTGGCGACCTGCGTGAGCGACGGGGTCACTCTCAGCGCCGACGCCGACGTGCCGAAGGGCAAGTACCTCGAGGTCACGAAGGACATCGTCGAGAAGGTTTTCCCTTGCCTGGACGAGCTGGACCTGCTGTGCCACGTGCGCAAGGTCGACCTACGCGACACCGAGCTGGCCCTCGGCGATGACGATGGCTTCCTGGCCGTCGTCATGGCGAACCGGCTGCCGCAGCCCGCGCCGCCACAGGGCGAGGACCCCGACCCGGTCCCGCTGAACTACACGGCGTACCTGATCAACCTGGAGCACCAGCTCGACAAGCTGCTGCCGACCGAGCCGCCGGACCCGCCGCTGTTCTTCAACACCCTGGAGGTGACCGCCCTGGTCAATGCGGAGTTCCTCCAGCCGGCGCCGAACGTCACCCTCGATCAGCTCGCGATGCAGCTCGGCGCGGCGGCACCGGTGCTCGCCAAAGGCAAGGGCAAGGGAAAGGCCAAGGCCGGCCCGAAGGCACTGCAGGCGGCACAGAGCACCGAGCTCGTCCGCTACGACACCGCGAAGGGCCTGCAGACGCAAGGCACGGCCTGGGCCACCGGCCCGGCCACCGCCCGCACGGTAATCACCTCCAGCGACCTGGCCGTCGCGAGCGAGTACCGGGCCGGGATCAGCGCGGGCGTGCTGGCCCTCAACCCGACGTACCGGTTCCCGGTCCTGGTCTCGTGGGACTTCACCTGCACCGGCAGCGGCGGCTTCGAGCGGCTGATGAACGATCTGCAGGTCGGGCTGCTCGGCACCCTCGACGACACCCAGCCGCAGCCTCGGCCCGAGGTCGCGCCCACCGGTCACGTCGCACTGTCGCACCGGACCCGGCGCGGCGAGCCGGCCCGCTCGTGGTTCCGCGGCCCGCTCACCCCGCAGCCCACGCAACGCGCGGCGCCGGTGCTCTCGCACACCGGCGATCAGCTGCGCAAGGTGACACCGGACGGCCGCGAGGACGTCTCGCTGGCCGCGCTGTTCGAGATCGGCCGGCTGTTGACGCTGAACAAGCCGACGCTGGTCGCCGCGCTGATGAACTGGCGGCGTGACCTGTTCGGCGCCGCCCGCGCCCGGGAGCTCGCCGACAAACTCTCGGCCGAGCTGTTCGCCGGTTTGGGCGTCGGGGTGGCGGGCGGTCGCGACAGCCTCGAAGACCTCGTCCGTCATCACATCGTCGGCAGCTTCACCGCTCTGGGCGCGGAGCCGTTGGCGCCCAGCGCGCGCGAGGTGACCACGGCGCGAGTCCCCGACGAGCTCAAGGACCTCACCGCCGAGCAGGTGCTGGTCGGCCTCGGCGCCGATCCGAATGTGACGCTGCGGGTGGGCAAGCAGTTCGGCGTCGACGGGCTGGGCGCCGTGCCCGTCCCGGTGGCCAAGACCCCGGAGCGCCCGGTGTCTCGTGACGATCGGTCGATGGGCGCCCTCACCGATCAGCTGCTGCAGCGGGTGGACGAACTGGTGCTCAACTCGCTGAAGATCGAGCAACCGCCGACTGATCACAAGGGCGCGTCACCCAAGTCAGGTGGCGCGAAACCCAAGCGCAGCCGGCGCAAGGACGCCCTGGACCGGCTGATCGACGAGGCGGCCGCCCGCGCCGCCACCGAGCAGGGTGGGGACGGCTGATGGAGCTGAACAGCAAGGCCTACGTCACCGCCATCTCGACGACCCTGACGACGATGGCCGCGACGCTCGCCCAGGTCCCGCGCAGCGAGGGCGTCGAGGACGGCATCCCGCCCGACGGCGTGGTCCCGGCCGAGATCGTGCGGTTCCTGGCCCGGCTGCGGCTGCTCGAGGGCGTGCCGTTCAGCTACCTCGTCCCAGACGCGGAGCTGATCCCGACCGAGACGATCCGGTTCTTCTACCTCGACCGCAACGCCACCGACGCGCTGGTGCAGGGCGCCCTGAGCGTCGGCACCGTGAACGCGGCCGACCGGGTGCAGCTGGCACAGCTCTACGACACCGTGCGCACCGAGACCGACCAGGCCGAGCGGCTGGTGCGGATGAAGGACGCCGACGCGCCCGCGGTCGATGCGCAGGGCCGACCCATGGGCGCCGGCGGGCCGATCTCGGGTTTCGTGCTTCGGTCCCGGCTCGTCTCCGGGTGGCCAGGCATGCACGTGCGCGCCTACTCGACCGACACGCTGCCCGACGACCGCACCATCCCCGACATGGACACCAGCCCGGACCGGGTGCGGCTGCTGCGCATGGAGCGCCTCGCCCCGGCCGTGCTGTTCGTCCTCTTCGACGGAGTGCCCGCGGTCGTGCACCTGGAGGAGCCGCGCTCCGGGATCCAGTTCGGGATCCGGCTCAAGGAGGGCGCCGACCCCACGCAGCAGACCGCCGTCATCACGGTGCGCGACATCAAGGACCCCAACAAGGGCCCGCTGAAGGTCGGCGGCAAGGACCGCACGGTGGACGTGCGGTTCCGCGCGAACGCACCCGGGGTGGTCAACATCAAGCGGCTCTACGACGACCTGCGCGCGATCCCGGGGAACCCGGCGCACCTGACCCCTGCCCCGGCGGTCAACGCGGCCGAGTTCGCGATGGAGATGCTGCGCTTCCCGCTGCGGCAGGTGTTCGGCGATACGACGGTGCCGCAGACCGTCGACTCCTTCGTCGCGACGATCCAGATCGACGCACTGGCGCACCGCTTCGGGCTGGCCGCCCAGGTGCTGGGGCTGTGACGCGATGACCCAGTTCAGTCCCGACGAGATCCGCCTCGCCGCGCAGACCCCACGGTGGGCCGCGCTCAGTCAACTGGGCGGGGTGGCCGCGGACCTGACCAACTACGACAAGTTCCTGGTGCGTGAGCCCCGACTGCTCGTGCCGGTCGACGTGCAGGCGCTGGTGGTGCGCGCCGGCAGCAACGACACCGAGCCGATGCTGCGGCTGCCGTTCCGCGACGGGGACACCCCGCCGCCACCGGCGGATCTGGCTGACGACGGGACACCGCGCCCACCCGGAGTGCACCTGCTCTGGTCGGTGCCGGCTGCCCTGGCGCGCGGCAAGCTGGTCGACGATCCGCAGGCGCCGGGGGACACCACCCGGCGGCTGCTGCAACTGCCCGTGCTGCCGGACCGGTGGGCGGTGCTGCGGCTGACGGTTGTCGCCGGCAGCCCGCTGCCCTTGGTGACGGGCTGGGTGATCGAGGCCGACGCGGGCACGATCACCATGCTCGAGGACTGGCCCACGGTGACGACGAATACCGTCACCGTGCTGCCGGAGATCCCGCACGCCCAGCTCACCGCGCACGTCGGTGGGACGAGCTGGACGCAGAGCTACGACGCCGCGCTGGGCCGCTTCGCGCTGCACGACTCGCTCGTCGATCTCGCCGGGACGGAGGTCGAAGGGGACGCACTCACCTACCTCGTCGCGGGCTGGTGGTCGCAGGTCACCGAGGACCCGCTCAACGGCGTCGGCACCGACATCGGCTACCGGCAGCGGCTGGCCGAGCTCGGCTGGAACGACCCCGACCACCCGAGCCCGGACGCGTCGCGCCGCGACGAGGCGACCAGCCGCTACCGGACGGCGAAGACGTTCGGGATGGCCAC
>JAOPWD010000301.1 GCA_025965875.1 Pseudonocardiales bacterium
GGGTGCCCGTCGAGGTCGAGATGGCCTCCGAGTTCCGCTACCGCGACCCCGTGCTCGACCGGCAGACGCTCGTCGTCGCGATCAGCCAGTCCGGCGAGACCGCCGACACCCTCGAGGCCGTGCGGCACGCCCGCGACCAGCGCGCCAAGGTGCTGGCCATCTGCAACACCAACGGCGCGCAGATCCCGCGCGAGTCCGACGCGGTCCTCTACACGCACGCCGGTCCCGAGATCGGCGTCGCGGCCACCAAGACGTTCGTCGCCCAGGTCGCCGCCGTCGAACTCGTCGGTCTCGCCCTGGCGCAGGCACGCGGGACCAAGTACGGCGACGAGATCACGGCCGAGTTCGACGCGCTGTCCGCGATCCCGGAGCAGATGGCGGCCACGCTCGCTCTCGTCGAGCCGGTCCGCGAGCTCGCCCGCGAGATCGCCGCGGCCAAGGCGATCCTGTTCATCGGCCGCCACGTCGGCTACCCGGTGGCTCTCGAGGGCGCGCTCAAGCTCAAGGAACTCGCCTACATGCACGCCGAGGGATTCGCGGCGGGCGAGCTCAAGCACGGCCCGATCGCGTTGATCGAGGACGGCCTACCCGTCGTCGTGGTGATGCCCTCGCCGATCGGCCGGCCGGTGCTGCACCAGAAGATGCTGAGCAACGTCGCCGAGGTCAAGGCCCGCGGGGCCCGCACGATCGTGATCGCCGAAGTGGGTGACGAAGCGGTGCGCGAGCACGCCGACCACCTGATCCAGGTGCCCGCCGTGCGCACCCTGCTGTCCCCGTTCGTGACGACGATTCCGTTGCAGGTCCTCGCCGCCGAGATCGCGCAGGCCCGCGGTTTCGACGTCGACAAGCCCCGCAACCTGGCCAAGTCGGTCACAGTCGAGTAACCCGTGGCTGCCCTAAGGCCGCGCGTTGGAAGCATTTTTACCGCCCAGCGTCCCGCTCGCCGCGTGTCCTCGTCGTCCAGACAACAGCGGTATCGCCTGCTCGTCCGCCGAGCGATGCGGAACCAGGATCGCCGTATCCGGCAAACGACTTCCGGCCGCGCGGCACTAAGCTCGCGGTTGTGACAGAAACCGCTACGACCAAGTCGGTGGACCTGATGATCGTCGGGGCCGGCCCGGTCGGTCTGTTCGGCGCCTACTACGCCGGGGTGCGCAAGCTGTCGATCGCGGTGCTCGACTCACTCGAGGAGCCGGGTGGCCAGATCACCGCGATGTACCCCGAGAAGGCGATCTTCGACGTCGCCGGTTTCCCGGCCATTCGCGGCCGCGACCTGGTCGAGCAACTCCTCGCGCAGGCCGCGCCGTTCTCGCCCGACTATGTGCTCGGCCACCAAGCCGTCGGCCTCGAGCGCGGCGACGGCGGGTTTGCCGTGACGACGTCGCGCGGGCTGCGCATCGAAACCAAGGCAATAGTCATCACGGGCGGCATCGGCACGTTCACGCCCCGGCCGCTGCCCACGGGCGGCGAGTACCTCGGCCGCGGGCTGGTGCACTTCGTCCCCGACCCGTCGGTCTACACCGGGCAGAACGTCGTGGTGGTCGGCGGCGGCGACTCGGCGCTCGACTGGGCGTTGATGTTGGAACCGATCGCCAAGAGCGTGACCATCGTGCACCGGCGAGCCGAGTTCCGGGCCCACCCGCATTCGGTCGACCTGCTCCGGGCCACGCCCGTGGAGATGGTCACCGACGCCCAGATCTCCGGGGTGCGCGGTGACCCGAACATCACCGAGGTCGACATCACGATCGGCGAGACGGTGCGGACGATGGCGTGCGACAAGCTCGTGGCCGCGCTGGGCTTCACCGCCAATCTCGGGCCGCTGATGGAGTGGGGCATCGACATCCAGAAGCGTCAGATCATGGTCGACACCATGGGGCGCACCACGGTGCCGGGCATCTATTCGGCCGGCGACATCGTCGACTACCCGGGCAAGGTGAAGCTGATCGCCACCGGTTTCGGTGAGGTCGCCACCGCCGTCAACAACGCCGCGCACTACCTGAACCCGCACATATCGGCGTTCCCCGGCCACCTGTCCGACTACGCACCCGTCGGGTCCACCGGCTCGCCCACAGCATGACCACCCCACGAGGTCGCTCGCAGCGCTCGCGATTTCGCGGGGACCCCGGGTGATCCTGGGCGTCGGGATCGACGTGGTACCGATCGCGCGGTTCGCCGAGGCGCTGCAGCGCACGCCCGCCCTGGCGGCGCGATTGTTCACGTCCGGCGAGCTGGTGACCCGCTCCGGCGAACCTCGCTCGGCTGAGTCCTTGGCGGCGCGATTCGCGGCCAAGGAGGCGCTGGCCAAGGCGCTCGGCGCGGGCGGCGGCATGGCTTGGACAGACGCCGAGGTGCACACGGACGACAGCGGCCGCCCGTCGCTGGCCGTGCGCGGCACGGTGGCCGAGCGGGCCGCGTCGCTCGGGGTCACCCGCTGGCACGTCTCGCTGTCGCACGACGGCGGCATCGCCGCGGCCACCGTCATCGCGGAGGCGTGAGATGAAAGGCGTCTACGCCGTCGACGACGTACGTGCGGCCGAGGCAGCGCTGATGGCCGAACTGCCCGAGGGCGCGCTCATGCAGCGGGCCGCGCAGGCCCTCGCAGTCCACTGTGGACTATCGCTCGAGCGCGTGTACGGAGCCCACGTCGTGCTGCTCGTCGGCCGGGGCAACAACGGCGCAGACGCGTTGTTCGCCGGGGCCCGGCTGGCCGCCCGCGGCGCCCGCGTGACCGCGTTGCTGCTCGACCCGGAGCACGCCCACGCCGACGGGCTGGTGGCCCTGGATCGAGCCGGCGGCCGCACCACCGGCGCCGACCCGGCGGCAATCACCGGCGCGGACCTGGTCGTCGACGGCATCGTCGGCATCGGGGGACGTGGTGGGCTGCGCGGTGCCGCCATCGAACTGGCCGCAGCAGCCGCCGACGTGCTGACGATCGCGGTGGACGTGCCATCCGGAGTGGACGCCGACACCGGCTGGGTGGGCGACGACGCGATCCATGCCGACGTCACCGTCAGCTTCGGTGCGCTGAAACCCGGCCTTGTCGTCGGGCCGGGCGCCGATCTCGCAGGCGAGGTCCGGCTCGTCGACATCGGGTTGGGGCCGCACCTACCGCCCGCCCGCACCCAGCTGCTCGAGGCCAATGACGTCCGCGCCCTGCTGCCACATCCCGATGCCGCCGACGACAAGTACACCCGCGGCGTCGTCGGAGTGGCCGCCGGCTCGGAGCAGTACGCGGGAGCCGGCGTGCTGGCCACCGGCGCGGCGGTGCACGGTGGCGCCGGGATGGTGCGCTACGTCGGCACCGCCCCGGACCAGATCCGGGCGCGTTACCCCGAGGTGATCGTGCACCCCGAAGCCCGCCCGCAGGACGTGCGCGTGCAGGCCTGGGTGGTCGGCCCCGGCCTGGGCACCGACGACACGGCGATGAGCCTGCTGTCCGACGTGCTGCGCACCGACCTGCCGGTGATCGTCGACGCCGACGCGATCACTCTGGTGGCCCGGTCACCGGGCCTGGTGCGCGGCCGCAGCGCGCCGACCGTGCTGACGCCGCACGACCGCGAGTTCGCCCGGATCGCCGACCGGCCGACGGCCGACCGGCTGGCGTCGGTGCGCCGCGCCGCGCACGATCTCGGCGCGACGGTGCTGCTCAAGGGCAACGCCACTGTGATCGCCGCTCCGGACGGCGTCGCCTACATCAACGCAACGGGTACGCCCTGGCTCGCCACGGCAGGCAGCGGCGACGTGCTCAGCGGCCTGATCGGGTCGCTGCTCGCGGCGGGGCTCCCGGCACCCCTGGCCGCGGCCGCGGGCGCCTACGTCCACGGTGTCGCGGGCCAGCGGGCCGGGGCGCACGGGCCATCGTCGGCCACCGACGTGCTGGCCGAACTGCGCGGCGCAATGCGTTCGATCACGGCTGGTTGAGCGACCGGTCAGTTGGCCCCTTCGGCATGCGCTTCAACCGCAGGCTCGTGCTGGATCCGGTCGGCCACGGCGACCGCCACGATCACCACAAGCACCCCGGCGCTGAGCGCGAGCGCGGTGACATGGGGGGCGACCAGGAGCAGCAGAGCCAACGCTGCGACACCCAGCAGCCTCGACGTGGGCACGACCCGGAACACGAGTGCCTTGAAGATCGCGTGCCCACCGAGGAACAACGCGGCGCCCCCGACGATCAGCAACGACGTCGACAGATGGCCGCGCGTCGTGGGCGCATGGAGCAGGAGTGCATCGGCGGCCGCGGCCGCGATGATGCCGGCCACGATCACCGGATGCACGAGGTGGTACGCGGTCGCGCCCAGCCGGCCAGGATCGTTCGACGTCGCGATCTTGTGTGCGCCATGCGCGGCAACGCGGTCGAAGTACACCCACCACAGCGCGACGGTGCCGGAGAATGCAACCGCGAACGTGACGATCACCGTTGCGCTGACGTCGGTCAGACCCGAGAGCGTCGAGCCGATGGCCACGATCGACTCACCCAGCGCGATGATCACGAAGCCCTCGCAACGCTCGGCGAAGTGGCTACCCTCGATCGTCCATTCCTCCGTGGTCGAGCGGCCCAGGCCGGGCGTCCAGAAACCCGCTCGACCGCCGAGGAAGTCGAACGCGATGGTGACGGCCCAGATCAGCTCGCGGGCGTGGCCGTGCGCGAGCGCGCCGAGGATCATCGCCGTGCCGCACACCGCGCACCAGGCCAGGATGCGTTCGAAGTTGCGCTGTAGCGGGTCGTCGCGGAACGCGATGACAGCGAAGATCGAACGACCTACCTGGACGACCGCATAACCGACCGCGATCACGAGACCGCGGTCCTCGAAGGCCCGGGGCAGTTCGGCGGCGAGCACCAGGCTGACGAACATGACGCCGATCAGCATCGCGCGCACCGGCAGTCGATCGGGGTCGAGCCAGTTGGTCACCCAGGTGGTGTAGACCCACACCTGCCACACGATGGCGAGCATCAGCAGGGTCTGCAGCGCACCCTCCACCGTGGTGTGCTTGATGAGCAGATGCGAGAGCTGAGTGACGGCGAACACGTAGACGAGGTCGAAGAACAGTTCAACGTTGGTGACGCGGCCGCCGTCGTCCTCGGGTCGCCGAAGGCGACTGCGCCCATCCCCGCTCACGCAGCCCAACTATGCCGTCCCTGATCCCGGCGTGGGACTGGGCCCGAGTTGCTGACTTTCGTTCAATAAACTACGGTTTGCGCACTGTCCGGGTACGTCGGCAAGGAGATCGACATGCGCCGTGGGGCTCCCGTCTTCGCCAGCTTGGCTGTCGTCGCGGCTATCGCCCTCTCGGTGCTCGTCGGCAGCACCCCCGCCGGCGCGGCGCCGAAGTACCCGGTGCCGTACAGCTTCCTGACGTCGGCGCTGCTCGCCGGAGCCCAGGTCGACGCCGACCCGCCGGGCGCGAACATCTGGACGTGCAAGCCGTCGGCCGCACACCCGCGCCCGGTCGTGCTCGTGCACGGCCTGTCCGGCAACAAGAACACCAACTGGCAGACGTTCGCACCGCTGCTGGCCAACAGCGGCTACTGCGTCTACGCGCTCACCTACGGCGTCGCGGCGGGCACCCCGCTGCCGTTCAACCAGCTCGGCGGATTCACCACAATGGAATCCAGCGCCAAGGAGCTCGCGGTGTTCGTCACCAGGGTGTTGGCCAGCACGCACGCCAAGAAGGTCGACATCCTCGGGCACTCCGAGGGCACCCAGGTGCCCGACTACTACGCCAAGTTCCTCGGTGGCGCGGCCAAGATCGACAAGTACGTGTCACTCGCGCCAATCTGGCACGGCACCAACCCGGCCGGCCTGGCCACCGTGAATCAGCTCAGTACGATCTACGGGTTCAGCGCCGTCGTGAACGGCGTGTTCGCGCCCTTCTTCGCCTCCGGCCCGGAACTGCTGGCCGGCTCCGCGTTCTACGCCAAGCTGCGTTCGGGTGGGACACCCGCGGTCAAGGGCATCACCTATATCAACATCGTCACCAAGTACGACGAGCTCGTCGTGCCGTACACCAGCGGGATTCAGGCCGGCATGCGCAACATCGTCGTCCAGGACCAGTGCGCGCTCGACTTCAGCGAACACTTCGAGATCGCCGCCGACCCCGTCGCGGCCGCGGACGTACTGAACGCCCTCGACCCGGCCCACCCGCGTCCGGTGCCGTGCCGCCTCGTGCTGCCCTTTGTCGGCGGCTGACAGACTGGACGGCGTGCTGCGCACCGAAGCCGTCATCGACCTGGCCGCCATCCGCGGCAACGTCGCCACCCTCAAGGCCGCCACCTCGGCCGAGGTGATGGCCGTCGTCAAGGCCGACGGCTACGGGCATGGCCTGCTTGCCTCCGCGCGTGCGGCGCTGGCCGGTGGCGCCACGTGGCTGGGCACCGCAATGATCGACGAGGCAATTGCCTTGCGCGACGCGGGAATCACCGCGCCGACGCTGGCCTGGCTGTGGACGCCCGGCGAGACCGAAACAGTGCGCCGTGCAGTGGACACCGGCGTCGACCTGTCCGTGAGCAGTCAGTGGCAGCTCGACATCGTGCGAGCGGCGGCGGCCGACCTGGACCTGGTCCCCCGAATCCACCTCAAGATCGACACTGGGCTGTCGCGCAACGGCGCGTACGTGAGCGACTGGCCGGACCTCCTCGCCGCCGTGGCCAAGGCGCAGTCGGGCGGCCAGGTCGAGGTGATCGGCGTGTGGAGCCACTTCGCCTACGCGGACGAGCCTGGGCACCCGATGATCGCCCAGCAGATCGCCGCGTTCCGCGACGCGCTCGCCGACGCCGCGCGGGTGGGCATCGAGCCGCAGTTGCGGCACCTGGCCAACTCGGCCGCCACGCTCACCCTGCCTGAGGCGCATTTCGACCTGGTCCGCCCGGGCATCGCGGTGTACGGGCTTTCGCCGGTGCCGCAACGGGGTGACTTCGGGCTGGTGCCGGCGATGACGCTGCGCGCCGCTCTGGCCTCGGTGAAGCGGGTAAGCGCCGGCTCGGGGGTTTCGTACGGGCACGCCTACACAACCGAGCGCGAGACGACGCTGGCGCTCGTGCCGCTCGGGTATGCCGACGGCATCCCGCGCAACGCCACCAACGTGGGGCCGGTGTCGATCAACGGATCTCGGTTCACCGTCAGCGGCCGGGTCTGCATGGACCAGGTGGTCGTCGACGTCGGTGACCTGCCGGTGGACGTGGGGGATCACGCCGTGCTCTTCGGCGCGGGCCGGGACGAGCCGCGCGCGCAGGACTGGGCCGACGCCGTCGCGACGATCCACTACGAGATCGTGACGCGCATCGGGCCGCGCGTGCCGCGCACCTACATCGGCGAGGCGGGATGAGCGGTCCACTGCTCGGCCCCGGTCGGCCGGCCGGACCGCGGGTGCCATTGACTGCCGAGCAGCGCGCCGCGTTGGGCGGCCCGGTGCTGACGGTGCCTTCGGCGGAGGACATGCGGGCGCTCGGGGTTCGCCTTTCGGGCGTGTTGCGGGCCGGCGACTTGATCGTTCTCACCGGCCCGCTGGGCGCGGGCAAGACGGTCCTGGTGCAGGGGATCGGCGCCGGGCTGGGTGTGCGCGGGGCGGTGGTGTCGCCGACGTTCGTGATCGCGCGGGTGCACCGGCCGGCCAGGTCCGGCGGCGTTGCGCTCGTGCACGTGGACGCCTATCGGCTCAGCTCGCTCGACGAGGTGGACGACCTGGACCTCGATGTCGACGCCGCTGACGCGGTGACCGTCGTGGAGTGGGGCGCCGGGCTCGTCGAGCAACTCAGCGACGCCCGACTGGAGGTTGCGATCGCGCGGGCGCCGGACTCCGAGGAGCGCACCGTCCGACTGATGCCGTTCGGCGGCGACTGGGCCGACCGCGTCGCGTCGCTGGGCTGACGCCGCGCCGTAGGCTGGACAATCGTGCTCGTCCTCGCCATCGATACGTCCTCGGCTGCCGTCACGGCCGCGGTGCTCGACGTGTCGTCGGACGAGGTGCTGATCCGGGCCCAACGGGTGACGCTCAATTCGCGGGGCCACGGCGAGTACCTCGCGCCGGCGGTTGCCGAGTGCCTGGCCGAGGTCGGTGCCGCGCCGGGTGACCTGGCGGCGATCGTGGCCGGGACCGGACCGGGACCGTTCACCGGCCTGCGGGTCGGACTGGTGACCGCGGCAGTCATGGCCGACGTCCTTGGCATCGCTACCTACGGTGTCTGTTCCCTGGACGCGATCGCCGGCTCATACGCCGGCTCGCTGCTCGTGGCCACCGACGCGCGCCGCAAGGAGATCTACTGGGCGCGCTACCTCGGCGGCGCCCGGATCGAGGGTCCCGTCGTGTCGCGCCCCGCGGACGTGGTGACGGGCTCGGGCGCGATGGCCGGAGCCGGCGCCCGTTTGTACGCCGACACCCTGGGGCTGCCGTTGATCGATCAGGACTTCCCGTCCGCGGCGGCCCTGGTGCAGCGCGCGGCCGACCGGATCCGGACGGCGGCGCCGACCGAACCGCTCACCCCGCTCTACCTGCGCCGTCCCGACGCGATCGAGCCCGGCCGGCCCAAGGCGGTCACCCAATGACGGCGCCCGCAGTCACCGTCGTTGCGATGAACGCCGCGCACATCGACGCGCTGATGCCCTACGAACGCACGATGTTCGGCACCGAGGCGTGGACGGCGGGCGGCTATCGCAGCGAACTGGCCGACACCAAGCGGCGGCACTACCTCGTCGCGCAGGGCGAGCAGGGCGAGTTGCTCGGCTGGGCCGGCGTCATGGTCATCGCCGATTCCGCCGAGATCCTGACCGTCGGCGTGGTGCCGTCCGCGCGCCGCCGCGGCATCGCCAGGCAACTGCTCGACGGCCTGCTCGCCGAGGCCCGCTGGCGCGGGGCGGTCGAGGCTTTCCTCGAGGTCCGCGTCGACAACCAGGCCGCGCAATCCCTTTATGTGCGCGAGGGATTCGCCCAGGTCGGCGTGCGGCCGGGTTATTACGACGGCGGCCGCGTCGATGCGGTGGTGATGCGCCGTGAGCTCTGAGCCGCTGGTGCTGGGGATCGAGACGTCCTGCGACGAGACCGGCGTCGGGATCGTGCGCGGCACCACGCTGCTCGCCGACGCGATCGCCAGCAGCGTCGACGAGCACGCCCGCTTCGGCGGCGTCGTGCCCGAGGTGGCCAGCCGGGCGCATTTGCAGGCCATGGTGCCGACCATCGACCGAGCGCTGACGACGGCGGGCATTGTGGCGGCCGACGTCGATGCGGTGGCCGTCACCGCCGGGCCGGGACTGACCGGCGCGCTGCTCGTCGGCGTAGCCGCGGCCAAGGCGTACTCGCTGGCGCTGGGCAAGCCGCTGTACGGCGTCAATCACCTGGCCGCGCACGTGACCGTCGACCTGCTCGAACACGGCCCGCTGACCGAGCCGTGCATCGCCCTGCTCGTCTCGGGCGGGCACTCGTCGCTGCTGCTGGTGCCCCGGGTCGGCGGCGAGGACGTCACCGAACTGGGCGCGACGGTCGACGACGCCGCCGGTGAGGCCTACGACAAGGTGGCCCGGCTGCTCGGCCTCCCGTTCCCGGGCGGGCCGCCGATCGACCAACTCGCCCGCGAGGGTGATCCGGCCGCCATCGCGTTCCCGCGCGGGATGACCGGGCAGCACGACGCCCCATTCGCGTTCTCCTTCTCCGGCCTGAAGACGTCCGTCGCCCGGTGGGTCGAGGCACGTCAGCGGGCGGGCGAGCCGGTGCCGACCGCCGACGTCGCCGCGTCGTTCCAGGAGGCCGTGGTGGACGTTCTGACGGCCAAGGCGGTGCGCGCGGCGCGCGAGCAGGGCGTCGGGCACCTCATCATCGGCGGAGGCGTGGCGGCCAACTCACGCCTGCGGGCGCTGGCCGAGGAGCGCTGCGCGGCCGCCGGAATCCGGCTGCGGATCCCGCGCCCGGGGCTGTGCACGGACAACGGGGCCATGGTGGCGGCACTCGGCGCGCAGCTGGTCGCCCACGGCGCGACACCGTCCGAGCTGGACATCCCGGCCGATTCCGCGCTGCCGATCACCGATGTCCTCGTCT
>JAOPWD010000327.1 GCA_025965875.1 Pseudonocardiales bacterium
CGGACCGGACCGGACCGGACCGGACACTCCCAACGCAACAGAGCCCCAGCGAGCCGTATGACCCTCCGCCACCGCGGGACCGGCTGCGGATGAGTATTGGCACGGCACAGGGCCCGCGGTGAGTTCATATCCTCGGGGTGACCCGGCACCCGTCGGGGGAGTGGGTGACGCAGCCGGCCCGCAACTTCATGCTCGCCTTTAGGAGTGCGCGACGACGCCTTCGGGTTCCTAGTCCGCGATCGTGACGCCAAGTTCACCGCCGCCGGCACACCACGACCTCGCCTGGGAGGCGACCGCTCAACAGCGCCAGCCGAGGTCATTGGCCTGCGATGTGCAGTAGTTCGCGGTGGTCGGTGATCGTGTAGTCGGGGACGCAGCCGAGGTGCTCTTTGGTGCCTTGGTTCGAGTCGAACATTACTGTCTTCATGCCCGCCTCCCTGGCCCCGTAGATGTCGCGATGCATGTCGTTGCCGACGTAGATCGTCCGCTCGGCGGACACGTTCATTCGGTCTAGCGCGATCCGGAACAGTCGGGGGTCGGGCTTTCGGAAGCCGTAGTCCCCCGACACGATGATCGGGTCGAAGTATCGGAGGAGATCGACCTTGTTCAACTCGCCTCGCGCCCAGGTGCTCTGGGCGTCGGTGACTACGGCAAGCGGGAATGTCTCGCGCAGCTTGGTCAGGACCTCCCGTACGTGTGGGTAGAGCCGTAGGCGGCGGCGGGAGATCCCGCGTGTCATCTCGGCAAGGAACAGGGGCATCTGCTCGAGCTTGCTCTGGTCGAGGCCTCGGGTGAAGTCTGTCTGGTGATCATCGATGATCTTGCGCCAGATCGCGACAGCATCGAACTCCGGATACTTTTCATCGCTGCTGATTTGTTGCTCCTCCATTGCCTGGAAATAGAGGTGTCGAAGTTCGTGGCGGCGCAGAGTGATGCCTTGATAGGTGAGGAAGTGGCCCGTGGCGCGAAAGATACTTTCCATTTCGTCTTCCGTTCGGATATCGACGAGCGTGCCGTTCACATCGAAGGCGATCGCCTCGATCTGCATGCCTGGCTCCGATCTGCCACTGCACCGACAGGACACTCACGCGGCGCGGAGCAGCACCTTCGCCTGTCCGACGAGGGCGGCGCCGTGATCGGCGCTGATGTAGTCGTTGCGCGCGATCCGCAGCAGATTCAACCCCATGTAGTACGGAGCTCTGCCTGTGATGGACGCGAACGCGCTCTGCGGGTCTGGGAAGTGCGAGCTGTACTCCCACAGGAAGTGCCCGATGAACGGCTCGGCACGATGCCTATCACCGGCGAGCATGAATGCGTGCTGCAGTTCGCCGGCGATCCGTCCGACGTCGAACATCCGATCGCCACGCCTCATCCTCTCCAGATCGATCGCTGCAACGTCGAGGCCGTGGCCGAACAGGAAGTTCGCCGGGGTCGCATCACCGTGCAGCCACACCTGTTGGTCATGCCACATTCGCGGGCGGTCGTGCCATCGATCGCGCAGCCAGGAGAACTCGTCGACATCCCAATGCCCGATCCGACTTCGTCGCTGCAAGCTGCTCAACAGGCCGTCGAAGTATCGACAGTCAGGGTCGAAGTCGACGCCGGAGCCGTTCGCGGTCCGGTTGTGCTGAGCGGCGAGGAAGTAGGCAAGGGCCTTGAGCCGCCAGAAGAGATGCGCGTCGTCTCCGCGTCGAACGGCCCGCGCAATCGCATGGCTGAATTGCTCGCCGGGGTAGTACTCGAGCGCCAGGACACAATTGATGTCACGGCTGAGCCCAAGCGGGCGGATGACGTGGTGCGGTGAGCCCGTCAGGTCATAGCGACGCAGCAACTCCAAGGCGTCGTGCTCCTGCTGCGCGAGCCGAGCGGCCCTGTCCTGATCCCAGCCAAACCTTGAACCGTAGAACTTGCAGATGATGCGTACGCCGCTGCCGCGCTCCTCGTATTCGTAGACCTCATTGCTCCCGAGCAATCGGAACACCCGGAACGCCGGCGAACTGCCGCGCACGCCGAGCTGATCGCAGACAATCCGGCTCAGAAATTCGTGAAGCGGATCCTGCCTCGAGAGGCGGCCGACATAGCGTCCGCTCACCTACCGTCACCCCTCAAGCGTGGATCAACCCGCCGCACGTACGAACTGAGCCGCCAGCAAAATGTTCGCTGAGCCGCCGCCCTGCGTTAACACAATAGTTCCCGACAGTTTCACCGGCGTGACAATCGCATTCCCAACCACAGCGGGAGCGCCGGCCACACATTCGGGCAATGCAAGGGTTATCCCTGACCAATCCTGTTAGTCAGCTCGGCCGCCACGAAACCCGACACGGCCCACACCGTCAGCCAGGTTGGTCCAGGCGTCGACTAGGCCGCCGAGCACCGGCAGCGGCACGGCGCCCTGACTGAGCACGACGCCGTGGAAGTCCCGGGCCTCGAACCGCGAGCCGAGCACGGCGCGGGCCCGGTCGCGCAACCGGACGATCTCCCGCCGGCCGATCATGTACGACAGCGCCTGCCCGGGCCAGGCGATGTACCGGTCGATCTCGTTAGTGACATTGGCCCGAGTCGTGGCGGTGTTGTCCCACATGAACTGAGCGGCCCGCTCGCGGGACCAGCCAAGAGCGTGCATGCCGGTGTCGACCACCAGCCTGCAGGCGCGGAGCGCGTCGAACGACAGCATGCCGAGCCGCGCCCGGTCGGAGGAGTAGAGCCCCATGTCGTCGGCCAGGCGTTCGCTGTAGAGGCCCCAACCCTCGACGTATGCGCACAGCTGGGCGTCGATATAGCGCCGGTGCGGCGGCAGCCAGGTGAGCGTCTGCGCCGAAGCGATCTGTAGGTGGTGGCCGGGCACCGACTCATGGAAAGCCAGCGCCTCGTACTCGTAGGCGAACCGGTTCGTCGGGTCGGTCGTGAGGACGCAGTGGGCGCCCGGCCGCGTTCCGTCGGCCGACGGCGGGCGGTAGTACGCCAGCGCCGCATTGTCGGCCTCAACCGGATCGAT
>JAOPWD010000328.1 GCA_025965875.1 Pseudonocardiales bacterium
CACGCAGTCAGTATGACGGCGGGCACAACGAGCAATGCGGCGAGACGCCGCGAACCGAAAAGCACAGATACCCCGTTCGGGTGGAAATCATGGGATCAAACGTCCAAGGGTAGCCCGCGAGGCTGAGTCCGCCCCATGAGTCGCTGAGCCCGTCGGTTGGGTGGCCGGCATTCGTCCGTACCGACACGCTTGCGAGGCCGACTACCGCCGGGAGTCGATCCTCTAGCGATCCGGTCACCCGCGTGGACACCATGGGCACATGGCCGTGCGCGCCGATTGGCTCGAGGCTCCCGATGACGACGTCTTGGAGCTTGGGCCATGGCGGCCGCCTCGGTGGGCCGCGGCCATCCTGGTCGTCGTCGCGCTCGTCGCCGTCGCGGTGGCCGTCGTGACCCGGCCCCGCAGCCCGCACCATCCACCCCGCGCCGTCGTGCCGTCGCCGGTCGCGACGACCATTCCACAGACCGCCGTGACCGTCGACGGGTCGACGTATGTGGCGCTGGTCGGCGGGCGCCTCGTCGCGAGGGACCTGCGGTCCGATGACGTCCGGGGCTCGGCCTTTCCTCCGCCGGTTGACGGGACGGGCCGGATCGCCCTGCTCGTCGATCCGAGCCGGGCTGTGCTGTGGGCGGTGACCATCAATGCCGTACCGGCGACCCTTTCGGAGTACCGACTGCCCGGTCTCGCCGAAGTCCGGCGAGTGTTCTGGCCGCCGATCGTGCTGGCCGCCGCCGCGTTGGCCGGGCACCTCTACGTGACGACATCGGTCGGCGTCGCTGATCTCGCCCCCGGTTCGTCGAGCCCTCGACGGATCCCGGGCTTGTACGGCGCGGTCGGCCCGATCGTGGCCGACCCCGCCCGGCACCGGATCATCGCGATGGACCTCGGTTACCCCACCGATATGTGGTCCTACCGTCCCGGTGGCGTGCCGGAGGAGTCGCACACTCAGCTACGCCTGTCCGACGGCACCGCCGCCGTCGTCGGGGACCAGCTCTGGATCGGGGGCCACCAGGACGAGCGGCCGGTGCTGTGGCGGCTCGACCCGTCCTCGCTGGCGCCGGTCGTGGCGGCTTGGCTGCCGGGCGGGGCCGACACGCGGGTGGTCGCGGTCGCGGCCGGAAGCCGGGTTCTTTGGCTGCGCACGTCGGACGACGAGGACAGCCTGTACTGCGTGGACGCCGAGCGCGGCGCAATCCTGCAGACCTGGCGGGTCCGCGGCACCGTGGACTCCGTGGCCGGCCAGGCCTACGTCGACACCCCGGACGGCGTCCGGCCGCTGCCCCTCGCCGGTTGCCCGGGCTGACGCGTTCGCTGACGCCCTGCTACGAGCCATCGGAGCGCCCGCATGGCTACACGGTCTCGGTCGTGAAAAGGCTGTCGATCTGTCCCATCGCGGCCGCCATGCCCTCGTCCATGCCCATCGCGATCAGCTGTTCCATGGCCTGGGCGGTTGGGAAAGTCGTCGTGATCTGCATCCGCGTCCCGTCTGACTCCGCGTGCAAGCTGACGCGTGTCGTCATGACGGGCATATCCGGGTTGGGATTGCCGTCTGCGTCGGCGAATCCGTCGATGAACTCCAGGTAGCGGGGAGCGTCGACGGCCGACACGCGCCACCAGCCGTGTTGGGTGTCGCCCGCGGTACCGGTCATGAAGTAGGTGACGCTGCCACCCGGGGTGAGGTCGTGCTCGACCACGGTGGCCGGGTAGGTCGGCGGTCCCCACCACTGCTCGAGCTGACGCGGGTCCTCCCACACCTGCCATACCCGGGCGGCCGGCGCGTCGAACTGCGCCGTGATCGTCATTGTCAGGGATTCGGCGTCCTTCTCGACGGAGGTAACGGTCATGAGCTGTCTCCTTTGGTGTCCGGGGAGCGAGGACTGGTGACCAGGTCCTCGATGCGACCGAGGCGTCCTCGCCATACAGCCTCGATCTGGTCGAGCAGACGGTGCGCCTCACGCACGGTGCCCGCCTCACCACGCACGCGCTGCTCCCGCCCTTGCCGGTGCTTGCTGACCAGGCCAGCGCGCTCGAGCACCGCCACGTGCTTCTGCACTGCCGCAAAGCTCATCGGGTAACGACGGGCCAAGTCGGAAACGGAGTGCTCGCCCTGCAGAACGAGGGCGACGATGTCCCTGCGAGTGGAGTCGGCGAGCGCATGGAACACCAGATCCGCTCTATCGGCGGCTATCATTCCTACAACCATCAGGTTGTACGTTAGCGAAGGCTCACGCGCCGCACAAGGGTCAGCCGTTGCCCAATTTCCGATCAAGATCACAAACGGGCGGAGGTCCTCCTGTCAGGGGACGTGTTCGGCGAACGGACTGGTCCGGAACCATTCCGGGAATCCTCGCGTGAGATTTAGCGGACCGGTGAGAGTCAGACGGCCTGCGCGTATCGCTCGGGCGTAGGTGGTCTTCTTCAGATGCAGGTCGATGAGGCAGCTCGCATCGGTCTGGCAGACAAGGTCCTCGACCCAGCCGGCGCCTCGTGTGCAGAGTTCGGGCATCGGTTTGCGCAGGATCATCCAGTAGTTGTCGCCGGGCCGGTCGGTGAGAGTGAATCGGACGACGGTGGTCAGCTCGGGGATCCGGTCCACGTCGACGAGCTTGATGGTCGCCCAGAGGACGTAGAGCGGGTCCAGATGCTCGGGTTGGATTTCCAGCCACTTGGCGCCCCACTGGCCCATGACATCGCACACCGCCCGCAGTTCGCGCCCCATCTCGGTCAGCTCGTAGGTGCAGCCGCGGCCGGAGGCGTTGGCCTGC
>JAOPWD010000329.1 GCA_025965875.1 Pseudonocardiales bacterium
TGTTGGCGATCCGGGGGCCGGGTCGCGGCCCGACGGCTCCGGCCTCGGCCGGTGCAGCCGGTGCGGCCGGTAGCGCGACGGGCGGCGCCGAGGCAGCGATCGGGGCCGGCGTCGGCTCCGCGATCACGGGGGGCTCGACGACGGCCGGTGCCGGGGCCGGGGTCGGCGCCGGGGTGGGCTCGGGTTCGGGTGCCACCGGAGCCGGCGCAGCGGCGGCGGCCTTCTTGGCCGGGGCCTTCTTCGCCGGGGCCGGCGCGGCGGGCCCGGCGTTCGGGTAAGCCTCGCGCAACCGCCGGGCCACGGGGGCTTCGACGGTCGAGGAGGCGCTCTTGACGAACTCGCCTAGCTCACTGAGTTTGCCGAGTAGATCTTTGCTGGATACGCCGAGCTCTTTCGCAAGCTCGTGTACGCGGGCCTTGCCTGCCACTTGACTCCTTCGAAAGGACCAGGGCGGCAACCCGCTCGGTCCCGATTAGACGGTGGACGTGCTCATCGCTGGTGCTTCATCGCTTGTCCATTGCTCTTCATCTCCTGCGGTGGTCCGCGGTCGGGTTGTGAAGCTATCGGGTCAGTCCGGCGACGTACTCGCGGACCGGCGACGGGTCGAGCGCCACGGGCACCCGGAGGGCCCGGGCGAATGCCCGGCGCCGCTCAGCGAGCTCGACACACTCGGGATCGCGGTGCAACCACGCGCCGCGGCCGGGTGCGCGATGACGCGGGTCGGGCACGACGGGCAAGGGCGCAGGCCCGCCGGGCGCGATGTCTGCGCGCTCATCCTCGGGCCTGGGTACCTTGCCGATCGCGTCCGGCGCCACGACGACGCGGAGCAACTCGGCGGCCGCCGCGCGCTGTCGGCACCCGATACAGGTCCGGATCGCGCCCGAGGGCGCTCCCTGACCGGCTTCGGCTGCCGTCGACGTACGGACGACCGTCGTCAAGTCTACTCCCCGTGGGGTGCTTCGACCGACACGCCCGGGGTCTCGGCGGGTGGTTCGGGCGCTTCGCGGTCGCTGTGAATGTCGATGCGCCAACCGGTCAGCCGCGCGGCGAGGCGGGCGTTCTGCCCCTCGCGACCGATCGCCAGTGACAGTTGGAAGTCCGGCACCACGACCCGCACCGACTGGGCCACCGGATCGACGACGTGCGTTTCGAGCGCGTGGGCCGGTGACAGGGCATTTCCGACATACGTGGCCGGGTCGTCGTGGTGATCGATGATGTCGATTTTCTCACCATGCAGCTCGGCGACCACATTGCGCACCCGCTGCCCCATCGGGCCGATGCAGGCACCCTTGGCGTTGAGCCCAGCCACATCGGTACGCACGGCGATCTTGCTGCGGTGCCCGGCCTCACGCGCCACGCCGACGATCTCGACGCTGCCGTCGGCGATCTCGGGCACCTCGAGCGCGAACAGCTTGCGGACCAGGTTGGGATGGGTGCGGCTGACGGTCACCTGCGGGCCGCGCATGCCCCGCGCGACGCCCACGACGTAGCACTTGAGCCGGGTGCCGTGCGTGTACTGCTCGCCGGGCACCTGCTCGGACTGCGGCAGGATCGCCTCGACCTTGCCGATGTCGACGAGCACGATCCCCCGTTGGGCGGCCTGCGCGTCGGCCTGGATGACGCCGGTGACGATGTCGCCCTCGCGGCCGGAGTACTCGCCGAACGTCTGGTCGTGCTCGGCGTCGCGCAACCGCTGCAGGATCACCTGACGCGCCGTCATCGCCGCCACCCGGCCGAAGTCCGTCGGCGTGTCGTCGTACTCCTCGAGCAGCTCGCCCTCGGGGCCCAGGTCCTGGGCCCACACGACGACCTCGCCGGTCTTGCGGTCGATCACAACGCGGGCGTGGGGCATCGAGTGCGGGGTGTGCTTGTAGGCGGTCAGCAGGGCCGTCTCGAGTGCATCGATGATGGTCTCGAAGGAGATCTCCTTCTCCCGCTCGATGCTGTGCAGCGCGGTGATGTCGACCTGAACCATGACTCAGCCCTCCTGTCCTGTGTCGCCGGCGGCGAGGGCGTCGCTCGGTCGGTTGAACTCGACCTCGACGGTTCCCCGACCGAGGTCGCCCCAGGCGACGTCGCGGCGGGCGCCGGCGACCTCCAAGGTCACGCCGGACCCGGAGGTATCGAGCACCCGGCCGATAACGGCCTTGTCGGCGATCTGCACGTTCACCAGTCGACCGACGGCACGGCGCCAGTGGCGCTGCTCGGCCAGCGGGCGATCGACGCCGGGCGAGCTGACTTCGAGCACATAGGGTCCGGCGAACGCGACTCCCCCGGGGCCGTCGGCATCGGTGTCGTCGATGGCTGCCGACACGACGCGGCTGACCTCGGCCACCGCGTCGAGGTCGATCCCGCCGTCGGCGTCGACACTCACGCGAACCAGGCTGCGCCGTCCGGCGACCGAGACGGTCACGTCCTCGAGGTCGTATCCGGCGGCGGCGACGACTGGACCGAGCAAGCCGAGCAGGCGCTCGCGCGTCTGAGCAGCGGACCCGCCAGCGGTTTCGGGCGGCATGCTTCGCTCCTGTTCTGCAGTTGTGGATTACGAGCGTATCGGCTCTGCCACACTTGCTGCGCCATGAATGACGCAGTCCGAGGTCCCGCACATGCCGCGCCCAACGACCGCCGCTCCACCGGAGTGTCGCGTCGGGGCCTGCTCCTCGGGGGTGCGGCCGTCGTGGTGGCGGCCGGGGGCGGGGTCGCGGTAGCGGCGCTGCGGCCGATAGCCAAACCCGACAAACCGACCGGCCGCCCACCCGCCGACCTGGTCGCGGCCCTGGACTCCGAGCGACTCCTGATCGCGGCCATCGACGCCACCACGGGCGGTTCGCCCCCCGTTCGCACCGCGCTGCGTCAGGTCCGGGCCGACCATGTGGCCCACCAGGTGGCGCTCCAGGCCGCCGTGAACACTTACCCCGAGGCCCTCGCCGGCAACCCGCCGTCGAGCCCCGGAGCAGTGGCGGCGCTCACCGTGGCCGAACTGCGGACCGCCGAGGAGCGAGCCTCGGCGCGGGCCGCGACCCGCGCCGCCCGGCTGACGGGCCGGCAGGCCGCCTTGCTGGCCAGCATCGCGGCGTGCGAGTCGACCCACGCCGTGCTGTTCACATGAGCGCCGCAAGCAAGCTGCTTGCCTCCGGGCGGGCCACGATGGGGGTCGCAGTGGCGCCGGCATGAGCACCCTCGTCGACGCGTGGCAGCGGGCGCTGGGCGCCGAGCAGCAGGCGGTGTTCGGCTACGCGCTGGCCGGTCCGCACCTCGACGCGGCTACCGGCAGCGACCTGGCCCGCCTCTGCCAGAGCGCCCACGAAACGCTTCAGGACCTGGCGACAGCGGCAATAACCAAGGCCGGCGAAGTGCCGACGGCCCCGGCGGCGGACTACCCGGCGCTGTACCCGGTGGTCGACGCACGGTCAGCGCAGCGCCTGGCCATCAGGCTCGAGCAAGACGCCGCGGCGGCCTGGCGCTACCTGTACGCCGTCGCGGCCGAGGCCCCCGGGGCGCAGCCAGCGGGCGCTCGCACCAGTGCGCAGACGGCGCTCACGTCAAGCGCGGTGCGGGCGACCCGGTGGCGAGTGCTGGTGGATCCGGCCAGGGCGACGGTGGCCTTCCCCGGAATCTGATCGGACTCAGAAGCCGGTGCCGTGGACCGGCGTGCGGTCGGCCAACAGCGCGCGGTCGAGGCGGGTGAGCTGAGCCGGGTCGTCGGCGGCGGCCTTGCCTGCGCGACCCAGGGTTTCCAGCCGGACGCCGCCGAGATAGACCGAGCCGAGCGCCGACACCCCCAGGGAGATGTCGGGCGCGCGCTCGGTGCGCTCGCTGGTGGCGCCTTCGGGCCCGCCGCGCAGGAGGTAACGGCCGTCGCCGAACAGGTCGTCGCGCACCTCGATGACCGCTTCGACGTCTACCGCGTAGCTGCGCGCCGCCAGCATCGACGCCACGTCGATCGGGCGAACCCACAGCCCGTCGGCGATAGCGGTGGTGCGCACCTGCCTGGCGTCGGTCAACAGGTGCGGCAACGGGTCGTCGTCGGGCATGCGGTAGGACTCGATGCTGCCGAACAGGTCCAGGCCGAGCAGCACCTGCCACAGCGCGGCGTGCGCCTCGCTCGTCACCGTCACGTAGTCGGCGATCCAGCACAGATGCTTCGGGTGGCCGTCGTTCCAGTCGGTCTTGACCCGGTAGGAGATATAACCGTCGGCATGCACGAGGTGGAACAGGGCCGACATGCCGCCACGGTGCGCCTCGCGGTCGAGCATCAGGTAGTCCCACCAGGGCTCGACGCGGTTCAGCGCGCCCGGGGTCTGCGCCCGCCAGCGCCGGTGGATGTCGGGGAGCAGCTCACGCGCGCGTGCGCCGGTCACCCGCTCGACCATGCCGGTGTCGGTGGGGGCGCTCAGCGTCGCCCGGTGCCGGTCGATGACGGTCTTGCGGGTTGCCGAGGCCGCGCCGTAGCCGAACCGGCCGTAGATGCCGCCCTCGCTCGCGGTGAGGATGGCGGCCGCGACGCCAGCGTCGGCGAAGTTGCGCAGTTGGCGGTGCATCAGCTCCCGCAGGATGCCGCGCCGCCGATAGGTGGGGTCGACGGACACCCAGGTGACGCCCGGGACGTCGAGGGTGCCGCCGGGGACGGTCATGGTGAACGGGTAGTCACCGGTGACGCCGACGATGCGCTCGCCGTCGACCGCGACGAGGAATCTGGCCGGGTCGATCAGGGTGAGCGCGTCGCTGAGCTCCTCGTCGCTGAAGTGCTCGCCGAAGCTGGCGCTATCGACCGCCGAGATCTCGGGAAAGTCCTCGGTACTCGCCGTTCTGATCGTCAGGTCCACGGCGAGCAGTCTTCCCCTCGGTTGCGACGGTGCCAACCGGTTATCCGACCGGCACCTGCTCGGCGTCGCTGTCGGTGTCGCTGTCGGCCTGGGCGAACTGCGAGTTGTACAGCGCGTAGTAGGCGCCTTCGCGGGCGAGTAGCTGCGCGTGGGTGCCCTGCTCGACGATGCTGCCGTGCTCCATGACCAGGATCAGGTCGGCGTCGCGGATCGTCGACAGGCGGTGCGCGATGACGAAACTCGTCCGGTTGGACCGCAGCGCGGCCATCGCATGCTGCACGAGCACCTCGGTGCGGGTGTCGACCGAACTCGTGGCCTCGTCGAGGATCAGCAGCGACGGGTCGGCCAGGAACGCGCGGGCGATGGTGATCAGCTGCTTCTGCCCGGTGCTGATGTTGCTGCTCTCCTCGTCGATGACGGTGTCGTAGCCGTCGGGCAGCGACTGCACGAACCGGTCCACGTAGGTCGCCTTGGCCGCGGCGAGGATGTCGGCTTCGGTGGCCTCGGGGCGGCCATATGCCAAGTTGGCGCGGATCGTGCCGCCGAACAGCCAGGCGTCCTGCAGGACCATCCCGATCTCCGAGCGCAGCTGATCGCGGCGCATGGTCGTGATGTCGACGCCGTCGAGGGTGATGCGCCCGGAGTCCAGCTCGTAGAACCGCATGATCAGGTTGACCAGGGTGGTCTTGCCTGCCCCGGTCGGCCCGACGATCGCGATCGTGTGGCCCGGCTCGGCGACCAGCGAGACATCCTCGATGAGCGGCTCGTCCGGCGCGTAGCGGAACGAGACGTGCTCGAACTCGACCCGGCCGGACCGATCGACGACCGGTACCGGAGTGACCGGGTCGGCGCTCTGCTCCGGGGCGTCGAGCAGGTCGAACACCCGCTCGGCCGAGGCCACTCCGGACTGGAGCAGATTCGCCATCGAGGCGACCTGGGTGAGCGGCTGGGTGAACTGGCGCGAGTACTGGATGAACGCCTGGACGTCGCCGAGGGTCATCGACCCGGACGCCACCCGCAGGCCGCCGAGCACGGCGATGATGACGTAGTTCAAGTTCCCGATGAACATCATCGCGGGCATGATGATCCCGGAGACGAACTGGGCGCCGAAGCTGGCCCGGAACAGGTCTTCGTTCTGTTGGTCGAAGCGCTCCTCGATCTCGCGCTGGCGGCCGAACACCTTGACGAGGGCATGCCCGCTGAACGCCTCCTCGATCTGGCCGTTCAGCCCGCCGGTGTGCTTCCACTGGGCGATGAACTGCTTCTGGGAGCGTTTCGCGATCGCCTTGGTGACCACCATCGACAGCGGGATCGTCACCAGCGCGATCAGCGCCAGCAGCGGCGAGATGACGAACATCAGGGTCACGACACCGACGACGGTCAGCAATGACGTCAGCAGTTGGCTCAGCGTTTGCTGCAGGCTCGTCGAGACGTTGTCGATGTCGTTGGTGACCCGGCTGAGCAGTTCGCCGCGCGGCTGCCCGTCGAAGTACGGCAGCGGCAGCCGGTTGATCTTGTCCTCGACGTCGGCGCGCAGCCGCAGCACGGTGTTCTGGACGAGGCCGTTGAGCAGGTACCCCTGCAGCCAGGACAGCAGGTTCGCGCCGACGTAGAGCGCCAGGGCGAGCAGCAGGACGTGCCCGAGCGCCGTGAAGTCGATGCCGGTGCCGGGCACGACGTTCATGCCGGCGATCAGGTCGGCGAAGTTGTTGTCCCCGCGGGCCCGGGCCGCATCGACGGCCTGCTGCAGGCTGACGTTCGCCGGTAGCTGTTTGCCGATCACGCCCGCGAAGATGATGTCCGTGGCGTGACCGAGGATCTTGGGCCCGAGCACCGACAGCGTCACGCTGATGATCGCCAGCGCCAGGATGCCCAGGACGAGGCCACGTTGCGGCCGCAGCCGGCCCAGCAGGCGTTTGGCCGACGGGACGAACGTCATCGACTTCTCGGCCGGCATGGCCGCGCTCATCCACGGTGGGCCACCGCCGCGTCGAGCCGCCGTGCCGACTTCGGGCAGCCGCTTCGGCACGACACCCTTGGTGGGCTCGGTCATGCTGCGTCCTCGGCCGAGAGTTGGGATTCGACGATCTCGCGGTAGGTCGGGCACGTCTCCAGCAGTTCATCGTGCGTGCCCAAGCCGACCATGAGTCCCGCGTCGAGCACCACGATGCAATCGGCGTCGGCGATGGTGGAGATCCGCTGGCCGACGATGATCACGGCAGCGTCGCGGGTGGCCGGCCGCAGCGCCGCGCGCAGCCGGGCGTCGGTGCCGAGGTCGAGAGCCGAGAACGAGTCGTCGAACAAGTAGATCTCGGGTTGCCGAACCAGGGCTCGCGCAATCGCGATGCGCTGGCGCTGCCCGCCCGAAACGTTGGTGCCGCCCTGCGCGATGCGTGCATTCAGACCATCGGGCATCGCCGCCACGAAGTCACGGGCCTGGGCGACCTCGAGCGCGTCCCACAGCTGCTCGTCGGCCGCATCCGGGTTGCCGTAGCGCAGGTTGCTGGCGACGGTCCCCGAGAACAGGTACGGCGTCTGCGGCACGATGGCGATCAGGCTGCCGAGCAGCTCGGGCGCCAGCTCGCGCACGTCTACGCCGTCGACCAGGACCGCGCCCCCCGTCACGTCGAACAGTCGGGGGATCAGGGAGATCAGCGTCGTCTTGCCCGACCCGGTGCTGCCGATGATCGCCGTCGTCTGCCCCGGATGGGCCCGCAGCGTCAGGTCGGCCAGCACGGGGGCGGCGGCGCCCGGGTACTGGAACGTGGCCCCCCGGAACTCGACCTCACCGCGACTGGTCACCGTCGTGACCGGGTTGACCGGCGGCGTCACCGACGACTCGGTGGCGAGGACCTCCTCGATGCGCTCGGCGCACACGGCAGCGCGCGGCACCATCATCAGCATGAAGGTCGCCATCATCACCGACATCAGGATCTGCATCAGGTAGGCCAGGAACGCGGTCAGCGAACCGATCTGCATAGCGCCGGATGCGACGCGCGAGGCACCGAACCAGAGCACCGCGACGCTGGACACATTGAGGACCAGGAACACGGTCGGGAAGATCAGCGCCATCAACCGACCAGCCCGCACGGCGGTGGTGGTCAGGGCCAGGTTCGCCTCCCCGAAGCGCTTGGCCTCGACGGGCTCGCGGACGAAGGCGCGGACGACCCGGATGCCAGAGATCTGCTCGCGCAGCACCCCGTTGACCGCGTCGATGCGGGTCTGCATGAGCCGAAACTGCGGGACCATTTGACGAATGATCAGCGCGAGGGCGATCGCGAGGACCGGCACGCTGATCCCGAGCAGCCACGACAGCCCGATGTCCTGGCGCAGCGCCATGATGATGCCGCCGATGCACATGATCGGCGCGGCGATCATCATCGTGCACGTCATGACGACCAGCATCTGCACCTGCTGCACGTCGTTGGTGTTGCGGGTGATCAGCGACGGCGCGCCGAAGTGCGCTACCTCGCGGGCCGAGAACTCGCCGACCCGGCGGAAGATCGTGGCCCGCAGGTCGCGCCCGAAGCTCATCGCGGTCCGTGCCCCGAAGTACACCGCCACCAGCGAGCAGGCGATCTGGAGCAGGCTGACGGCCAGCATCCAGCCGCCGGTGCTCAGGATGTACCCGGTGTCGCCTTTTGCGATGCCGTTGTCGATGATGTCGGCGTTCAGGGTGGGCAGGTACAGCGAGGCCATCGTGCCGACGAGTTGCAGCACGACGACGACGAGGAGCAGTTTCTTGTAGGGACGCAGGAAGCGGCGCAGGAGGCTGATCAACACACCTCCGAATGTATCCGCCGACGCGAATCACTGGCCCATTCCCGCCTGTGAGCGTGCCTCGCGGCCCGCCACTCCCAATCTCGGGCGGACACTCGGCCCGCGCGCCTCCGGCGCGAGGAGGCGGCTCTTCGCGCTGGGGGCCCCCTGCGGGGGAGCTCATCGCGCTCCTGGGCGCCTTACCTCCAGTTGCGGCTACAGGAGAACGGTGGCGAGGGTGGCGGTTTGGCGCATGCCGAGGCGGGCGTACATGCGGCGGGCGGGCGTGTTGTAGTCGTTGACGTACAGGCTGACGGTGGGGGCGAGTTCGAGGGCGTGGGTCAGGACCGTGGCCAGTGCTGCCGTGCCGATGCCGCGGCCACGCAGGTCAGGCCGTACCCAGACGCCCTGGATCTGGCAGGTGTGCGGCGATACCGCAGCGATTTCGGCCTTGAACGTGACCTGGCCGCGGAAGTCGAAGCTGGCGTACGCCCGGCGGGCCGCGATCAACTCGCTGACGCGGGTCCGGTACGCGCCGCTGCCTGGCGCCACGTGCGGCGAGACGCCGAGTTCCTCGGTGAACATGGCCGTCGCAGCGGGCAGGTAGCGCTCCAGTTCCTCCGGCCGGGCGGGGCGGACGGCCTCGTCGCCGCGGATGGAGACCGGGCCGTCGAGCATGAGCAGGGGCTGGTTCGGGCGCACGCTGCGCGCGGGCGTCCACGACCGGGCTAACAGCGGCCACATCACGGCGACGGCGTCAGACGGTCCGACGATCGACGTGCAGCCGCGAGGCCGCCGCGCCGCGTAACGGGCCAGGGCTAGCCAGCTCTCCGCGTCGCCGCCGATCGGGACCAGGCTGCCGCCGACGTAGCACGCGCCAACGAGATCGTCGCCCTGTCGCACGCCGATCACGAGCCCGCCCAGCCGGGCCGGTACGAGGGTGCCCGCGGCGCGGACGCGCGCAGACACTACGGCGTTGACCACCGGATCAGCGTCGGCGAGCACCGTGAACTCGTGCAGAGCTGAATCGTCGAGCACTACCACGCGCGAGCGCTGCCGCAGGCCGGGATGCAGTGCCGTCACGCCGAGTGACGCTACCGGCCGATGCGACCTTGGGTTGGGACCGACTCGTGTTCAGCCCTGTGATCATCTCGGACTTGGCGCAAAATGCTTTGAGCGCCCCAGATCGGCCGGTTCGAGGCTCTGAACGGTGCAGAGCGGACTGTCAGGTGACGGAGACGGTGGGGGCGCCGGAGGCGACGCCGGCGTCGCCCATCGCCTCGGCCATCCGCAGCGCCTCTTCGATCAGGGTCTCGACGATCTGGGACTCCGGGACGGTCTTGATGACCTCGCCCTTGACGAAGATCTGCCCCTTGCCGTTGCCCGACGCCACCCCGAGGTCGGCCTCGCGGGCCTCCCCCGGTCCGTTTACGACGCAGCCCATGACGGCCACCCGCAACGGCACGGTGAGTCCTTCGAGCCCGGCGGTCACCTTGTCGGCCAGGGTGTAGACGTCGACCTGCGCCCGGCCGCACGACGGGCAGGAGACGATCTCGAGCCGGCGCTGCTTGAGGTTGAGCGATTCGAGGATCGACAGCGCGACCTTGACTTCCTCGACCGGAGGCGCAGAGAGGGACACCCGGATCGTGTCACCGATCCCCTGCGACAGCAGCGCTCCGAACGCGACCGAGGACTTGATGGTGCCCTGGAAGGCAGGACCGGCCTCGGTGACGCCGAGGTGCAGCGGGTAGTCGCACGCCTCGGCCAGCAGTTCGTAGGCGCGCACCATGATGACCGGGTCGTTGTGCTTGACCGAGATCTTGAAGTCGCGGAAGCCGTGCTCCTCGAACAGCGCCGCCTCGTTGAGCGCCGACTCGACGAGCGCTTCGGGGGTGGCCTTGCCGTACTTCGCGAGCAGTCGCTTGTCGAGCGAGCCTGCGTTGACGCCGATCCGCAGCGAAACGCCGGCATCGGCTGCGGCCTTCGCGATCTCACCCACGCGGTCGTCGAAGGCCTTGATGTTGCCCGGGTTCACCCGAACGGCGGCACAGCCGGCGTCGATGGCGGCGAAGACGTATCTGGGCTGGAAGTGGATGTCGGCGATCACCGGGATCTGCGATTTCTTCGCAATGGCCGGCAATGCGTCGGCGTCGTCCTGTGACGGCACCGCCACCCGGACGATGTCGCAGCCGGTTGCGGTGAGCTCGGCGATCTGCTGCAGCGTCGCGTTGATATCGGAGGTGAGCGTCGTGGTCATCGACTGCACCGAGACCGGCGCGTTGCCGCCGACGAGCACCGAGCCGACCTTGATCTGGCGCGACGCGCGGCGCGGCGCGAGGACGGGGGGCGGGGGGGCGGGCATGCCTAGGGAAACAGTCACCTGTCCAGTATCCGCCCCGGCGTTGCCACGATGCGGACCACGTTCAGCCGCCGAAGAGGTTCACGGGTTTGACGATGTCGGCGTAGAACGTCAGCAGCGTCAGCAGGATGAGCACCGAGGCCACCGCGTACATCACCGGCAACATCTGCGCGGTGTCGACGAAGATCTGCGGCCGCGCGGGGGCGGGTTCGCCGTCAGGCCCGAATGCCGGCGCACGGCGGGCCTTGAGCCGGGCTCGGCCGCGCTTGGCTCCCTCGACCAGCGCACCCGCCACGTGACCGCCGTCGAGCGGCAGCAGGGGAAGCAGGTTGAAGAAGAACAGCAGCAGGTTGACGCTCGCGAGCAGCCCGATCAGGGAGAAGACCTTGTCCTGCACGTCGAGTTGGTTCGACTGGGCCAGGTCACCGCCGAGCCGGCCAATGCCCACGACGCCGATCGCACCGTTGATGTCACGAGGCTTGTTGTGGAAGACCGTGTTCCACAGGCTGCCGATCTTCTCCGGGTAACTGGCCAGGGCCCGCGCGCCGGTACTGATCTGGTCGACGATCTGGCCGGGGATCGCGGCCGGACTGACGGCTTTGTAGTAGTGGTGATTGGTCGGCGAGACCCCGATGAAGCCCGCCTCCTTGGTCTTGGTGCCGGTGGCATTGGCGTACTTGAGGTTTTCCACCGGGGTGATCGTCAGCGACACGTCCTTGCCGGCGCGCTGGACCACCAACGGGAGCGCCTTGTTGGGCGACGCCTCGATGATCTTCACCGCCTGGTCCCATGACGTGATCGAGACACCGGCCAGGGAGACGATCTTGTCGGCGGGCTGCAAGCCGGCCTTGACCGCCGGCGAGTTCGGGCTCGCGCACGTGCCCTTCGCGGCCTCTGCCGAGTTGGCCGGGAAGACGCATTGGCTGACAGTGCCGACGGTGGTCGTGGCGTCGTCATGCGGCGTGCCCAGGATGCCGAGCAGACACACAGTCAGCACCAGATAGATGACCAGGTTCATGGTCGGGCCGCCGAGCATGACGATGATCTTCTTGCCCGGCGTGAGCCGGTAGAACTCGCGGGGCCCGTCGCCGGGCTCGACCTCGGCTCGGCTGACCTGCCGGAAGTCCTCGATGGAGCTCGCAAGCCGGCGTGGCCAGCGCGAGACCTTGCCATCGGCGCGCGGCGGCACCATGCCGATCATCCGGATGTAGCCGCCGAGCGGGATTGCCTTGAGCCCGTATTCCGTGTCGCCGCGCTTGCGTGACCACAGGGTGGGGCCGAAGCCGACCATGTACTGGGTGACCTTCACGCCGAACTTCTTGGCCGGCACCATGTGCCCGACCTCATGCAGCGCGATTGAGATCAACAGGCCGAGGGCGAAGATGATCACGCCCAGTGCGTAGAGCATCTACCGGTTCTCCCTTCGAGCCCGATCGGGTTCAGTCGCCACCAGCGGCGATAGCCCGTGCCTGGACCCGCGCCCACGCCTCGGCGTGTTCAACGTCCTCGACGGTACCTGGGTTTCCGGCCGCGGCGTGCTGCGTACTCAGCCACACATCCACTACCTGGGCGACAACGTCGACAATCCTGAGGAAACCGACCTTGCCGTCGTGGAAGGCCGCGACGAGCTCCTCGTTCGCCGCGTTGAACACCGCTGGCGCACAGCCGCCGGCTTGGCCCGCGCGCCGCGCCAGCTCGACGGCCGGGAACGCCTCGTCATCCAGAGGTTCGAACGTCCAGCTCTGGGCCGTCGTCCAGTCCAGTGCCGCGGCCGCCCCAGGGACCCGGTGCGGCCAGTCCAGCGCGAGCGCGATCGGCAGCCGCATGTCCGGCGGCGAGGCCTGAGCCAGCGTCGCGCCGTCGGTGAACTCGACCATCGAGTGCACCATCGACTGCGGATGCACCACGACGTCGATCCGGTCGTACGGGATGTCGAACAACAGGTGCGCCTCGATGAGCTCGAGGCCTTTGTTCACGAGCGTCGCCGAGTTGGTGGTGATGAGCTGGCCCATGTCCCAGGTGGGGTGCGCGAGCGCCTGCGCCGGGCTGACGTCGTGCAATTCGGCGCGCGAGCGGCCGCGGAACGGGCCACCGCTGGCGGTCAGGATCAGCCGCCGGACCTCGTCTGTCGAGCCGCCGCGCAGGCACTGAGCCACGGCCGAATGCTCCGAGTCGACCGCCACGAGCTGCCCAGGCCGGGCCCGGCTGGTGACCAGCGGACCGCCGGCGATCAACGACTCCTTGTTGGCGAGGGCGACGACCGAGCCCGCATCGAGCGTAGCCAGCGTGGCGCGCAACCCCTGCGCACCGGCAACCGCGTTGAGCACGACGTCGGCCGCGCGCGCCGCGATCTCGACGGTCGCCGGCGGGCCGGCGATGATTTCCGGGAGGGGCGCATCTGACGGCCAGGCGTCGCGCAAGCGGGCCGCCAATTCGTCGCGAAGGTCCGCGCGACTCACGCCCACGGCCGCCACCCGGAGTTCAGCAGCCTGCTCGGTCAGCAGCGCGAGGTCCCGGCCGCCCGCGCAGATCGCCGTGACCGCGAACCGGTCTGGCGCCTGCCGCACGACCTCGATCGCCTGGGTGCCGATAGAGCCCGTCGAGCCGAGCACGATGACGCGGCGTGGCGGGCTCACCGGTCCATCCTCGCAGCGCTCCCGCGGAGCGCGAGCACCACCACCAGCGGCCACAGCGCCTGCGCCCCGGCGAGCATCCGCTCGCTGAGCCCGACCAGGTCATCGTCACCGATCTCAACGGCCAGCCAGCCCAGCAGGCCCAGCAGGACAGCTGACGCGGCGACGCAGGTGTGGCGGCGCAGCACGGCGGGTCCGGTGGCCCGGGAGGCGAACGCCGGCCAGAGCGACAGGGTCACGAACCCGACGCCGGCCGCCGCGAGATGCAACGGCGCCGAGCCGTGCTCGGGCTGGGGCGCGGCGGCGACCACAGCCGTGGCGACGCCGCCGACAGCCAGCAGCCAGCGTCCGGTGCGGCGCGCCGGGCGCAGCCCGAGTGCGGTCACCACGTGGCAAGCGCCGAGTGCCGCCAGCCCGGCCGTCATGATCCATCGATCGGTCGCGCCGCGGGCGGCGAGGGCACTGATCGTCTGGTGCACCGGGCTGAAATGGCCGGGCTGCCGGCTGGCTGCCAGCGTCCAGCCGCCGATCAGCGCGACCGGGGCCAGCGCGGCCGAGGCGACGGCCCAACCTGGTACCGCCCGGTCCGGTGATGTCACCTGCCCTGCAGCGAGTCGCGGCCGAGCTCGGCGGGCGTGCGATGCCCGGACAGCGCCAGGGTCAGCTCGAAGTCGGCCAGCAGGCTGCGCAGCACCTGCCGGACACCGGCCTGACCGTTGTGCGCCAGGCCGTACACCCAGGGCCGGCCCACCAGTACCGCCTTGGCGCCGAGGGCCAGCGCCTTCACGATGTCGGCGCCGCTACGGATGCCGGAGTCGAACAGCACCTCGATGTGCTCCCCGACCGCGTCGGCGATTCCCGGCAGGGCGTCGAGCGAGCCGATCGCGCCGTCGACCTGGCGGCCCCCGTGGTTTGACACGACGATGCCCTGGACGCCCGCATCGACCGCGCGCCGGGCGTCGTCGACGTGCTGGACGCCCTTGAGGATCACCGGACCGTCCCAGTGTTCACGCAGGAACGCGAGATTGGCCCAGGTGTGATCTGTGCCAGTGAACATCGGGAGCCACCGCATCAGCGCCGCAGGCAGGTCGTCGGCGGGCGGCTTGGCCAGCCCCGCGAGGAACGCGGGGTCACCGAAGTAGTTGGCCAGCCCCTCGCCGGTCAGGAACGGGAGGTAGGCGTTGTCGAGGTCGTGCGGGCGCCAGCCCAGCAGCCAGGTGTCCAGGGTGACGACGAGCGTCGAGAAGCCGGCCGCCTGCGCGCGGGCGAGGATGCTCAGGCATACCTGCTCGTCGTTGGGCCAGTACAGCTGGAACCAGCGGGCGCCCTCGCCGTTGGCGGCAGCGACCTCCTCGAGCGGGTACGACGACACCGTCGACAGGACCATCGGCAGGCCGAGCTCTGCAGCGGCCCGCGCGGTCGCCAACTCCCCGTCGGGATGCACGATCGACTGGACGCCGACCGGTGCGGTGATCACCGGCGCGGGCATCGTCGTGCCCAGGATGGTCGTGGACAGGTCTCGGGCGCTCGCGTCGGTCAGCATGCGCGGCACGATGCGCCACCGGTCGAACGCCTCGCGGTTGGCCCGCGCCGTCGCGCCGGAGCCGGCCGACCCGGCGACGTACCAGAACGGTCCGGGCTCCATCCGCTCGCGAGCGGACTCCTCGAGCGCCGACGTGTCGGTGGTGAACGCGGGCTTGATGCCGCCCATGCCCTGCAGGTAGATCTCGCTGGCGTAGGCGGAGAGAGGTGCGGTCATGTCGTGGGAGTCTGCCGCACCGCTCGGGCGCCGTCGCTCGGGCGAACCTCGTACTGCGATGACAGCCCTGACCGACGCCGATAGCGTGCCGAGGGTGTCGATCGATCTGAATGCCGACCTCGGTGAGGGTTTCGGCGCCTGGCGCCTCGGCGACGACGAGGCGCTGCTCGACGTGGTGACGAGCGCGAACGTGGCCTGCGGCTTCCACGCCGGCGACCCGGTGACCATGCAGCGGGTGTGCGCGGGCGCCGCCGAGCGCGGCGTCGCGGTCGGTGCCCAGGTCGGCTACCGCGATCTGGCCGGTTTCGGCCGCCGTCGCATGGACATCTCCCCCGCCGATCTGCTCGCCGACGTGCTGTACCAGATCGGCGCACTCGAGGCGTTCGCCCGCGCGGCCGGCACGCGGGTCCGCTACGTCAAGCCGCACGGAGCCCTCTACAACACAGCCGCCGACGACGCGGCCCAGGCCGGTGCTATCGCCGCCGCGGTGGCCGCCGTCGACGCTGGGCTGCCGCTACTCGGCCTGCCCCGCTCGGCACTCGCCGATGCTGCCGCCGCACACGGGGTCGGATTCGTCGCCGAGGCGTTCGCGGACCGGGCCTATCTGCCGAGTGGGCGGCTCGTGCCGCGCAGCGAACCGGGTGCCGTACTCACCGGCACGAGCGCCGTGGTCGACCAGGCCGTCTCGATCGCCCGCGACGGTCAGGTGCAGGCCAACGACGGCTCGGTCGTCACGGTCGCCGCCAGGTCGCTGTGCCTGCATGGCGACACACCGGGTGCCGTTGCCCTTGCTCGGGCGGTCCGCTCGGCGCTGGCCGAACAGGGCATCGCCGTCGGGGCGTTCGCGTCATGAGCGTGCATCTGTTGCCTTACGGCGAACGAGCGGTGCTGGTCGAGGTCGCCGACCCGGCGACGCTGCTCGGGCTCAGCGATGTCGCGGACCGCGCCGCAGGCGTCCTCGAGACCGTGCCCGCCGCGCGCACGCTGCTGGTTCGCTTCGATCCCCTCATCACCTCGGCCAAGGCGATCGGGGCCGCACTCGAGTCCCACCGCACCGACCTGCCCGCGCCCCCTCCAGGGGACCCGGTCGAGCTGCTCGTGCACTACGACGGCCCGGACCTGACCGGCGTCGCCGACGAGGTCGGCCTCAGCGTCGAGGCGCTCGTCCGGCAGCACACCGCGGGCGACTACCTGGTCGCGTTCTGCGGCTTCGCGCCCGGCTTCGCCTATCTCAGCGGCTTGGACCCGGCGCTGCACGTCGGCCGGCTGGCCGAGCCGCGGACGGACGTGCCGGCCGGTTCAGTCGGTGTGGCGGGCGAGTTCACCGGCGTCTACCCGCGGTCGTCGCCCGGCGGCTGGCGGCTGCTCGGACGCACCGACGCCCCGCTCTGGGACACCACCCGCGAGCCAGCCGCGCTCCTGACGCCGGGCACCCGGGTCCGGTTCCGGCCGGCATGATCGAGATCGTCCAGCCGGGCCCGTTCGCCTCGATCCAGGACGCCGGGCGCTCGGGGTTCGCGCGGCTCGGCGTAGCCCGCTCCGGCGCGTTCGACCGCGCTGCGCTGCGGCTGGCGAACCGGCTCGTCGGGAATCAGCCCGAGACGGCAGCGATCGAGCTGACACTCGGTGGCCTGGCCTTTCGCGTCCACGACGCCGTCACCGTTTCCCTCGCCGGCGCGGTGTGTCCCGGCTTCGACTGGGGTACCGCGATCACCCTGCCGGCGGGTGCGACCGTGCGCCTGGGCGCTCCTAACCAGGGCCTGCGCAGCTACCTTGCCGTGCGGGGCGGCGTGGCCGTCGCGGCCGAACTCGGGTCACGCAGCACCGACACGATGAGCGGGCTGGGCCCGGCGGCGCTGCACCGCGGCGATCGGCTGGCGGTTGGTAGCGACGGCACGGACGACATCAGTTACGCAACAGCAACACCTCGTCCGGCGCGCACGCGCCTGCGGGTGATCACAGGCCCGCGCGACGACTGGTTCACCGCGACGGCGCTGACGCAGCTGACCGCCGAGACCTGGACGGTGCGGGCCGAATCGAACCGGGTCGGCATCCGCCTGGACGGGCCGCGCCTGGAGCGGGCTCGCGCGGGCGAGCTGGCGAGCGAGCCCACCCTGCCCGGCGCGCTGCAGGTGCCGCCCGACGGTCGGCCGATCCTGTTCGGTCCGGACGCCCCGGTGACCGGCGGCTATCCGGTGATCGCGGTGGTGTGCGACGACGACCTGGACGCCGCGGCACAGCTCCGACCGGGCGACCCGATCATGTTCAGCCGATGAACGGGTGCAGCGCGAACCACACGAGGGCTGCGACCGTTGCGGCGGCGGGGATCGTCAACACCCAGGCGAAGACGATGTTGCCCGCCACGCCCCAGCGCACCGCCGAGAACCGGCGGGTGGCGCCGACACCCATCACCGACGAGGTGATGACGTGGGTGGTCGAGATGGGCAGTCCGTAGTGCGCGGTGCCGAGCAGCACGGCGCTGGCGACCGTCTGCGCGGCGAAGCCGCTGGCCGGGGTCAGTGAGAATATCCGCCGGCCCAGGGTGCGCATGATGCGCCAACCGCCGGAGTAGGTGCCGGCCGAGATCGCGGCGGCCGAGGACAGGATGACCCACAGTGGAATCGAGTCTGTTGCGCCGAGATGACCGGACACCACCAGGGTGAGCGTGATCACACCCATGGTCTTCTGCGCGTCCTGGGTGCCGTGCCCGAACGCCATGGTCGCGGCTGAGGCGATCTGGGCCCAGCGGAATCCGCGGTTGGCACGAACCGCGTTCGCCTTTCGGAACGTCCACAGCAGGGCGAGCATGAACAGGTAGCTCAGCCCGAAGCCGATCAGCGGCGAGATCACCATCGGGATGACGACCTTGTCGAGCACGCCCTGCCATTTGACCGTCTCGGAGGCGGCCAGGGCGGCACCCACCAGGCCGCCGATGAGGGCGTGCGATGACGACGAGGGCAGGCCGAAGTACCACGTGCCGAGATTCCAGGCGATTGCGCCGATCAACGCGGCGAGCACGACGATCAGTCCGGATGTGCCATTGGTGGGCTGGTCGATGATGCCCTTGCCGACGGTGGCCGCGACCTTCGTCGAGATCAGCGCGCCCAGGACGTTCATGACCGCGGCCATGGCGAGCGCCACCCGCGGGGTGAGGGCCTTCGTAGAAATAGACGTCGCGATCGCGTTGGCCGAGTCGTGGAAGCCATTGGTGAAGTCGAAGCCGAGCGCGACGACGACAATGACCACCACAAGGGCAGTGGAGTCCACCGGTTCAGGACTCCTTGACGGCGATTGTCTCGACGGCGTGCGCGACGTGCTCCAGAGCGTCAGCGGCATCCTCGAAGCCGTCTGCCACTTCGCGCAACTTCACCATCGTGAGCGCGTCGTAGTCGCCGCTGAACAGCCTGGACAGCAGCTTGCGGTACACCCGGTCGGCCTCGTTCTCGAGCCGGTTGACCTCGATCCAATAGGGCTCGAGGTCGCGCAGCGTCTTCAGTCGCGACATCGCGTCCGCGGTCTCACTGGCCGAGCGCCGCAGCAGGGTGATCTGTTCAGCCATCAGGGCGGGCAGTTTGCCCACGTCGGCGAGCACGATGAAGTCCGCGGCCGCCTCGATCGCGTCGACCACGTCGTCAAGCGCGGAGGCGAGCCGGTAGATGTCCTCGCGGTCGAACGGGGTCACGAAGCTGGTGTTGAGTTGGCGCATGATGCGGTGCGTCACCGTGTCATTGGCATGCTCGCGATCGCGCAATTCCTTCGCGATCGCCTCCCGGTTGGCGTTCGGGTCGATCAGGCCGGCCAGCGCCTCGGCGCACGCAGCCACATTTTGACCCGCTTCGGTGAACATCGCATAGAACGCGTTGTCGCGGGGGGTCAGGCGGAATGCCACGGCGCTCCTTGAGGGTGGGCGGTCAGCGCCGAGGGTATCCGGCCCCGGGCTGGGCGTCGGCACCCCCCGCTGGTCAACTGAAGACGATCGTCTTGTTCCCGAAGACCAGGGTGCGGTGCTCGACATGCGCACGCACCGCCCGGGCCAGCACGACCGTCTCCAGATCGCGGCCTTTGCGGACCAGATCGTCGATCGAGTCGCGGTGGGTGACCGCCGCGACGTCCTGCGCGATGATCGGCCCCTCGTCCAGGTCGGCGGTCGCGTAGTGCGCGGTGGCGCCGATGAGTTTCACGCCGCGCTGCTGGGCCTGGTGGTAGGGCTTGGCCCCGACGAAGGCCGGCAGGAACGAGTGGTGGATGTTGATGATCTGGGCGGGATAGGCGTCGAGTACGGCCGGGCCGAGGACCTGCATGTAGCGCGCCAGCACCACCAGTTCGACGTCGTAGCCATGCAGCGTCTCGACGAGGGCCGTCTCCTGGGCCGCCCGGGTGTCGGGGGTGACCGGTAGGTGGACGAACGGTGCCCCGCTGAACGCGGCGATCGCGGCGTTGTCGGCGTGATTGCTGATGACGACGGCGACCTCAGCGGGCAGCTCGCCCGAGCGCCAACGCCCGAGCAGGTCGCCGAGGCAGTGCGGCTCGCGCGACGCGAGCAGCGCGATCCGCGGGCGTTCGTCGGAGAACCGGACGCTGACGTCCATGCCGAACCGCGCGGCGACCGGCTGGAAGGCCGCCGCGACGTCGCCCCGGTCGATCGTGGCTGTGGCGAGATCGAATTCGACGCGCTGGAAGAAGACTCCCGCCTCGCGGTCGATGTGCTGCTCAGCGTGCAGGACGTTGCCGCCGTGCGTGAGCACGAACTCCGCGACAGCGTGCACCAGCCCTGGCTGATCCCGGCAGGAGATCAGCAGTATCGCGGTAGTGATATCCGATCCGCTCAGTGCCGGTGCTTGACGATCCTGCGGATGATCAGGATTCCGAACAGCGCGCCGGCGCCGCCGATGACGGCTTTGCCCTGCGGCGACTGAGCTTTCTCCTTGATCGCTTGCTTGACATTGTCGGCGAGGCGCTTGGGGTTCGTGCGGAAGACCAGCTGGTCGATGGCCACCGCCAGCGACGCGCGGGCGTTCTCGATGTCACGCTGGATCTCATCAGCGCTCCGCTCGCCAGCCACGCTGCCCTCCCTTCGTGCGGCCCCACCTGGGCCTGCTGGGCAGAGCCTAGTGGTCTGTCTGCGCTATGCGGCGGTGGTGTGGTGATCCAAGTGTCGGCTCGCAAGGCGGACGAGGAGGCCTTACCGCTGTTGTATGCACGACAACGCAGTGAGGCGACGCCTCGGCGCCCAGGCGCCGCCAGGCCATACGCCGACAGACCACTGGTGCCTGATCAGTGGGCGCGGCGTGATCAGTAGCGTTACTCCCATGACTCGACTTTCACCTGGCGACAAGGCCCCTGAGTTCACCCTGCCCGACGCCGACGGTAACGACGTCTCGCTCAACGATTTCCGGGGTCGCAGGGTGGTCGTCTACTTCTATCCGGCGGCGATGACGCCGGGTTGCACGACGCAGGCATGCGACTTTCGCGACAACCTGGCCGAGCTCACCGACGCCGGTCTCGCCGTGCTCGGCATCTCGCCCGACAAACCGGAGAAGCTGGCCAAGTTCCGCGATCGCGACGCGCTGACGTTCCCGCTGCTGTCCGACCCGTCCCGCTCGGTGCTCGAGGCGTACGGCGCGTTCGGTGAGAAGACGCTGTACGGCAAGACCGTGGTCGGCGTGCTCCGCTCGACGTTCGTCGTCGACGCCGACGGCAAGATCGAGACCGCCCAGTACAACGTGAAGGCCACCGGCCACGTTGCCAAGCTCAGGCGCGACCTGACCGTCTGACTACTCGCGGACGCCCACGTATTGTGTGCCCCGGCGGGGCCGTAGCCCAACGGCAGAGGCAAACGATTTAGGGTCGTTTCAGTGAGGGTTCGAATCCCTCCGGCCCCACAGCCGAGCAGGCTATCCATTCCTCGCATCCGTCGCCTACGGCGGCATGACTGGTAAATCCGGGTGGGCGTCGCGGGACATGACGGCGGGCCGAGGTGGGTTGAAGCGCCACAACCCGGCCCATGAACGAGCGGCGGGCATTCTCGCGGTCCCGGCGCCGTTGGTACCTCGGTGCACCCTCGGTGCCACGCACGT
>JAOPWD010000338.1 GCA_025965875.1 Pseudonocardiales bacterium
GGTTGGCTTCACAAAGGAGTCGGTCGAGCCCTCGTTTTGTGCGGCGACCGCGCGGGCGGTGCGCTCCGCTGAGCGTCTGGACTTGTATTGAGTAATACGGCGACGGGTTACAACATGAGCGCTGAAACAAATCCGGGAGCGTGAACATCGCAGGCAAGGTCACGGCGCTGCGCTCGTGCGCGCGATATCGCGCACAGCGCGCCGCGCTCGACAGACGCGAGCTGGGGTGACCGGAGTGGTCAGCAGGTGGCGGTCGCGGTCAGGCGGCGAAGGTCGCGTCGGCGACGGGGGACCCTGTCGGCGTGACGAGCTTGGCGCCCCGCAGATGGCCGACGTCCACGGAGCCGATGCTCTTGGCGAACTGTCCGGTCCCACCCTGGACGGTGAAGGTGCCGAAGGCGACGGTCGAGCCGTCATCGACCTGGAGCATGCACTTGACTTTTCCGTTGTAGTTGGGGACAGCAACGTTCATGAACACCCAGGACGGGCTGCCGCGATAGGCCACGATCTGCCCCAACACCTGGCCGTCGTCGGTCAGGAACGTTCCGGTGCGCAGCGCGTCG
The DNA here is from genome assembly GCA_025965875.1 of Pseudonocardiales bacterium. GTDB lineage: Bacteria > Actinomycetota > Actinomycetes > Mycobacteriales > Jatrophihabitantaceae > QHCC01. Next base: position 564 of record JAOPWD010000338.1, read on the forward strand.
GCCTGCGGTACCTGCACGGCGCTGTGCGCCGGCGCCCGGCTGGTCAGTGCCTCGGTAGCCGCAGCCGTTCCACCCACCAGCGCCACGACCGCGGCGGCGGCCAACAGCGCCGTCCGCGCTCTCGGTCGAGTTGCCGCCCGGATCGGCGTCGGCTCCTGCCGTTGCTCTCCCTGCTTGGTCTGCTCGGACAGCTGCCGGAACAGGCCCTCGGTGAACGCGGTGCTCGGCTCGGCCTCACCCGGTCGGGCTGCTCGTAGGTCGATGGCGGCGCGCAGAATCTCGACGTCCTCGAGGCTGGCCCGGAACCGCTTCGGGCGCCGACCGGTGGCGATGGCGTCGATGAAGGCGGACAGTTTGCGACCGGTCATAGTTCCAACTCCACGGCGAGGGTCGCTGCCATTCGCAACGCGCGGTGCTGGAGCACTTTAGCGTTGCTGACACTGATGTGCATGGCTTGCGCTGCTTCCTTGATCGAGCAGGCCTCCAGAAAACGCAGTTCGAGGATGCGCCGGTACCGCTCAGGGAGTCCACCCAGGATCTTGCTCGCTCGGGCCGGCGCGTCGCTGGGCGGTTCGGACCCGGAGGGTTCGCTGAGGTAGCGGAGATCGGTGTCGGGGTCGATCATCGTCACCGGCTGACCGAGGCGCCGCCGCCAGTGGGAGGCGAGCACGGTCTTGGCGGTGACCAGCAGGTAGGCCCGCACCTCGCCCTTTGACGATGACAACCGCAACGGCGGCAACGCCGTGCTGAAAACCTCCGAGGTGAGGTCCTCGGCGTCAGCACGGTTCCCGACGCGGGCGTACATCAGGCGGTACAGCCGGTCGATGTTGTCCCGGTACACCGACTCCCAGTCGGTGTACCCGTCGTCGTCAACCATGTGCAGATACGCGACGCGGCCACCGCTCAGCGCGGGTGGTGGCTGGGCGGTTCGTCTCGAGCATCGCGATGCATTAATCATGTCACCTAGGAATAGGAGGAGGGGTTACACCACGGCAGCCGGCGCTGAGTTCCAGTTCGCCTGCGGCTGCGTGTCACCGGTGCGGGCGGAGCCTGCGCGCATCAGCTCAACGGTGTCGGGTCTTGAGTTCGCGGCGGAGACCGCCTGCGCCCGTCGAGCCGAGGACATCCCGACGATCATCGCGACCTGATCGTGATCAGAGTGGCCTCGACAATCAAGGCCAGGGTGCCCACCCAGTCGGAGGCACTGGAAGCAATAGGCGTCGCCGCGGCAGCTGTCCGGCGGCGCGTCGGCCCGCTCGGGCCGCCACTGGCCATGGCGATGACCATTGCCAGCGAACTACTGCACCCACTGCGCACATGATCAACGCGACCCGCCGCGGAACAACTCTGCGCTGAATCCATCGACAACGTGATGACGACGGCGACGCCGTGCGCACGAAGGCGTTTGTCACCGCTGGCGAGCCGCGGCCCCATCATCACACTGTCGCCGTCGTCGTCACCGTGCCGCCCGATTCGCCCGACCTTCGTCCTCACACTGAACGTCGCCGTCGTCCTCATCCAGCGTGTCGGTCAGCAGTGGCGAGTAGGCCCGATACGCCATCCAAGGTCGGTGCTCTCGGGCTGGGTGGTGACGGCGATTAGCGGTGCGCGCCACAACGATCGTGGCTGGGCGTTGGCGTCCGAGTCTCCGGTCGCCCGCATGGTGGCCCGTAGCAACCTTGTCGAGATCGCCGCGAGGACGATTGCAATGGGAATCTCGCCGAACAGCGCGGTCACGCTGCTCACGAGAAGGTCGCCGCCGCGATGCGCGGTAAGCAGGTCGAACCACGCGTCGCACATCAACAGCACGCTCGTGACCATCGCTGCCGGCAAGGCGATTTGGCGCTGCTTCCACAGCGCCCATGCGGTGACCGAGAAGCAGCCGATGAGCACGACATCGAACCCGGTCCAGGTGAGCGTCCACGTGCCGACCACGTAGCGCTGCGGCAGCGTCGCGGCCAGTCCTACCGTCCACGGAATCATGCTGACGGCACAGGCCAGGAAGAAGAGCACTGTTCGACGGCGAGTAGCGACGCCGGGTTGGCCGGCTGGCTTTGCTCGCGGTACCGGGGCTGCACCGCGAGAGGGCCGCGACGGTTCGCTGCGGCTCCCTCGCAGCGTTGTGCTTGTGCTGCTCGCAGCCATCTCGTCTGCCTCTCAGGTGTCCTGTTCGCGGGGGTCAGTAGCCGTAGCTCGTGCCGGGCGTGGTGGTCGCGCACGGTGCATCGATAGATAGGGCCTCGCGTTACATCGACGATTTAGCAGGCAGGAGTTGGCACGCGGGTAGTTCGTGTATCTCCGTCGCGTATCTGTCCACGACGGCTCACCGGAGTCGCTGGCGTCCCGGACTTTGGCGGGACGCGCCCCTCGCTCGGCGTCGCCACGCCTCGAAGGAGAAACATCATGACGACGGACACCTCCGCTGTTCGGGCAGCAAAGCCCGACCAGTCCGCTGTGCCCGTCGGCGACTGGCGCGTCGACCCGGTGCGATCGCACGCATCGTTTACGGCACGCGTCGCCGGCAGGTCTGTTCGGGGTCGGTTGCCCTTGAGCGGAGCAGCGATCGTGACCGCTTCGGTCGAGGACTCAGCAGCACATCTGACTGCCATGACCAGCGAGGTGAGCACTGGGAATCGCATGCTTGACCGGCTGCTCGCCGGTCCTGGCTTCCTAGACGTCGAGGATCACCCGGAGATCAACTTCCGGACGCAGATGCTGGTCTGCGTCCCGACCGGGTGGAGGGCCATCGGACACCTGCAGGTCAAGGGAACCGACCACCCGATCGTGTGTGAGCTCGACGCCGACCTGCGCCACCCGAAACCAGGAGAGGCTGGGGTGACGCTCACTGGCCGGTGGGTACTTGACTCGACCTGGATCACCAGCCAACGGATTCCGGCGATGTCCCGCCGCGTCGCCATGAGCTGCTCGGTCGTCCTCGACCGCGCGATCGAGGTCGCTGACAGCGAACTCGCATCTGCGCATAGATGGCTTTGCCGCAGATGCGACTAGGGCATCGCCGAATGCTCGGGGCGGGGGCCGCTGGCAGTGACCCCTCCGGACAGCGCCCGACGGGCACCGCGACGTCCGATCATCGAACTGAGCCGGCCGAGCAGTCGGACGGAAGACCTGAGGATCCGGTCATTCGGCGGTGCTGGCGGGCGTTTCACAGTCTGACCCAGCTTGGCTTTCCGCGGCGCTTTCCGATCGTTCAGTTCCCGAACGTCCCGCTCCTGACGGCCTGGATCGCTGGCTGGGCTCAGCACTTCGTAGCCGCAGCTGGCCGTCCGTACCTGACCTCGGTGGTCTATCTGGCGATGACCGTGTGGGCCTACGAAGAACTTGTCCACGGCTCCAACTGGCTCCGTCAGCTGCTCGGCGGTGCGTTCATGATCATCCTTACGGTCCGGGTTGCGTACGCCGTGTGAGGTCAACAATGACGAGTGAGTTCGATCTGTCGCGGCGTGTAGCCATGCCGCGAGCAACGTGTCTTGGACAGTGGTAGCCGTAACTTTTCGTGTCCGCTGCCGGCCGTACAAGCCGCGAGCTTGGCGGCCCGCAGGTGGCCGACGTCGACGGAGCCGATGCTCTGGAGAATTGTCCGGTCCCGCCCTGGACGGTGAAGGTGCGAAGGCAACCGTCGAGCCGTCGTCGGCCTGAAGCATGCGTTTGACCGGGCCGTTGTAGTTGGGAACGTCAGCGTTCATGAACACCCAGGACGGGTTTCCGCGGTACGCGACGATCTGGCCCAGGACCTGACCATCGGCGATTTGGAAGGTTCCGGTGCGCAGCGCGTTGAGGCCGCCTGACGCCCCGTATGACGTACTTCGTCGCACTCCCGGTCTCCCGGCGCGGGCACGCTGACGGGCACCGCCGCGGTTGACCGCGACTTCCTGCACACCTCTCGTTCATCGTGATCCCGATCGAAGACGGATGAGATCGGCGAGTCATGCAGTGCTGGCGAGCTATCGGCCAAACCAATGCGAGGAGTTACGCCGCGTAACCCGCGGCCGTATTAGTCAGCGAACACCAAGCGAGTTGCCACCTGTCTCCTATCCACAGCACAGAAAAGAGGACGCATGCGCACAAGGACAAGAGCCCTCACCGGGCTCGCCGCCGCGGTGCTCGTCGGAACCACCGGAACCGCCTACGCAGCCACTCAGGGCGGCCATCCGTCTCCGGGCAAGGCGACTGGGTCATCGGCCCACGGATCCGGGCAGTCGATCGTCGACTGGAACCGGGAGCTCATTACTCTGCTCGGTACGCCGGGCCTGCAACCGGCGACGATCCAACCGACCCGAAGTTTCGCGATCCTGCAGGCGGCTGAGTACGACGCTGTGGTCTCCACGACACACATTGGCCAGCCGTACCTGTTCAAGGTGCCGGCGCCGCGCGACGCGCGAGCGGACGCGGCCGCCGACCAGGCAGCGCACGACGTATTGACGGCGCTCTACCCGGCGGCTACGAGCCGCATCGACCAGCAACTCAGCACCGAACTCGCAGCGATCCCAGACAGCCATGGCAAACGCGACGGGCGCCGTGCCGGCGCGACGGTGGCACAGCTCCTCGTCGACCTACGGGCCTTCGACGGGTCCGCGGCGCCCCCGCCGCCGTTCGTCGCCGGCACCCAGCCGGGCGACTACCGGCCGACACCGCCGAACTTCCCGACACCGGTCTTCACCGCCTGGGGCTCGATCACACCGTTCCTGCTCACCAGCGGTTCCCAGTTCCGTCCGACCGCGCCTGCGCCGGTGAGCAGCCCGACCTACGCCACCGCCCTGAACCAGGTCAAGGCCCTCGGGCAAGACAGCAGCACCGTCCGTACGGCTGATCAGACGACGGTGGCCAAATTCTGGGGCTCGGCACCGATCTGGAACACCTGGAACCAGATCGCGCAAACGTTGCTGACTGACCAACACGCCAACCTGCAGCGCGCCGCCACTGTGTTCGCGAACCTCGACCTCTCCGTCGCAGACGCGACCATCGCGCTGTACGACGCCAAGTACGTCTACCACGTGTGGCGACCAGTGACCGCGATCCGGGCCGGAAACAGCGGCTACAACTCGGACATCGCCTTCGACCCCAACGCACCCACCTGGAACCCGTTGGCGGTCACCGCCGCCGATCCTTCCTACCCCGGCGCACACAGCACGATCAGTGCAGCGGCCGCAACCGTGCTCGTCGCGTCCTTCGGCAAGCACCAACCGATCACGGTGACGTCGGACAAGATGCCCGGTGTGGTCCGCACCTTCACCAACGTGCAAGCAGCGGCGGTCGAGGCAGGATTTAGCCGCATCCTCGCCGGCCAGCACACCGCCCTCGAGGACCAAGCCGGCCAGCAGCTCGGCCACCGGGTCGCCACGTTCGCACTGCATGAACTAAACGCGGGTTAGGCCGACATCGGCTGACCCACTTCCTGAGCGGGTGGGTGGGCCGCTGATTCCTAGCAAGCCAACCAATTCACGAGGAGCAACTATGAAATCCGTCACACGCCTGGCGTCCGCGCTTGCAGTAGTCGCCGCCGTCTCCGTCGGCCTGTCCGCAGCGGCGACACCCGCCTCCGCCAGGCAAGCCATCGCCAAGCGGGTTTACAAGCAGACCAACCTTGTCTCCGACATTCCCGGACTGGCCGCCCACACCGACCCCAACCTGCGTAACGCGTGGGGCACCTCCACCGGCCCGGGCCTGCCGATCTGGGTTTCCGACAATGCCTCCGGGGTCGCCACGCTCTACGACGGGCAGGGCAACCCGGAGCCGGGGTCAGGCGCCAAACAGCTTGTGGTCACGATCCCGGCGCCCCCGTCCGCAGGAACTGGAGCTGTCGGCGCACCGGACGGCACGGTCTTCAACCCGACGGCCGGTGGCTTCGTTGTGTCGAAGGACGGCGTGTCCGACTCGGCCCGATTCCTGTTCGCTACCGAAGACGGCACGATCGCCGGCTGGTCGCCGAACGTCGACCCCACCCACGCGGTGCTCGCCGTGGACAGGTCGACCATGACCGATCCCGCCGGGGACGTCGGCGCGTTGTACAAGGGTCTCGCCCTCGTCAACACCGCAGCGGGCAAGTTCCTCTACGCCACCAACTTCCGGTTCGGCACCGTCGACGTGTTCGACAGCAACTTCGAATTGGTGACCAGTTTTACCGATCCCACCATCCGTGGCGGCTTCGCGCCCTTCGGCATTCACAACATCGGCGGCGACCTGTACGTCACCTTCGCCAAGCAAGATGCCGCCAAGCACGATGACGCCGCGGGACCCGGCCGCGGCTTCGTGGACGTCTTCTCACCTAACGGAGATCTGTTGAAGCGGCTTGCCAGTCGAGGCACACTCAACTCACCCTGGGCCGTGACGCTCGCGCCGTCCACGTTCGGAGCGTTTGCTGGCGACATCCTTGTCGGCAACTTCGGTGATGGTCGGATCAATGCCTTCAAGCCGACGACCGGTCGGTTCCTCGGTCAGCTTCGAAGCTCTCACGGCGCGATCACGATTCCTGGGCTCTGGGGCTTGCGATTCCCGACCGGCTCACTCAACGTCACGCCCAACGCGCTGTACTTCACCGCAGGGCCCAACGACGAGGCCGATGGGCTGTTAGGAGTCATCACGCCGGCCGCGTGATCCGGGTCCAGCTGAATGTGCAGGGTGCGGCTGCTCAACGCCGCACTCTGCACATTCGTGGCGTCGAATCCCGCGGTCGAGCACTTCTGCCCAGCCCGATCTCAGTGGCGCGATATCGGCTGTCGCAGCCGGTTCCGGGTCACCCTCGGGACTCGGCCCTGTAACCCGCCGCTCTATTAGTCAGTACAAGTCCAGATGCTCCGCTCCGAGCGGGCGGCCAGTCCCCGCCGCATCATTGCGAAGGAATTGAGGTCATGATGATCAGAACCAAACGACTCCCGCTGTATGTCGCCGGCGGTGCTGGGCTCAGCGCGCTAGCGGTTCTCGGGCTCACGCTGAGCCAATCCGGCTCGAGTGCCGCCGGGGTGTCCGCGTCGCCGTCCTCGACCGTGGTTCAGACCCGCGCCAGCAACCTCGGGCAGATCCTCGTCGATGCCCAGGGCCGCACGATGTACCTGTTCGCCAAGGACACCGGCCCCGCCTCCACCTGCGTAGGCGCCTGCACGTCAGCCTGGCCACCGGTGCCAGTGTCGGCCGCGCCGCACGCCGCCGGCGGGGCGTCGGCTTCGGCACTCGGGGTGATCGGCTCGGGCAGTCGGCGGCAACTGAGCTACGCCGGGCACCCGGTGTACTACTTCGCCGGAGACAGCAAGGCCGGACAGACCCACGGCCAGGCGCTTAACGAGTTCGGCGCCAAATGGTACGTCCTGAACTCAGCAGGAGCCGCGATCGTCAAAGCCCCAAGCAACGCCGGCAACAGCGGCGGAGGGTACGGCTACTAGCCAGCGGTCTCGACCACGGGCCAGGCCATGACCTGGGCTCATGATTCTCCGATCGGCCTCGCCGGCCGGATTGTCACGGCAACCCGGGGCGGGCAGGGCACCGGTGAGGTTGAGCTTCACATCCGGGGCGGCACGGAGGTTTTCATCGCCCACTCAAACGACCCACTGCCGGTCGGCGCCGCAGTGATCGTGTTTGCCACCTTGGGCCCGCGCACGCTCGTGGTCTTTCCCTGGGCTGACCCCCTCGACAACATCCTCGACCTGAAATAGCCATCACCGAAAATAAGGAGTAGTACGCCAATGTTCGGATACCACGTTCCCGCTCCAGACGAAGCGATGCTGATCTCGGGAGGCAAGGCCACAGCCTCCGACGCACCGTTCAGGGTGGTCACCGGACGAGGCGCCTACGTCACGCCAATGTTTCGCAAGGCCCGATTCATCACCTTGTCCATGTCCGAAGCCGAGGTCGAAGAGAACTGCGTGACGAAACAGGGCATCGCGCTCAAGGTCAAAGCCGTCATCGCCTTCAAGGTGGGCAACGACACGGAGTCCATCGTCAACGCCTCGCAGCGATTCCTATCCGACCAGTCCCAGATGTCGGTACTGACCGGCCGGATCTTCTCCGGCCACCTTCGCTCGATCATCGGCTCGATGACCGTCGAGGAGATCGTCACCGAGCGGCAGAAGCTCGCGTCCGAGGTGCTGGACGGATCCAAGGGAGAGATGGCCAAGATCGGTCTCACGGTCGACGCGCTCCAGATCCAGTCCATCGACGACATGGGTCTCGGATACGTCGCGGCCATGGCAGCGCCGCACAACGCGGCTATCCAGCGAGCAGCAAAGGTCGCAGCCTCCCAGGCCGATCAAGCCGCCGCCGAGGCCCACCAGGCGTCCCTGCGAGCTCAGGCCGAATACGCCCGCCAAACCGAAGTAGTCCAAGCCCAATACGCGGCCGACGTGGAAGCAGCGAAGTCCGCGGCTGCAGCTACGGCGGCGGCCGCCGCCCAGGCGTCGGCTCGAAACCTTGCCAACTACGAGGCCGAGACCGCAGTCACCCGGTCCAAAGCTGCCCAGATAGCCGCCGAAGCACAGCAGGAATCCGACCGCAACCAGGCCGACTTCGCCCGCCAAACCGCGGTCGCCAAAGCCACGTTCGCAGCCGAAACCCAAGCGGCTCAAGCCAAAGCAGACCAATCAGGACCCCTCGCCCACGCCGTGGCGCAGCAGCAGGTAATCGACGCCCAAACGGGCCTAGCCCAGCAGGAGGCCGAACTGACTCGCCAAACGCTGGTCTCCACCGTCGTACGCCCGGCCGAAGCCGACGCGGAGAGAGTCAAGATCCTGGCCGCAGCCGACGCCGAGCGGACCAAGATCTTGGCCGAGGCGGCCCAGTCGCACAACCGCGTTGCACTCGATCAACAACTCATCGCCCAACTCCCGCTCATCGTGGAGAAGGCCGCACAGGGTTTGGCCGGCTCCCACCTGACCGTGCTCAACGGATCTGAGGGAGTTACGGAAGTCGTGTCATCGCTGGTCGGTCAAGGTCTGGCCATCCTGGACTCGATCCGGCATGGCGTAGCCGGCTCGAGTTCATCCAATGGCCTCCGACCGACCTCGCCGGCAATCAAGGCATGATCCTCGGCTGGTGCCCCCATGATCATCTTGACGCTGATGAGACCTGATTCCGTCGATATGACCGCGAGTTTCGTCGGCTCGCTCACCAGGGTGTGTGCGGAAGTACCAGCGCGAGGGCGAGGAGCGGCGTGGTGATCGAGCTTTGCCTGCAGCTTTGATCTGAACAACGCAGAGTTCGCGCGAACGGGACACGACTGCCTGCGCTTGGGCGCCGTCCGGGTCAACGGGTGCTTGCCGACCTCGCCGCGCTCCAGCGCGTACGTGACACCCCGAACAACAGGCCGTGGTAGTTCGCCTTCGTCTTCAACGAACGCGGCCAGCCGATCAGCCACGCCTTGACATCGTCTTCACTCACCTGGTCGATCCGCGTATCGAATGGCCGATAGAGCCCGCCACGGCCCTGAACCTGCACGGCACGCAGCGTCCGCAACTGCCCCTTGTCGTTGGTTCCAGATCAACGTCTGGCCAGTCGGGCGAATGTCAGTGCTAGCAGGAACAGCGCGACATCGCGCATCAGGATGTCCCAGTAGCCACCGATCATGGCGAGGTTCACGATGATCCCGGCCAACCACAGCGCGACGAGGTAGCCGCCGCCGCGGGGCAGTAGCAGCACGACGATGCCGGCGAAGATCTCCACGGCGCCGACGACGTACATCGTCTGATGCACACCGTATGGAACGGGCTGAGCCATCGCTGCACATCCGGGGCGAGGTGCTTGTCCCAGTTCACTATCACGTGCGCGAACTTGTCCGCGCCGTACAGGATCGGCACCAGCGTGAAGCCGTGCCGCATCAGCCAGAACGCCTGGAACGTGGGGTCGGTCTTCAACCGCACTGCCGGCGATCGGTGATCGGGTTGCAGCGCCGCCTGAGTGGGTGCGGCGCTGGTCGTCATAGCCATCTCTTCTTGTATCGGATACTGTCGTGTACGTTAGACCGGTGACGCACTAACATAAACTCATGTGTCCGATAGACTTTCGCCGGAGGAGCCACCATGCGAGACATCGACGGTGACGAGGGATTCGACCGGCAGGTCGGGCGAATCGCGGCACTGGCCGAGCCGATCCGACGTGCCCTGTACCGCTACATCAGCACCGAACCAGGTCCGGTCGGCCGCGAACAGGCGGCCTCGGCGGTCGGTGTGGCGACGCACGTAGCGAAGTTCCACCTCGACAAGCTCGAAGCCGGCGGGCTTCTCGACAGCGAGTACAGCCGACCTCCGGGGCGGAGCGGACCCGGAGCGGGGCGTCCGGCCAAGCGCTATCGACGCTCCATTCGCGAGGTGTCGGTCAGCTTGCCTGAACGCCGCTACGACCTGGCCGGCCGCATCATGGCACAGGCGATCGACGCGGCTACTGACTCCGGGACACCCCTGGCCGACGCGTTGCACCAGGCTGCCGCCGAACACGGCCGCCACCTAGGCGATCGCGTCACCGCCCGCCTCGGTCGTCGCCGCAGCCCGGCAGCGTTCGGCCAGGCAATCAACGGCGTGCTGACTGACTACGGGTACGAACCTCGCGCAGGCGATGACGACGCCGTCACCCTGACCAACTGTCCTTTTCATGCCTTGGCACAGGAACACACCGAACTGGTGTGCGGCATCAACCTCGACCTGTTCAGCGGCATGCTCGAGACGTGCGAGGGCAGCGGCATGCATGCCCGTCTCGAACCGGCTCCCGACCGATGCTGCGTCACGCTAAGCCGGGATCGACAGGCCGGGGCCCGCGCAGGACAGGCAACGGCATGACCATGTTGCGGAGCTCGAGCATCGAGGCCGATATCGCACCGGCCCGCCCGTTACGTGTCGCGGCATCCGGCAGCACGGTCGATCTCGACGCGGCGGAGCGGGCTGCCGCCGCGCTGCTGCACGCGCTGGGAATCGACACCGACAGCGAAGGCCTTCGTGGTACCCCGCGGAGGGTGGCTCGCGCTTACGCCGAGCTGTTCACCCCGAGCGCCTTCGATGTGACGACCTTCGCCAACGACGAGGGCTATGACGAGCTCGTGCTCGTGCGCGACATCCCGCTGCGCTCGGTGTGTGAACACCACCTGTTGCCGTTCATCGGCGTCGCACACGTCGGGTACCTGCCTGGGCAACGCATCGTCGGTCTGTCCAAGCTGGCGCGAGTGGTGGAGCACTTCGCAAGCCGACCGCAGGTGCAGGAACGGTTGACCAAACAGGTCGCGGACTGGCTTGACCAGTCTCTGCAGCCGGAGGGCGCTGGCGTCGTGATCGAGGCTGAGCACACCTGCATGACATTGCGAGGTGTACGTGCCTCGGGCACGTCGACGATCACGTCGGCCCTCGTGGGCACGGTCCGCGACGACCCGCGGACGCGACAGGAATTCCTCGCACTCACCAACCACCGCAGCTGACGGCAAGTCGGAGGAGACCGACATGAGCCCTACGACCATCAACGTCGTCATCATCGGCGGTGGCCTCGGCGGAGCAAAAGCGGCCGAGGCGCTCCGCGCGCAAGGCTTCGCCGGGTCGATCACGCTGATCAGCAACGAAGCAGACGCACCCTACGAACGCCCGCCGCTGTCCAAGGGTTACCTCGCCGGCCGCTCGCCGTTCGAGGATGCTGTGGTTCATCCGCCGCAGTGGTATGCCGAGCATGACGTGGATCTACGGCTGTCAACGACCGCGACGGCATTCGACAAGGACGAGCACACCGTCACGCTCAGCGACGGCACGACGCTGCCCTACGACAAGCTGCTGCTGGCTACCGGTGCGGTGCCCCGCAAGCTGTCCGTACCGGGCGCGACTGCGGATAATGTGCTGTACCTGCGGCGACACGACGATGCCGACGCCATCCGCGCGACGTTCGGGGCGGGGAAGCGGTTGGTGATCATCGGCGCCGGGTGGATCGGGCTCGAGGTGGCGGCCGCCGCGCGTGACGCGGACACCGAGGTCGCCATCGTCGAGATGGCGGAGCTGCCACTGTTAGGCGTCCTGGGGCCAGAGATCGCGAGGGTGTTCGCCGACCTGCACACCAGCCACAGCGTGCAGCTCCATCTGGGAGCCACCCTGGAAGAGATCACCCTTGACGACACTGGCCGGGCGAACGGGGTTCGGCTCGCAGACGGCACACTGATCTGCGCCGATGCCATGGTCGTTGGCGTCGGCGTCAGCCCCGATATCGCGCTCGCCGAGGCAGGCGGCTTGGCCATCGACAACGGTGTGCTCGTCGACGCTTCACTTCGCACCAGTGACCCGGACATCTACGCGGTCGGAGACATCGCCAACCAAGCACACCCCAGCATCGGTGTCAGAGTGCGGGTCGAACATTGGGCCACCGCGCTCAAGCAACCGGACGTCGCCGTCGCCGCGATGCTCGGCTCTGAGGATGAAGACCGCATCTACTCCGAGCTGCCGTACTTCTTCAGCGATCAGTACGACCTCGGAATGGAATACATCGGCCACACCGTCAGGAATGTAGAGCATCGGGTGATCGTTCGCGGCGACCTTGCGAGCCGAGAATTCGTCGCGTTCTGGCTGGACGGGACAAACCGGATCAAGGCCGTGATGAACGTCAACGTCTGGGACGTCATCGACGCAGTCAAGCCTTTGATCCTTGCCGGGACCGCTGTCGAGCCCGCCAGGCTGTCCGACCCGCAGGTCGCCTACCGCGAACTTGCGGGCGCTCGCTGACGGAGGCCGGCAGGTGTCGACCCGACGGGGCGCCGCCCGCCACATACGCGCAGGCTTGAGGCTTGCGTTGGGCAGCATGCCGCAGCGGGCGCGGGGAGCGACCTGATCGCGCCGCAGCACAGTGCGGACCGACCGGCGCTAGCATGGATCTGTACCGCCCCCACAAGGCGGGACGCTCGTCTTGCGACGAACTCGCGTGTGCGGTCGTCGATCCGCCCGTCAACCGGCGGCTGAGGGCGGCCGCAGTGGGCGGCCCGTCCGGTCCCGCGGTGTCGATCTCGCGGAGTTCGGTTGGGCCAGCAGCGTCTCGGAGCAGCCGCCCGGGGCTCTCTTGGCGGAACATTCATAGTCCGACCGCGGGTATGTGTGCGGAATTCTCGCCCGGCCAGCGTGCCGGGCGTTCAGAGGAGGAGTCTGTGGCTCGACCAGGCCGGCGTCAGATGGGCGCTCGCCGTACCGCTTCCCGGAAGCAGCGACGCGTCCCCGCCCCCGAGGACGTCTTCTCGGTGCTCGCCCGCGCCGTGCGTGAGGTGGAAGCAGCTGTCCAGCGTCGCCGCGTGACACCCGCGGTGCGCACGAAGTTCCAGGTCGTCGCACTGCTTGCACG
>JAOPWD010000340.1 GCA_025965875.1 Pseudonocardiales bacterium
GATCGACAACGTGAGCGTCTCGGTCGAGCCCGACGCCGACGGAGCCCTGAGTTGGGCGACACTACTCGAGACCGATTGCAGCGCAGAGGTGCCGGAGCCGATGACTGCCAACGACACGCTGCTGCTCGCGTACACGTCGGGCACGACCGGCCGGCCCAAGGGGGCGGTGCATACCCACGCCGGCTTCCTGGTCAAGACGGCGAGCGAGGTTGCCTACTCATTCGACCTGTCCGCCGGCGGGGTCTTCTGCTGGATTACGGATATGGGCTGGATCATGGGCCCGCTTTCGATCATCGGGACACACGCGAACGGCGGCACGTTGGTCCTCTACGAGGGCTCCCCGGATGTGCCCAATCTCGACCGGTTGTGGGACCTCACCGAGCGGCACGGCGTCAGCATGCTCGGGCTGTCACCCACGCTCATCCGGACGCTGCGCACCACCGCCCAGGCCGACACCACGCGCTTCGACCTGTCGAGCGTGCACACGATCGGCTCGACCGGTGAACCCTGGGATCCTGACTCCTACGAATGGCTCGCCCGCGCGATCTTCAACGGACGGGTGCCCGTCATCAACTTCTCCGGAGGCACCGAGGTCGGAGGATCGTTCCTGGCTCCCTATCCCGTGGAACCCATCCACAGTTGCTCGCTGGGCGGCCCGTCGCTGGGGATGGACGTCGACGTTGTCGACGATCAGGCGCGTTCCATTCGCGGCGAGATCGGCGAGCTGATCTGCCGCCAGCCCTGGCCATCGATGACCCGCGGAGTCTGGAAGGACCCGGATCGCTATCTCGAGGCGTATTGGTCGACCTTCCCCGGCGTGTGGCGGCACGGCGACTATGCCCGCGTCGACGGCGACGGGCAATGGTTCATCCTCGGGCGCTCGGATGACGTGATGAACGTGGCCGGCAAGCGCCTCGCGCCCGCTGAGGTCGAGTCGATCATCACGGCACACCAGAGTGTGGCCGAGGTGGCTGTCATCGGGGTGCCTGATCCCAAGAAGGGGGAGGCCGTCTGGGCGTTCTGGGTGCCTCGCCCCGGCGCGGGCGATGATATCTCGGACGAGCTGCGCGACATGGTGGCACGTGAGCTCGGCAAGCCGTTTGCCCCCAGCGTCGTGATCCGCGTCGCGGCATTGCCGAAGACCCGATCGGCGAAGATCCTGCGGCGGGCCGTTCGCGCCGCAGTTCTCGACATCGATCCCGGCGATCTGTCCGGTGCCGAGAATCCGGACGCCGTCGAAGGCATCCGCATCGCGGCGAAGGCCCTGACGTGAGCTCGACGTGGGGTTCAGTCGGTGTCCGGTACGACGATCGCGGTGCGCTTGTCGACCTTGGCGACCGCGGCGGCATAGCTGTGCACGTGCCTGGACATCCGGCGGACCGCCGCGGCCTCGTCGCGCTTCTCGATAGCCTGGGTGATCGAGGCGTGCGCTCGACCCGTGACCTGGCGGACCTCGGCGTCGATGAAGCCATCGTTTTCGGTCGAGGCGTAGATCGCGTGGGAGAGCGCGGTCATGAACGCTGCGATCAGCTCGTTGTGCGTGGCCGTCGCAACGGCAACATGCCACTCGACGTTGGCCTGCAGGAAGTCCGCGAGGCTGCTGTCCGGATCGGCGATCGGCGCGTTCGCGGCCTTGAGTGCCGCGAGATCGGCGTCGGTGCGGTGTTTGGCGGCGAGTTGCGCACAGATCGGCTCGATGGCCTCGCGGGTCTCGAGGACGGCGGCCAGCCGGATCTGGCGACCGCGGATGAGCAGGCTGAGCGAGCTTGTGACGGTCTCGTTGCCCGGTCGTTGGATGAAGGCGCCGCCGGCGCGACCGGCTCGGATGCGAACCAGCCCCTGAACCTCGAGAATGCGCAGCGCTTCGCGAACGGTCGTGCGGCTCATCCGCGTCTGAATGACCAGCTCGCGTTCGGGCGGCAGGGCAGTGCCTTCGGCGAACTCGCCGCGCAGGATGCGTTCACGCAGCTCGTTGACGAGAACGTCGGAGGCTTTGGGGACGTCGATCGGACCCAGCTCGATAGCCGACCGGTCGATCCCGTTCGTGCGCGGTTCGGTCATCAGACCCCCCTCGAAGTTTGGTCTAACTATACGACCACGCCGGTGTTTCGTTGTCATGGCGCGCGCGTTGCGATCCACGCCAGCGACCCGGGACACCCGAAAGGGGGATCGTAATGCGGTGGGAACTGTCGGAAGAGCAGCGCCTACTTCAAGATTCATTGCAGGCCTGGCTGGCGAAGCAATGCTCGCCTTCGGCCGTGCGTGGCTGGCAGGACAACGAGGATCCGAGGCAGTTCGAACAGAGCCTGGTGGCGGAGGCATGGCTCGGTGTCGGCACGGCGGAGGACCTCGGTGGCGAGGGCGGCGGCCTGATCGAGCTGTCGCTCGCGGCCGAGGCGTTCGGTCAGGTCGCGGCGCCGTCGAGCGCCTGGCTGGCCACCGTGCTGGCGATCCCGGCCTTCGCAGGCAATCCCGATCTGGGCGTCGCCGCAGTCGTCAAGGGCGAGTTCGCCGCCCTGGCAGTGCCCGCCGGTGACCCGCCGGGCGGCGCGGCGACAGCAACCTTCGATGGCGAGAGGCTGCACGGCAGGGTCGACAATGTGCTGGGTGCGGACCGGGTCCGCCATCTCGTGGTTCCGGTCCGTGCCGCGGGCGTCCTGCGCCTGATGCGGGTAGACGCCGGTGCCGAGGGAGTCGACATCACCCCACGCCGGCTCCTGGATCGAAGTCGCACTGTCGCCGACGTCGTCTTCGACGGGGCGCCGGCTGCCGCTCTCGACGTCGATGCGGACGCGGTCCTCACAGCCGCTGCCCTGCGCGCGGCGGTGCTGGTCGCCGCCGATTCCTTGGGTGCCATGGACCGGATGCTCTCGATGTCCGTCGAGTACAGCAAGCAACGGCATCAGTTCGGTACTCCGATCGGCGCCTTTCAGGCGGTGAAACATGCCGCGGCGACGATGCTCGTCGGGGTCGAGGCCGCCCGCTCGATCACGTACTTCGCGGCGGCGTCGGTCGATCAGCACCATCCGGAGAGCACGCTTCACGCGGCAGTCGCCAAGGCGCAGGTCACCGCCGAAGCGACGCGTGCCGCAGACAGCGCCCTGACGCTGCACGGCGCGATCGGCTACACCTGGGAGTACGACCTGCAGTTGCTCTACAAGCGGGCGATGCTCAATGCGCCAATGTTCGGGAGTCCGGAGATTTGGAACGAACGATTGGCGCGTGCGCTGCCCCTCGGCCCGGTCGAGTGACGTCGAGGTCACCCTCGACTTTGGTCTGTTATTTGATACAGTAAGGCCAAAGATCGCGTTCGGACAGAGACAGGAGTGGCGCCGTGGACTTCGATCTCTCGGACGATCAGGCGACGATCCGTGCGGCCGTAGCTGAGCTGGCATCGAAGTTCGATGACCAGTACTGGATGGACAAGGACGCCGCACACGAGTTTCCGAAGGAGTTCTACGACACCTTCGCGTCGGCCGGCTGGCTCGGCATCACCACACCTGAGCAATACGGGGGGCAGGGCTTCGGGATCACCGAGGCGTCGTTGTTGCTCGAGGAGGTGTCGGCCTCGGGCGGCGGAATGAATGCTGCGAGCTCCATGCATCTGTCGATCTTTGGCATGCACCCAGTGATCGTGCACGGATCGGAGGAACTCAAGCAGCGCACGCTGCCGCGCATCGTCACTGGTGATCTACATGTTTGCTTCGGTGTCACTGAGCCGGGGGCCGGCCTTGACACTACAAAGATCACGACCTTCGCTCGCAAGGACGGCGACAAGTACATCGTCAACGGACGCAAGGTCTGGATCTCGAAGGCGCTTGAGTCCGAGAAGGTCCTACTACTCACCCGCACAACGAAGTTCGAGGATGTCAAGAAGAAGACCGACGGCCTCACCCTGTTCCTCACCGATCTCGACCGCGACCACGTCGACATCCGCCCGATCAGGAAGATGGGGCGCAACGCCATTTCGTCCAACGAGCTGTTCATTGACGACCTAGTCGTCCCTGAAGAGGATCGCGTCGGCGAAGAGGGGGAGGGCTTCAAGTACATCCTCGACGGCCTGAACCCCGAGCGGATGCTCGTCGCCGCTGAAGCTCTCGGACTCGGCCGTGCCGCGTTGCGACGGGCGGTTCGCTACGGCAACGAGCGCGAGGTGTTCGGCCGGCCGATCGGGATGAACCAGGGCCTGCAGTTTCCGCTCGCAGACTCGCTGGCTCGCCTCGACGCGGCCGAACTCGTGCTGCGCAAGGCGACCTGGCTCTATGACCAAGGCAAGCCCTGTGGCCGCGAGGCCAACACGGCAAAATACCTGTGTGCCGACGCCGGCTTCGAGGCCGCCGATCGCGCACTGCAGGTGCACGGCGGCATGGGCTACGCCGAGGAATACCACGTCGCCCGCTACTTCCGCGAGGCAAGGCTGTTGAAGATCGCGCCCCTGAGCCAGGAAATGGTGCTGAACTACCTTGGCTCGCACATCCTCGGGCTGCCGAGGAGCTACTAATGGTCGGGCTAGACGTGTTCGGACTGGACGGGCGCGCCGCGCTGGTGACCGGCGCAGGCAGCGGTATCGGGGCTGCGGTCGCCGCGGCGTACGCCAGGGCCGGGGCGGCTGTGCTCGTGACCGATATCGACGCCCAGGCCGCCGAATCGAGCGCCAAGGCAATCCGCCACGACGGAGGCATCGCTGAGTCGTGCGTCCTGGACGTGCGTGACAGCGTCTCGGCGACGGCCGCTGCTCAGCAGGCCGCGGCACTTGCCGACGGCACGCTGCACATTCTTGTCAACAATGCCGGCGTCGTCTCCCCCGCCATGTTTCCCAAACTCAGCGAGGAGGCGTTCCGACAGGTCATCGACATTCATCTCGTCGGCAGCTTCATCTGCTCGCAAGCGGTGCTCGACTTTCTCCCTGTCGACGGCACAGGTCGCATCATCAACGTGACCTCGGCCGCCGGGCTGGTGGGCACGATCGGGCAGGCCAACTACAGCGCGGCGAAGGCCGGCATCCTCGGCCTGACGAAGTCCCTCGCCCGCGAACTAGCCCGCCGCCAGATCACTGTCAACGCCATCGCACCTCTCGCCGCGACGCCGATGACGCAGAACATCCGTGAGAACGAGAAGCTCGCCGAGCTCACCCTCGCCCGCATCCCCCTCGGCCGCTGGGCCCATCCGGAAGAGATCGCGGGCAGCTTCGTCTTTCTCGCATCTGACGCCGCGGCCTACATCACTGGCCAGGTGCTGCCCGTCGACGGCGGGACGGTGATGTGATGGGAACCCCACGAAATCGCTCCGCAAAAAGCGCTCCACGATTCCGAGGGGACCCCGTGTGATGTCGCGTCAGCTCACCGGACCGTTCGCCACGACCGCGCGTGAGGTGCTCATCGCCGAGGCCGTCCGCACACCGATTGGGCGCTCGCACGCCGAGCGTGGCTGGTATCGCGACGTGCACCCGAACGCGATGCTGCTCGCCTGCTACCGCGAACTGCTGTCGCGCACTGGCTTGGCGCCCGACGTGATCGAGGACCTCGTGATCGGCTGCACTGCCCCGTTCGGTGAGCAGTCGCGCAACATCGCGCGCAACGCGTGGCTGCAGGGCGGCTATCCGCCCGAGGTGCCGGCGACCGTGCTGGACCGGCGTTGCGGTTCCGCGCAGACCGCGGTAGAGATGGCGGCAGGGCTCGTGGGCACCGGCACGCACGAGGTAGTGGTCGCCGGGGGAGTCGAGCACATGGGCCACGTGCCCATGGACGCGCCGGCGAAGATCGCCGAGCTCTACGGTGACCCGTGGCCCGACGACCTGCGGGCACGCTACGACTTCGTGCCGCAGGGCGAGAGCGCCGAGCTGATCGCCGATCGCTGGCAGATCAGCCGCGCCGAGATGGACGAGTTCGCGGTCCGCTCACATCGCCTCGCTGGCGAGGCCCTCGCCGCCGGCCGGTTCACCGCAGAGATGGTTCCCATCGAGCTGGACGGGCAGACGCGGCTGGGCGACCAGACCATCCGGCCGGGCACAACCACGGAGACGCTCGCAACGCTAAAGCCGGTGTTCCGGCCCGCAGGCCGCATCACCGCGGGATCCTCATCGCCCATCTGCGACGGCGCCGCCGGGGTGCTCCTCGCCTCGAGGCCCGCCGTCGAGGAGTACGGGCTGCGTGCCCGTGCTCGAATCGTCGACCAGACGACGGTCGGTGTCGATCCGATCCTCATGCTGACTGGCCCGATACCGGCGACGCGCAAGCTTCTCGAGCGCAACGGACTCGTCATCGACGACATCGACCTGATCGAGATCAACGAGGCCTTCAGTTCGGTGGTGATTGCGTGGGAGCGCGAGCTCAAGCCCGACATGGACCGCGTCAACGTGAACGGCGGCGCCATCGCTCTCGGGCACCCGGTCGGTGCGACCGGTTCGCGGCTGTTCGCCACCCTGCTCGCCGAGATGGAGCGCCGTGACGTCGAACTCGGTCTGGTGACCATGTGCTGCGGCGGCGGGCTCGGCACGGCGACCTTGTTGCAGCGGATCGACACATGATCGATCTGGCACCGTTCATCCGCCCCGGCACCGGCATCTGGTGGAGCCAGACCAGCGCCGAGCCGATCCCGCTCGTGCACGCTCTGCTCGACCAGGCCGATCGGCTTGGGCCGGTGCGCGCGTTCTGCGGCATGTCGTGGGACGACCGGCTGACGACCCGGCTGCCGGACAGCGTGAAGCTTCAGTCCTACGGCGCGCTCGGCAAGCTGCGCTCGCTCAGTCGGCATGGCCGACTCGAGATCGTTCCGTGTAACTACTCCGCACTGCCCAGGTTGTTTGCGGACGGTTCGCTGCCGCACGATGTCGGGCTGATCCAAGTGTCGCCGCCGGACGCAAGCGGCATGTGCACGCTCGGCGTGGGCGTCGACTACGTGGCCGACGCCATCGGGCACACACCCATCCTCATCGCTGAGATCAATCGGCAGATGCCCGCGACTCGGGGCACGCCTGGAATCCCGCTCGACCGCTTCAGCGCCGTCATCGAAACCGACCGGCCGCTGATCGAGGCTCCGGTGCGCGCGCCGGACGAGATCGATCGCATGATCGGACGCCACGTCGCCGGGCTGATCGAGAACGGCGACACGATCCAACTCGGCGTGGGCTCGCTGCCGATGGCCCTGCTCGAAGAGCTCATAGGGCACACCGATCTAGGCATGCACTCCGGGATGATCACGGACGCTGTCGCGACGCTGGTCGACGCAGGCGTGATCACCGGCGCTAAGAAAGAGATTGACACCGGGCTCGTCGTGACGGGTGCCGCAATCGGCAGCACCACCTTGTACGAACGGATTCCGGAACTGCCGATCGAGTTCCGCCCGGCGAGCTACACGCACTCACCGGCCGTGCTCGCCCAGCTGAGCTCGTTCGTCGCGATCAACTCCGCGATCGAGGTCGACCTGACGGGGCAGATCGGTGCCGAGGTCCGGCACGGAATCTACGTGGGTGCAGTCGGCGGCCAGGCGGACTTCTCCCGCGCCGCCGCGAACACCGGTGCACGCTCCATCATCGCGTTGCGCTCGCGCTCGCGCGGCGAGTCGACGATCAAGCCGGCGCTGCGCGGTGGAACCGTCACCACAGCACGCACCGATGTGGACTACGTCGTGACCGAGCACGGTGTGGCCAGCCTGCGCGGAGCAACGCTCGTCGAGCGCGCGCAGCGCCTGCTGGCCATCGCGGCACCGGAGCACCGCGACGCTCTCGCGCGCCAGAGATTCGACATGGACTTCGAGAGCTCGACATGATCATTGATGCCGAGGAGGCAGGGATGGGTTCACATCGTCCGACCCGCGTGCACATCCGCGAGGTCGGCCCGCGTGACGGCTTCCAAAACGAGCCGGAACAGATCGCCACCGACGACAAGATCCGGTTGATCAACTCGTTGGGTCGCGCGGGATTCACGCGGATCGAGGTGGCCAGCTTCGTCCGGCCGGATGTCATCCCGCAACTGTCTGACGGTGTTGCCGTGCTGGCGGGGATCGACGTCCCGGCAAGCGTCTCGCTGATGGTGCTGATCCCGAACAGCAAAGGGCTGGACAACGCGCTGAAGGTGCGTGACAGGTTCCACGAGGCCGCGATCTTCGTGAGTGCGTCCGAGACGCACAACAGGAAGAACGTGAACCGGACGGTGTCGGAGACGATGGCCGACAACGACGTAATGGCAAGACGCATAACGTCGGAAGGACTGCGGTGTGCGGCCGTCATTGCAACGTCCTTCGGCTGCCCGTACGAGGGAAAGGTCGGGCTGGACCGCGTGCTCGACCTCGCCGAGCAGTTCGCCGAGGCCGGGGCAGTCGAGGTCGGCTTCGGCGACACGACTGGGATGGCGAACCCCGCCTACGCCGCGGAGTTCTTCGCCGCGGCCCTCGAACGCCTGCCTCAGATCGAGGTGACCGCGCATTTCCACAACACCCGCGGACAAGGCCTGGCCAACGCTTACGCGGCGCTCGAGGTGGGCTGCACAAGCTTCGAGTCGAGCTTCGGGGAGCTGGGCGGTTGTCCGGTGCCCAAGGGCTCGACCGGCAACATCGCGACCGAGGATCTGGTGAGCATGTTCCACGAGATGGGCGTCGACACCGGGCTGTCACTGCCCGGCGTGATCGAGGCGGCCCGCGAGGCGCAGTCCGTACTCGGCCGCAAGCTGACCAGTCATTCGATCATCGCCGGGCCCATCAACTGGTCACCGCACGCCGATGTCGTCGCAGCCCACTGACAACACCACCAAGTCGAGGTAGGAGATACATATGACGAACCGGGTAGCACTCGTGACCGGCGGCGCCCAAGGCATCGGCCGCGGCATCGCCGAGCAGCTCGGTACCGAGGGGTTCCGGGTCGGCGTCGCCGACCTCAATCTCGAAGCGGCCGACGAGGCGGCAGCGGCGATCAACGCGGCCGGCGGGCGGGCGCTCGCTGTGCAGATCGACGTCACCGACACGGCCTCCGTGCAGGCTGCGGTCAAGGCGGTCACCGAGGAGTACGGGACGGTCGAGGTTCTCGTCAACAATGCCGGGTTCGACGACTTCATGAAGTTCCTGGACACGACCGAGGACTTCTGGGATCGCATCCTCGAGGTGAACTTCAAGGG
>JAOPWD010000359.1 GCA_025965875.1 Pseudonocardiales bacterium
ACCTGGCTGCAGCTGGGCGCGGTCCCGGTAAGGCTGCACGGCTGCGTCGGCGTCGAGCCGTCCGGGGCGCCGGTCGTCGACACGGTGGCGGATGAGGAAGGCACAGATGTATTTCCAGCGGCATCTATGGCGACGATGGTGTACGTGAAGGACGTATTCGGCGTTGCCGTGGCATCCGTGTAGGACGTGGCGGTGCCGGGCTGTTCAGTCAGCAGCTCGCCGTTCCGGAAAATCCGGTACCCGGTCACGCCGACGTTGTCGGTGGCGCCGCTCCAGGTCACAGCGATCTTGCTGGTGCTCACGGCCGTCGCGGTCACGGTCGTAGGTGGTGTCGGCTTCTGGGTGTCGGTGATCCCGCCCGCGAAGTTGTAGGTCTGGACGTCGTAGGTCCGCCCGGTCGACGATGTCGGGGTCACGGTCACCTGGTGGCCGTTGACGGTCACCTTGGCGAAGCCGAAGACCTCGGAGTTCGGCTGCCCGGTCGCACTTCCGCAGTGCGAGCTGCCGGAGCCAATTGCGTACGCGTCGAAGCTGCTGCAGCCACTAACCGACCCGAGCGCCGCGCCACCGTTACCCAACACGTAACTGACCAAGCCCGCCGAGTCGGGCTTGTTGCGCTCGTAGCCGTGCGCATGTCCGTTGAACGCCACCGCGACGCCGTTCTGGTCCAGCAGCCCCTGCAGAGTTCCGGCGCCGCCCTGGAGAAACGTGTCAGAAGGCTGGCCACCGGAGTCGGCGTAGAGCGGGTAGTGCCAGAATGCGAACTTCAGCGCGTTCGGGTGCGCGGCGAGGTCGGCTTGCAGCCACTTGTATTCGGCACTGTTGGTTGTCCAGTGCTGATCACGGTCGTTCTGATAGACCGTGGCGCTGCCGTTGTTGCCGTCCGCCCAGGCGGTGGTGAGAGCGTAGAACCGAGCGGGTCCGGCATCGAACGCATACCACATACTGGGATAGTTGGTCGCTGTCGTGCCGTTGATCGATGGATACTGCTCCATCAGGTAGCGACCGCCTGATGTCGACGCGGCGTTGGCTTCCGGCCAGTTCGTGACCTGGTTAGCGCCTCCGGTGAATCCGTGGTTACCGGTCACGTTGAAGACCGGCAGCGACCGGCCGGGGACGCCCCAGAACCCTGGCCCGAAGACGGTGCTCTGATCGACACCGGTTTGCTGCAGATCCCCGTACTCCTTCTGGCCGCCGCCCGGGTAGGCCGTGTCGCCGGTCATGACCGCGAAACGTGACCCGCTTATCGCCATCTGGTGCAGGACATTGGCCTGGTCCGGATTGCCGTTCGCGTACGCCTGACCCCAGTCCCCGAACACCGCGAAGGAGAACGGCGTCGACGATCCTGCGGCGACCTGTGAGGTGAAGGCCGGCGAGGCGTCCGTGCCCAGGAGATCCGTCGAGCCCAGGAATACCCGGTAGCAGTACGAGGTGTCAGGAGAGACCGGAATTGTCGCTTTCCACTGGTACTCGGCCTTGGAGATCACGGTGATGTTCGTCTTGCTCGCGGTTGTCGAATTCGCCGTGCAGGAGCCGCTGGATGGACCCCACTTGACACTGCCCGCGGTAGCCGACGTGTCGGTCGCCCAGTTGACGGTTATCGACGTCTGGATGGAATCGGTGAGATACGGATAGCGGGTAAGGGCCGGACTGGCCGCCGCATCCGCTGATCCGCCCAGCGCCGGAATGATCGCCGCAGCGACCACCAGCACTACTGCACTCCGTTGAACGCGAGCCGACAGCCACCCAAAACCAGACACAGATGCCCCCGAAAAATCTGTGTCCCCCGACAAACGGCGAAGGTGTTCAACCCCGCGCGCAATGCAGATCCTGCGCCAGCGTGTGCCTAACGTCGGCGGTTGTCAATGCCCGGTTGTTGTTGACGTTGCTACGCGTTGAGGGCCGGCGAGTTACGGCTCGGGCGCGCGGTGAACCCCGGGGGCTGCGTGCCAGCGATGTCAGTCGAGGAAGTCGTCGGCGTCGCGGCGCAGCTTGCGCAGCACGGTGAACAATTCGTCCAGCTCGCCGAACTCGAGGGAGGACAGGCCGAACCTGGCCGCGTTGAAGCCCTCCGTCGCCTTGGCCGCTACTTCGCGGCCCGCGTCGGTGATCACCGCGAGCGTGCCGCGGCCGTCGCGCGGATTGGGCATTCGCCGGACCAGGCCGGCGCCCTCGAGCCGGTCGATGACGTTGGTCACCGACGTCGCGTGCACCTGTAGTCGCTCGCCGATCATCGACAGCGGCAGCGAGCCCTCGCGGGAGTGGGTGAGCAGCACCAGTGCCTCGTACCGGCTGAACGTGATGCCGAACGGCCGCAGCATCGAATCGAGGTCGGCGATCAGGATCTGGTGGGCACGCATGATCGAGGTGACGGCGCGCATGGCCGCGTAGACGTCGGGCTCCTCGTCCGGCCAGTGCTTTTCCCAGAGAGCGCCGGCCCGGTCGATCGGGTCGAAGTCGAGTGGCGGCTGCTGGGGCACCTGCGCAGGGTATCGGGGCGGCGTAATCTCGCGCTCATGACCGACGCCCTCGACCGCCTGGACCTGCTCGACCTCGACGACGACCTCGCCGACGAGGACCGCATGCTGCGCGACACCGTGCGCAAGTTCGCCGACGACCGGCTGCGTCCGCATATCCGCCAGTGGTTCGAAGACGGCACGCTGCCGGCGCGTGAGCTGGCGCAGGAGTTCGGAGCGCTCGGCGTCCTGGGCATGCACCTGCACGGCTATGGCTGTCAGGGCGCCAAGCCGTCGCAGTACGGCCTGGTCAGCGCCGAGATCGAGGCGGTCGACTCGGGTCTGCGGTCGCTGGTCAGCGTCCAGGGCTCGCTGGCGATGTACGCGATCTACGCCTACGGCAGCGACGAGCAGAAGCAACGCTGGCTGCCCGAGATGGCCAAGGGCAACGCGATCGGCTGCTTCGGGCTGACCGAGGCGGACTCCGGGTCGGACCCGGGTTCGATGCGCACCCGCGCGCGCCGCGACGGGAGCGACTGGATTCTCAACGGCAGCAAGATGTGGATCACCAACGGCTCGATCAGCGACGTCGCCGTGGTGTGGGCGCGTACCGAGGAAGGGGTGCGCGGCTTCCTCGTCGAACAGGGCACCCCGGGCTTCACCACGCAGGACGTGCACCACAAGATCTCGCTGCGAGCGTCGATCACCAGCGAGTTGATCATGAACGACGTGCGGCTGCCCGCCTCGGCTGAACTGCCTGGCGCGCAGGGGCTCAAGGGCCCGCTGGGCTGCCTCACCGAGGCGCGCTTCGGCATCGTGTGTGGCGTCGTCGGTTCGGCCCGTGACGCACTGGCCTCGACCCTGGATTACGCCGGCAGTCGCACCCAGTTCGGCAAGCCGATCGCCGGGTTCCAGCTCACCCAACGCAAGTTCGCCGAGATGGCGGTGTCGCTTCAGCAGATGCAACTGACGGCACGGCGTCTGGGCGAGCTGAAGGACGCCGGCCGCATCAAGCCGCACCAGGTGAGCTTCGGCAAGTTCGCCAACGTCCATGCAGCGCTCGCGATCTGCCGCGAGTCGCGCTCGATCCTCGGCGGCAGCGGCATCACGACCGAGTACCCGGTGCTGCGGCACGCGGTGAACCTGGAGACCGTCTACACCTACGAGGGCACGCACGAGGTGCACACGCTGGTGCTCGGCCAGGAACTGACGGGCCTCGACGCGTTCCGCTGATCTGCGCTACCCGCCGACGGCGTCAGTCGTCGAAGGCGACGACGAGGTCGGCCACCAGATCGCCGTCCCAGGTCAAGGTCATCGTCCCGGTGCCGCCGGACTTCCACCGGAACGCGACGGTGTCGACGTCACCGCTGGATAGGACGTTGGCGACGGACATCCAATCGGTGGGCGGCTGCGCGAGATAGGCCGCCGCAATCGCCGCGCGGCCGCGGAACGGGCCCGCCGGCACCCCGACGAAACTCATCGTCGCGTCCGGAGTGAACCGGTCGGTGAACCGCCCCCAGTCACCCGTGTCGATCGAGTCGTTGAACGCTGCGATGTGCTGGCTGACGCGGTCCGTCATGAGCTAGCCCCGAGAGACGCCAACCGGCCGAGCAGGAACTGCCGCTCCACGACGTTCTCGGTCAACAACAACGCCTCCTCGAAGGCCAGCCGGGCCGCATCGGCGTGGCCGAGCTGCTGCAGGAACTCCGCTCGCGCGGCGGGTAGGTAGCTGTAGCCCGCGAGTTGCGGTTCGGCCGCGAGAGTATCGAGTTCGACCAGTCCGGCCGCGGCCCCACGCGCGAATCCCACGGCGACGGCCCGGTTGAGTGCCACGACCGGCGACGGCCAGATCTGGGCGAGCACGTTGTACAGCGCGACGACCTCGGCCCAGTCGGTGGCGTCCCACGACGACGCCTCGGCGTGCACCGCCGCGATCGCCGCCTGCAGCGCATACCGGCCGGGCGGGCGCGAGTGCAATGCCTCGCGGACCAGAGCAACGCCCTCGCCGATCTCGGCCCGGTCCCAGGCGCTGCGGTCCTGGTCGGCCAGGCGCAGCAGGCTGCCGTCGTCAGCGGTGCGGGTGGCCCGGCGGGCATCGGTGAGCAGGATGAGCGCGAGCAGCCCAGCCACGTCGGCGTTGTCCGGCAGCAGCGAGCGCAGCATGCGGGCGAGATCCAGCGACCGCTCGACCAGATCGCGGCGCACCAGGTCGTCCCCGACTGGTGCGGTATGGCCCGTGGTGAACACCAGGTGCACCACCGCCAGGATGGAGTCGACCCGCTCGGGCAGCTGCGCCGCCGACGGGATCCGGTACGGGATCCGCGCCGCGGCGATCTTCTTCTTGGCCCGGGTCAACCGGGCCGCCATCGTCGGCTCGCTCACCAGGAATGCCCGCGCGACCTCCGCTGTCGTCAGCCCGCACAGCAGACGCAGGGTGAGGGCGATCTGGGACTCGCGGGCCAACGCGGGGTGGCAGCACGTGCAGATCAGGCGCAACCGGTCGTCCGGAATCGCGTCTGTCGGCTCGGCGGGGGGCGCGATGTCGTCCTCGACCAGTAGCGGCAAGGCCCGGCGCAGCACCGCGTCACGGCGCAGCAGATCCAAGGCCCGACGCCGGGCGACGGTCGTCAGCCACGCGCCCGGCTTCGACGGCACGCCGCCGGCGGGCCAGACGACCAGGGCCTGCGCGTAGGCGTCCTGGACGCACTCCTCCGCGATGTCCAGGTCGCGCGTGACGCGCACCGTCGCGGAGAGCACGAAGGCCCACTCGCGACGATGCGCGTCGGCGACCGCAGCCGCAACGGCGGCCGGGTTCGTCAGTTGAACACCATGATCGGCCGGACCTCGAGCGCACCGAAGTTCGACGGCACCTGCTTGGCCAGCTCGATCGCCTCATCCAGGTCCGCCGCCTCGACGAGGTAGTAGCCGCCCAGCGCTTCCTTGGTCTCGACGAACGGTCCGTCGGTCACCGTGAAGCCATCTGCGCCGTCGGAGCGCACCGTCGTTGCCGTCGATGTCGGCTGCAGCGCGTTTCCACCCTGGATGGCGGCGGCGTTCTTCTCGCCGAAAGCCATGTGTCCGGCCATGATCTCGTCGTTGAGCTCCTGGCTGGCACCTGCGTAGCCGGCCTCGTCCCCGTAGATCAGGATCAGGTACTGCGACATGTTGCCCCCTTCATTGTGGCCCGCGGTTCGGACCCTCATCAGTACCGACGAATCACATCGGCCCGAATCGACAGCAGCCTATGAGCAATTTCGATCCAATAGGCTGCCGCGCGTGGACTGGAATCTGCGGACCTGCTCGCGCAAGGGCCACGTCACCTACGCGCCGAGCGAACCGGCCTACCGCGCCAAGCTCGAGGCCGACACGCCGCTCGGTGATGCCTGGCGCTGCCTGCGCTGCGGAACGTACGTCCTCGGCGAGCCGCACGGCACCGGGCCGGCCGGCGACGCACCGGTTCTGCTGCGGGGCAAGGCCCTGCGTTCGGCCTTCATCCTGCGGGCGCTGGCAGTCGAGCGCTGGGGCCGCGGGCTGATCATCGCGCTGCTGGGCGTTGCCGTCTTCCGGCTGAAGTCCACCCAGGTCAGCCTGCAGGAACTGTTCGACCGCGATGTGACCGCGCTCAAGCCGTTCTTCGACCAGATCCACTTCAACGTGCAGGACTCGAGCACCATCCATGCCATCCAGAAGGTGCTCAACGCCAAGCCCTCGACGCTCAACCTGATCGCGATCGCGCTGCTGCTCTACGGCGCGTTGCAGGTCGTCGAGGGCATCGGCCTCTGGTCACTCAAGCGCTGGGGCGAGTACGTCGCCGTCGTGGCCACCACCCTGTTCATCCCGCTCGAGATCTACGAGGTCATCGAGAAGGCCAGCTGGCTCAAGATCGCTGCGCTCGTCGTCAACGTCGCCGCGGTGCTGTACCTGCTGCTGTCCAAACGGCTGTTCAGGCTGCGCGGCGGGCATCGCGCCTACGAGGAGTCACTGCACGAGGTCTCGCTGCTCGAGGTCCAGGAGTCCGCCCACGAAGCACCCACGCACGCCGCGACCAACCCCGGTTGACCCCGGCTAGCCCCGGGTAGCCCCAACTGGTGGCGGCTACCAGCCCGCTTTGCACCTTTCAGCGCCCCAAAATCGGCCGATTTGGGGCGCTGAAAGGTGCAAAGCGGTCAGTCGAGCGGGGTGCTGGTGTCTCGCAGGACCTCCAGGGCGGGTGCGTACATCCGCGACTTGATCGTGCCGAGCGTCGGGCCGGCCTTGCCCACCAGCGAGCCAGCCATCTCCAGCGCCGTGCTCAACACGTCGTCCTCGTGTGCAACGGCGTCCACGATTCCCGCGGCCAGCGCGTCCGTCCCGCCGTAGCGGCGCCCGGTCGTCATCGCCTCGTGCGCGGTCTTCTTCGACAGCCGCGCCTGGATCAGCGCCGTCATCCCGCGGGTGAACGGGATGTTGATGTCGACCTCGGGCAGGCAGAAGTAGCCCCGATCGGCCCGCATCACGCGAAAGTCGTGAGCCAGGGCAAGCATGCCGCCGCCGGCGAACGTGTGCCCCTGCAGCGCAGCCACGGTCGGCACCGGCAGCGCGAGTACCCGCTCGAACAGGTGGTGCGCCGCGCCGACGTAGCCGGCCAGTCCGTCGGTGTGCTGGCTCAGCCAATCCAGGTCGAGCCCGTTGGAGAAGAACTTGCCCGTGGCAGACGTGACGAGTGCGCGCGGCCCCTCCGCGGACGTCACGGTGTCGAGGTGTTGCCCGACCTCGGCCAGCCAGTCCGGGTGGAAGCGGTTCTCGGTGTCGCCCAGGTTCAGCACGAACACCTCGCCGTCACGGTGCAAGGTCGGCACGATTACGCTCCTTACTCAAGCAGCATGTCGACGCTGCGCGGGTCGCCGATGTTACGGGCAAGGTAACCGGGTGCGCCTGCACGCGTGCGTCACCCAGCCCCGTGGACGGCCAACAGTGAAGCGGAGGGGAAGCAGTGCCCGACAACGATCTGCTCCCCCTGCTGCGTGAGCGACTGCTCGGGACCTACTCGCCGCTGCTAGCCGACACCACCGCGTCGCTGCTGTTCACCGCCGGCGGGATGGCCAACTGGACCATTGAGATCGACCGCGGTCGGGCCCTGGCCAAGCGTGGCGGGCCGGCCAACCCGACGACGACGGTGCGCGCCCCGCTACGGGTGCTCGACGACGTTGTCTCCGGAGAGCGCAGTGGCATCGAGGCATTCCTGGCCGGCGACCTCACCGTGCGGGGCAATCTGGCGCTCGCCCTCCAACTGGACGGGCTGTTCTCCGGCGACAGCAGTGATCACACGCGGACCTTCACCCGGGCCACGAGCGCGGCGGGCATCGAGACGTTCTACCTCGAGGCCGGGCCGGTCGACGCGGCGCCGGTCGTCCTCGTGCACGGCCTGGGCGCGACGAATGCCTCGATGCTGCCGTTGATCGCCGCGCTGTCGAAGGACTTCCACGTGCTCGCGCCCGATCTGCCCGGCCACGGCGGCACGCAGGCCATGGGCGACGCGCACCGGGCCGAGTTCCTCGGCGGCTGGCTGCTCGCCTTCCTGGAACAGACCTGCACCGAACCCGCGGTCCTGGTCGGCAACAGCCTGGGCGGGCGCAGCGCGCTCGAGGCCGCCCTGATCTCACCCGCCGCGGTTCGCGGCCTGGTGCTGCTGTGCCCGGCCGTCGCGTTTCGCAAGCTGCGTCAGTTCGTGCCGCTCGTACGGCTCGTGCGCAACGAGATCGCCGCCCTGCCGATCAAGCTCCCCCGGAGCGTCGCCATGCGTTTCCTGCGCGGCCTCTTCGCCGACCCGACCCGCCTGGCCGACGCCTGGTACGACGCGGCGATCGACGAGTTCATGCGAGTGTTCAACATCCGGGCCAACCGGCTCGCGATCTTCTCCGCGCTGCGCCATGTCTATCTGGACGAGCCCTTCGGCGAGAGCGGGTTCTGGGACCGGCTCCCGACGCTGCAACCGCCCGCGCTGTTCCTGTGGGGCGACCACGACAACCTGGTGCCCGCGGGGTTCGGGCGGTTCGTCGCCGAGGCGCTGCCCCAGGCCGAGTCCGTCGTCATCGAGAGCTGCGGGCACGTTCCCCAGTTCGAGCATCCCGAGCTGACCGCCCGGCTCACCCGCGACTTCATCGCCGCGCTGCCGACCGTTGCGGCCGCCAAGTTGTAGCCGCTCGGTCAGAGCGAGGCGACGAGTTCGTCCGCAGCGGTGTACGGGTCGGTCTCGCCGCTCACCACGCGTGCGGCGGCCGCATCGAGTGCAGTCGAGCCGTGCACGCCGGCGAAGCGCTGGCGCACCTGGCCCAGGGCGATCGCCTCGATCTCGCTGGCCGCACGCGCGCGGCGGCGCCGCTCCAGCTCACCGTGGCGCTGCATCCAGTCGAGATGCTTGGCGATCGCGGCCACGACGTCGTCGATCCCTTCGGCGCGCGACGCGACGGTCTTGACGATCGGCGGCCGCCACGCACCGGCGTCGGAGTGCCGCCCGCCCAGCGACTGCATGTAGCGCAGGTCGCGCGCGACTTGATCGGCGCCATCGCGGTCGGCCTTGTTGACGACGAACACGTCGGCGATCTCGAGGATGCCGGCCTTGGCCGCCTGGATGCCGTCACCCATGCCTGGCGCGAGCAGCACCATGGTCGTGTCGGCCAGCGATGCGATCTCGACCTCGGCCTGCCCGACGCCGACGGTCTCGATCAGCACGACGTCGCAGCCGGCCGCATCGAGGACGCGCAGCGCCTGCGGCACCGCCGCAGACAGACCGCCGAGCTGGCCGCGGGAGGCCATCGAGCGGATGAACACGCCCTCGTCGGTGGCGTGATCCTGCATTCGCACCCGGTCGCCGAGCAGGGCGCCTCCGGAGAATGGCGATGACGGATCGACGGCCAGCACTCCCACCCGTTTGCCGGCGGCGCGCAGCGACGTCACCAGCGCCGAGGTGGTCGTCGACTTGCCCACCCCGGGCGAGCCAGTCAGCCCGACCACCTGAGCGTGGCCGCCGTACGGCGCCAGCGCGACGGCGACCTGACGCAGCGCGGGTGAGTCTCCCCCGGCGGCTACGCCTGAACTGCCGGAGGGCCCCCCACTCTCGACCAGCGAGATCAGCCGGGCAACCGCACGGGCGTCAGCAGCGCGCGCCCGCGCGACCAGCGCCGCGACGTCGTCGCCGCGCCGAGAAGCTGTCACCGGTTATGCGGGCACGTGCAGGATCAGCGCGTCGCCCTGCCCGCCGCCACCGCACAGCGCCGCCGCACCGGTGCCGCCGCCGCGGCGCTTGAGCTCGTAGGCGAGGGTGAGCGCGAGCCGGGCCCCGGACATGCCGATCGGGTGCCCCAGCGCGATCGCGCCGCCGTTGACATTGACGACCTCGTCGGTGACACCGAGGTCCTTCATCGACTGGATGCCCACCGCCGCGAACGCCTCGTTGATCTCGATGAGGTCGAGGTCGGCAACGTTGAGACTCTCCTTGCGCAGCGCGTCGGAGATGGCATTGGACGGCTGCGACTGCAGGGAGTTGTCCGGCCCCGCGACGTTGCCGTGCGCGCCGATCTCAGCAATCCAGGTCAGACCCAGCTCCTCGGCCTTGGCCTTGCTCATGACGACCACCGCGCAGGCGCCGTCGGAGATCTGCGAGGCCGACCCGGCCGTGATCGTCCCGTCCTTGGCGAACGCCGGGCGCAGCTTGGCCAGCGACTCGGCGGTGGTGTCGCCGCGGATGCCCTCGTCCTCGCGGAACTCGATCGGGTCGCCCTTGCGCTGCGGGATGAGGACGGGGGTGATCTCCTCGTCGAATACACCGTTCTTCTGGGCCACCGCGGCCCGCTGATGCGATCGCGCCGAGAACTCGTCCTGCTCCTCGCGGCCGATCCCGAGCTTGCCGTTGACTTTCTCGGTGGACTCGCCCATCGGGATGTTCTCGAAGATGTCGGTCAATCCGTCGTAGGCCATCGCGTCCAGGACCTCGATCGAGCCGTACTTGTAGCCTGCGCGCGACTTGGGCAGCAGGTGCGGCGCGTTGGTCATCGACTCCTGGCCGCCGGCCACGATGATGTCGAACTCGCCGGCCCTGATGAGCTGGTCGGCCAGCGCGATCGCGTCCAGTCCGGACAGGCAGACCTTGTTGACGGTCAGCGCCGGCACGCTGAGCGGGATGCCCGCCTTGTGCGCGGCCTGCCGGGCCGGGATCTGGCCGGCACCGGCCAGCAGTACCTGGCCCATGATCACGTACTGGACCTGCTCCGGCGCGACCCCCGAGCGTTCCAGCGCCGCCTTGATCGCGAACCCGCCCAGGTCGGCTCCGGAGAAGTCCTTGAGCGATCCGAGCAGGCGACCCATCGGCGTCCGCGCGCCATCGACGATTACCGAACCAGCCATTTGCGAGCCTCCTCGTATGCCGACTACCGGCCGACGTTCCACGCCACACGAGGGCGTGCACGTGCCGAGCCCGGAACCGGGTAGACCGCCAACTCTATCCAGGCCGGCGCCCGGCGACCGTGTGAACCAGCGCACCCCTGGTCGCCCCAAGCGCTTTCAGTTGTCAGGATTGGCCGATGCCCGCCCCCAGCCTGTTCACCAAGATCGACCATGTCGGCATCGCAGTACCCGATCTGGACGTGGCAATCGCCTTCTACGCCGACATGTTCGGCATGGTCAGCGTGCACGAGGAGACCAACGAGGATCAAGGTGTGCGCGAGGCGATGCTCGTCGTCGGCGACGGGACCACGCTCATCCAACTGCTGGCGCCGCTCCGCGACGACTCGATCATCGCGAAGTTCATCGACCGCAACGGGCCGGGACTGCAGCAGGTGGCCTACACGGTCGAGGACATCGAATCGGTGTCGGCGGACCTGCGGGGCAAGGGGCTCCGGCTGATCTTCGACACCGCGCGCCGGGGGACGTCGAACAGCCTGGTGAACTTCGTCCACCCGAAGGACGCCGGTGGTGTGCTCATCGAACTCGTCCAGCCGCGAGAAACTACTGACCGGTAACATTCGCCCGAGCATCGACGCCCATTCGTGGAGGTCCTTCGTGGACGACATCCGTAGCGCCATCCTCAGCGGCGACCTGGCCGCCCTGGCCGGGCTGCCGGTGCCCGAGACCTACCGGGCGATGGTGGTGCGCGCCGACGAAGCTGACATGTTCGCCGGGCTGCCCACCAAGGAGAAGGACCCGCGCAAGAGCCTGCACCTGCAGGACGTGCCCACCCCCGAGCTCGGGCCCGGCGAGGCGATCGTCGCGGTCATGGCCAGCGCCATCAACTACAACACCGTCTGGACCTCGATCTTCGAGCCGGTCTCGACGTTCGAGTTCCTCAAGCGCTACGGCAAGTCCTCCGAGCTCGCGCGCAAGCACGACCAGCCCTATCACGTCGTGGGTTCGGACCTGGCCGGCGTCGTGCTGCGGGTCGGCGCCGGCGTCACGAAGTGGAAGGCCGGCGATGAGGTCGTGGCGCACTGCCTGTCGGTCGAGCTCGAGGACCCGCAGGGCCACGACGACACGATGATGGACCCGCAGCAGCGGATCTGGGGCTTCGAGACGAACTTCGGCGGCCTGGCCGAGCTGGCGCTGGTGAAGTCCAATCAGCTGATGCCCAAGGCCGCGCACCTCACCTGGGAAGAGGCTGCCGCGCCGGGCCTGGTCAACTCGACGGCGTACCGCCAACTGGTCAGCCACCACGGCGCGAACATGAAGCAGGGCGACGTCGTGCTGATCTGGGGCGCGTCGGGCGGCCTGGGCGGCTACGCCACGCAGTACGCGCTCAACGGCGGCGCCACCCCCATCTGCGTCGTGTCCTCGCCGGAGAAGGCCGCGATCTGCCGGGCCATGGGCGCCGACCTGATCATCGACCGCAGCGCCGAGGGCTACGAGTTCTGGCAGGACGGCGTGCAGCAGCCGTCGGAGTGGAAGCGGCTCGGCCAGAAGATCCGCGAGCTCACCGGCGGCGACGACCCGGACATCGTCTTCGAGCACCCGGGCCGCGAGACGTTCGGCGCGAGCGTGTTCGTGGCCAAGCGGGGCGGGACGATCGTCACGTGCGCGTCCACGTCGGGGTATTGGCACGAGTACGACAACCGCTACCTGTGGATGACCCTCAAGCGCATCGTCGGCTCGCACTTCGCGAACTACCGCGAGTCGTGGGAGGCCAACCGGCTCATCGGCAAGGCCGCGATCCATCCGACACTGTCGAAGGTGTACTCACTGGCCGACACCGGTCAGGCTGCGTATGACGTGCACCGCAACCTGCACCAGGGCAAGGTCGGTGTGCTGTGCCTGGCCCCCGAGGAGGGTCTGGGCGTGCGCGATGCGGAGTTGCGGGCCAGACATCTCGACGAAATCAATCGATTCCGAGACCTCTGAGGTTTCGATTTCGGCGGCGCCGTTGGGCGACCGGGGCCGCGGAGTGTCACCATGGGGTCTATGGCTGCGGATGATCTCACTGACGTAATCCCCATGCTCAACGACGCCAACCCCGGTTTCGCCACCGCTATGCGCGGCTACGACCGTGCCCAGGTCGACCAGTTCCTCGCCCACCAGGACGACGAACTGCGGGCCGCGTTGGCCGAACGCGACGCGGCTGCGGCGCACACGGCCGACCTCGCCGCCCAGCTGGCCAGCACCCGCGCCCAGATCGAATCGCTGCGCCGGCAACTGCGCGCTGCCAGCGAGGACGTGACCGCTCAGAACGTCGATGAGCGCGCCCGCAAGATCCTCAACCTGGCCAACGCAGACGCGGCCAAGATCCGCGCGGACGCCGAGGTCGAGGCGGCTGCGATGCGAGCCGGCGCGGCCGAGGCAGCCCACCGCACGCGGGCGGCGGCGACGGCCGAGGCGGAGGACATCGTCGAGGAGGCGACCCTGCGCCACGTCGAGGCCGACGAGACGTTCCGGAGGCGGCTGGCCGAAGCCGAGCAGCACCGCGCCGACGTCGAGGCGCTGCTCACGGTGAGCATCGAGCGGGCCCATGCCGAGGAGGACCGGGTGACGGCCGAGTCCGAGGCCGCCCGGGTACGCCTGGATGTCGAGGCCGCCGCCGAGCGTGAGCGGCTCGATGCCGAGGCCCTGGCCCACCGCACGCAGGCTGACGAGGATTTCGAACTCACGCTGCGCCGCCGGCGCACGGCCGAGAATGCGGCGTCGGTCGAGCAGCAGGCCGCGGCCCACGCCGAGGCGGCCCGCACCCTCGCGCAGGCGCAAGCCGAGGCACGCCAGCGGGTCGACGAGGCGACCGACGAGGTCCGCCGCCTGCATGCTCAGCGCGACGAGGCGCACCGCCATCTACAGGAGCTGCACCGCACCCTGGGTGCGGCGCTCACCAAGACGCTGGCAGAGACCCCACCGTCCCCGGACGCGTCGGGCACCCCTGACTAGTCCAGTCGAGGTCAGTAGCGCGGGGCTGAGCGGCTGCGCTGGACCCCGGGCGCGCGTCGGTCCCGCGCCGCCCAGCACGTGCTGTGCCAGTGCCGGCGGTCGCTCGCGGCGGCGTCGAAGGCGGGCCACACGACCAGATGTGGCAGGCCGGCCCTGATCTCCTGGTCACAGCCCGGGCAGCGATAGGCCTTGGCCGCCCCGAGGGCGGTCACCCCGCGAACGACGTACTCCTCGCCACGCCACTCCTCGCGCCGCTCGCCAACTGTCGATAGCGGCGGCGACGCCATAGCGGCATCAACACGTCGTCGATTCTGGCGAGGCACAAAACCACCCTAGGCGCGAGTGGTCACGTGGCGGCGAGTGGTCACCTACAACTGACCACTCGAGCTCAAAGTGACCACTCGCGGTGGTGGAGGTGACCAAGAACGCGATGAGCGCTAGCGCGAAGAGCCGCGCTCACGCGCCGGAGGCGCGGGTGGCGCGACGGATCCCCCCGAGCTTGCGAGCGGGGGAGACGGAGTGACACGAAGGCGCAGAGTCATCTGAGGGGGGAGATCGAGTGACACATCGGCGGAATCAGGAATAGTCGCGGAAGCCTTTGCCGGTCTTGCGGCCGAGGCGGCCGGCCGTGACCAGGTGCTCGAGCAGTGGCGCCGGCGCGAACCCGGGCTCGCGGAACTCGAGGTACAGCTCACGCTCGA
>JAOPWD010000334.1 GCA_025965875.1 Pseudonocardiales bacterium
CGCGTTGAGAATCTGGTCGTGGTGCGGGCGGATGCCCGACAGCAGGACGGTGATCCCGCGCCGTTCCAGCCTCGCGATCGCGTCGCCAAGCACGCGCGCACCGGTCACGTCGAGGGACGTCACGCGAGACATCCGCAGGATGACCACCCGCACGTAGGCGACCTCGGTCAACTCGAGCAGGAACCGGTGCGCGGCCGCGAAGAACAGCGGTCCGTCCAGCCGATAGGCCACGATGTGCTCGGCAAGCAGGTCGTGCTCAGCCTGATCGTGATCGCCGGTATCGAGCGCGACCTGGTTGACGCCGGCCGAGCGGGTCACCGAACGCAGGGCCAGCACGACCGCGGCACCGATCCCGACCGCGACCGCCGTGACGAGGTCGACCGCGACGGTGACCGCGAACGTCATGACCAGCACGACGGCGTCCGAGCGGGTGGCCCGCGCGACAGCGAACAGCGAACCGACCTCGACCATCTGGATGCAGGTCGCCAGCAGCACACCGGCCAGGGCGGCCAGCGGGATCTTGCCGACGAGCGGGGCGGCCGCGAGCACAATCACCACCAGCGCCACGGCATGGGTGAAGGCCGCCAGCCGTGACGTCGCGCCTGCGCGGGCATTCACCGCGGTCCGGGCGATCGCGCCCGTTGCCGGGACCCCACCGAACATCGGTGCCACCAGGTTCGCCACGCCCTGCCCGAACAACTCGCGATCGGGGTCGTGCTGCTGGCTGACGGTCATGCCATCGGCGACCGTGGCCGAGAGCAGCGACTCCAGTGCACCCAACGCGGCGACAGCGAGTGCCGACGGTGCCAGCGTCGCCAGCAAGTGTGGATCGAAGAACCCGACGTTCGGGGCGGGCAGGCCGTTGGGCAGCGCGCCGAGCCGCGCGATATGCGTGTGCGTGACAGCGACGACGGCTGTGGCGAGGGCAACCACCGCTAACGACACCGGTACCGACGGACGCCACCGGATGCCGACCAGGATGAGCGCCGCCACCGCCAGCGTGACGACGAGCGACCACGGGTGCGGGTGGTGCACGTAGTGCCGCGCGGCGTCCCACGCCGACTGCCACGCCTTGTCGCCACTGCCGGGGGTGCCAAGCATGGCCGGCACCTGTTGCAGCACGATGACCACCGCGATGCCGGCCGTGAAGCCCTCGATCACCGGAGCGGGCAGGTAGCGCGCCGCCCGACCCAGACCGCTGAACGCGGCGACGATCAGCACCAGCCCGGCCAGCAGCCCCACCATCAACACACCGTTCGTCCCGAAGCGGTGGACGACAGGAATCAGCACGACCGTCATCGCGCCGGTCGGGCCGGAGACCTGCAGGTTCGACCCACCGAAAACGGCGGCCAGTGCGCCCGCGACGATCGCCGTGATCAGGCCTGCGCGGGCACCGAGTCCGGACGCCGCACCGAACGCGAGGGCGAGCGGCAGTGCGACGACAGCAACGGTGAGACCGGCGACGAGGTTGCCGCGGGGGTTGCGCCGGATCGTGGCCCAGTCGCGGGCATTGGGCAGCAGCGCCGTGAGGCGCGACGATACGTAGCTCACGGACGAGCGCGCCCCGACTCGGTGAGAGTGCGGTTCAGTTCAGCCAGCAGTTCGCCCTGCCCGGAGAGGACCTCGGTCAGCAAGCGCCGCGCGGCTTGCATGAGCTCGACGACCTCGGACGCGGCGAGTTCGTAGACAACGTTTGCCCCGGAACGGCTCGACGTGACGATGCCGGCGCGGCGCAGGACCGCCAACTGCTGCGAGAGGCTGCTCGCCTCGATGTCGATCTCCTGGAGCAGGTCGCGCACCGGCTTTGGCCCGTCCTGCAGAAGCTCCAGAACCCGGATGCGCACCGGATGGCCGAGCGTGCGGAACAACTCTGCTTTCGCTTGGTACAGCGGAACAAGCACGGCAACCTCGCGAGATCCGACGGAATTGACTATTTCTGTATATATGAAATTGAAGAATACTTCAATTAAGGAGATGCGGCTCTCAATTCCAGCAGGGAAACGATCGGCGCAAGCCGTAAACTGCGGCCGTGCACGGTCCGGCGGGGGGCGCTGGCGGGGGATCTGGGCGTGAGGTGACAGCCGATCCTCTTTCCCCCTATGTGCCACGCCTGGTGGTCGACTGGTTGGCCGACGAGCCCGATCGCGAGCACCGCTCGGTCCGCGGCACCTGCGTGTTCGCCGACATCGCCGGCTTCACGAACCTCACCGAGCGGCTGGCCACGCGCGGCAAGGCCGGTGCGGAGGAGATGGCCGAGTTGCTCAACGGCGCCTTCGACGAGCTGCTCACTGCTGCCTACGACTACGGCGCGAATCTCATCAAGTGGGGCGGCGACGCCGTGCTGCTGCTATTCGACGGCCCGCACCACCCGCAACGCGCCGCGCGCGCGGCGTGGGGCATGCAGGAGGCGATGCGCCGCGTCGGCAAGCTCCAGACGTCGTGTGGCGTCATCAGGCTCGGCATCTCGATCGGCGTCCACACCGGCGACGTCGACTTCATCCTGGTGGGCAGCCGACACCGCGAGCTGATCGTCACCGGGCCGGCCGCCACCGCGACCACGCGGATGGAGAAGATCGCCCGGCGCGGCCAGATCGTGGTGAGCCCGGCGACGGCTGCAGAGCTACCGCGCAGCTGTGTCGGTGCGGCGCAGGGCGACGGCTGGCTGCTCACCGACGCCCCGCAGGTCGACGCCGTGCCCAACCGCAAGCCCAAGCGCGCCGGTGTCGACCTCGGGCCGGCGGTGTCCCAGCACGTGCGCGACCACCTGCGCGGCGGCCACGTCGAACACGAACACCGCTGGATCACGGTCGGCTTCATCGAGTTCTCCGGTGCCGACGAATTACTCGCCGAATACGGCGCGCAGACGCTTGTCGACGCGGTGGCTTACGTGGTCAACGCGGTGCAGGAAGCCGCGGACGCCAACGACGTCACTGTTCTCGCGAGCGATCTCGCCGAGAACGGCGGCAAGATCATCATCACGTCGGGCGCGCCGCGCTCGGCGGGTGATGACGAGACGCGGGTGATCTCGACCCTTCGTCGCGTGGTGCATCCCGGTGGCCGGCTCGCGCTGCGAGCGGGCGCCACGACCGGCCCCGTCTTCGCCGGCGACTACGGCCCGTTCTATCGCAAGACGTATTCCATCGCCGGTGACGTGGTCAACCTGGCCGCTCGCCTGATGACGCACGCGCTACCGGGCCAGGTCATCGCCACGCCAGAGGTACTCGACCGGTCCCGCACCGCATTTGAGACGACCCCGCTCCCAGCGTTCACGGTCAAAGGCAAGAGCAAGCCCATCGATGCGGTCGTCGTCGGAGATCTGCGCCGGGCCGCCGAGCCGGTCACCGACATCCGGCTGCCGCTCATCGGCCGTGATGACGAGTTGTCGACCCTGCGGGCCGCCGCCGAACGTGCCGCTGCAGGCAACGGAGCGGTCGTCGACATCGTCGGGATGCCGGGTATCGGCAAGTCACGTCTCATCGAAGAGCTCACCATCCGGATCGGCGCGCGCACGCTCTGGGCCGAAGGCGACATCTACGGACGGGCCACGCCGTATCAGCCGATGCAGCGACTGCTGCGCCGCACGCTCGGACTGCCGGTCGACGTCGCCGACGCCACGGTCGCCGCCGCCCTCGAGGACCTGGTGCGGGGCAGCGCCCCCGATCTGCTGCCCTGGCTCCCGTTGATCGGCATCGCGGCCGGCCTCGACCTGCCCTCGACCCCGCAGATCGACATGCTCGACCCCGGCGTCGTTCGGGGTCGCCTCGAGGCGGCGACCAGCGATCTGCTCGGCCGGCTGCTGACCATGCCGGTCGTCATGGTGCTCAACGACGTGCACTTCATGGATGAAGCGACCTTGGGGCTGGTGCGCAGGCTCGCTGCCGACTCAGCCCAGCGGCCCTGGCTGCTGGTGATCACCCGCCGCCCCAACGCCGAACCAGTCGTCGCAGCGGCACCACACGTGACGACAATCGAACTCGACCCGTTGGACATCGGGGCCGCCGGCAGACTGCTGGCGATCGCCACTGACGCCACCCCGCTGCCCGCACACCGGATGCGGCAACTGGCCGAGCGCGCGGGTGGCAACCCGCTGTTCCTGACTCAGCTCGTTGCCGCCGCGGTGGCCGGCGCCGATCTCGACGAGTTGCCGCACTCCGTTGAAGGCATGATCACCGCACAGATCGATCGCCTGCCGGCCCGGCAGCGGCGCTGGTTGCGGGCGGCGTCCGTGCTGGGCATGAGCGTCGAGCCCTCGTGGCTGCGCGCCATCCTGGCCGACACCGATCTGGCCGACGAGACCGGTGCGGGGCTCGAGGAGTTCATCACGATGACCCTCGACTCCCGGCTGCGCTTCGTACACCACCTGGTGCGGCTCACCGCATACGAAGGGCTGCCCTACCGCCGCCGCACCGAGCTGCACGCTCGGGCGGCCGCGATTCTCGAGACGGCCCTGGGCGAACGAGCCGACCAGGACGCGGCTTTATTGTCGCTGCACTGCCTGAACGGGGAACAGTTCGCATCGGCCTGGCGGTACGCACGGATTGCCGGCGAGCAGGCACGCGAGCAATACGCGCCGACCGAAGCGGCCGAGTGCTACCGCCGCGCGCTCAGCGCCGCGAAACACCTGCCTGGGCTGGCTGACCCCGAGGTCGCGGACGCCTACGAAGCCATCGCGCAGGTACACCTGGATCTCGGCGAGATGCCCGAGGCCGAGCTGGCCCTGCGCCATGCCCGGGCGCGGGCCAAGGCCGATCCGCAGCGCCTCGCTCGACTGCAGCTCAAGACCGCCGGCCAACGTCAACACCTGGGCCGGCATGCTGGCGCGCTGCGGTGGATCGCCCGCGGCCGTGCGGTGTTGCGCACGATCGAGGATGACGCGGCGCTGCGGCTGCGGGCCGAATTGGCTGAGCGTGGCGCGCTGATCCGTTATGACCAGGGCGCGTACAAGGCAGCGATGGTGTGGGCCAAACGCGCCGTTCGGGAAGCCGAGCTGGCTGGTGACAAGTACGTCGCGGCGCGCAGCACGGGGGTCTCGGCTGTGCTCGGTGCCTTGGCCGGTCAGGCGTGGGACGAGTTGGCGGTTCGCGAATCACTCGACCTGTACGAGCAAATCGGCGACCAGCGGGGTAAGGCCCGGGCGTCCAACACCTTCGGCATGTGTGCCTACTTCGCCGGCCATTGGAACACCGCGGTGGAGTTCTACGCCGAGGCAGAGCAGGCGTCGAGGCAGATCGGCCGTGACCACGACGCTGCCGCGGTCGCGGCGAACCGCGCCGAAATCCTGGTGCAGCAGGGCCGCATCGACGAGGCGGTGCCCGTGCTCGCCGCGGCGATCCGGGTGCTGCTCGCGGCGCACGCCACCAGTTTCCTCGGCTTCGCCATGACGGTGTACGGCCGTGCCGCGCTCGCGCGCGGTCGCTACGCCGAGGCGATGAACCGCTTCGGCGAGGCCCGTGCGCTGTGCCTCGAGATGGGTGAGATCGACGAGTCCCTGACCATCGACGCGCTCGCCGCCGAATGTCACCTGCGCTCCGGCGAGGTCGCCGAGGCGCTCGCCTTCGCCACGCACACGATGGACCGGGCGAAACAGATCGGCGACGACGCGTCGGCCGAACCACTGCTGCACCGGGTGCGGGGCGAGGCGCTGATTGCCATGGGACGCGTCGCCGACGGCCAGGCGACGCTGCGGGCCAGCCTGGCCGCCGCCCGGGAGCGGCACGCCGCGAACGAGGTCGAAGCCTCACTCGCCACGCTGCTGAAGACCGACGGAGCAGTCGACGCTGCCGAGCAGGCCGCCTGGAGATCGGAATGGGCCGACCTGGTCGAAAGGCTCGGCATCATGAGGGACGGGCGCCGCTTCGAGTTCCCGCAGCCCAGCGTGGTGCGCGTCGCCGAGTCGCGCACCACCCCGATCTGAGCCCGATTAGCCGATGAACTTCGGGTCGCCCGGTTGGGTCCGCACCCGATAGGTGTCGGTCGATCCGGGGCCCTGGACA
Source organism: Pseudonocardiales bacterium (assembly GCA_025965875.1). GTDB lineage: Bacteria > Actinomycetota > Actinomycetes > Mycobacteriales > Jatrophihabitantaceae > QHCC01. The sequence continues at coordinate 5,994 of JAOPWD010000334.1, forward strand.
TTGGTGAAGCACGGTCGCTGCCCGCCGTTGTTCGCGCAGTTGGACAGCTGCGCCTCGAACAGCCCGTCGCCCGGGACGAACTGGGCGTCGGTGTAGACCCCGCCGACGTAGCCCAGGAAGGGATGCGGCGCGCCGTAGCACCCCGCATAGAGCGCATGGGCCTCGACGTACTCGTGCAACATGCGCGCCCCCACAGCGCCCGAGCCGGTGTAGTCGATCGTCTTGCTGGCATCGGGCGCGGTGCTCGAGAAGGTCGCCAGGTCGCCGTCGAACGGCACGCCGTCGTCGGAGTCACCGTCGGCGTCCGGGCGGCCACCGAACACGCAGTGCAGTTGTCCGCCGTGGTCCAGCGAGGCCGTCACGGTCTGATTCCCCGCCGATGGATCGACGACGACCCGCAACGTCGTCGACGTCCCGGTGATGACGCCGGTGTCGCACGGCTGACCGGCAAAGCACGTCACTGTCGCGGTGCGGCCGGGGTTCGAGTTGGGTACGACGGTAACCGGCGCCGTCCCGGAGCTTGTGGTCACCAGGGCGTCGCCGCCGTACGAGCCGCGCACCGACGTCGTCCCTACCGGCAACGACGTCGTGGTCAGGGTCGCCGTGCACGCTGTGAGCAGGCAGGGGCTCACGAATGCCGAGCCGAGCGCAGCCGTCGCGGTGCCATTGGTCGCCGTGAACGCAACCGAACCGGTCGGCGTGACTCCGAGACCGGGCAGGCCAAGCACGCTCACGGTGGCTTTCAAGGTGACGGGGGCGCCGACTCTCGACGACGCGGGCGTGGCCGTCACTGTCGTGGTGCTCGGCAGCAGACCAGCCGCTGTGGCTGGTGCGGCGGTGATCATCGGCACAACGAGTGCCGCCGCCAGGGTCGCCGTGACTTTGGCGGATCGACGGATGAGTGGCGGCCCTGCCTTCGATCGTCGCGCAGTGCGTCCCATTTGTCCTCCCGATGGGGTAAGCCCCGAATCCCCAGGCAGCAGCCTGTTGCACTAGTTGGCGATGCTAGGTCGGTCAAATTGAAGCGCCTGTAAAAAGGGGCGTGCATTGCCCGGGTTCTGCCCGAAAGGGCAATCGATAGCGACTGATTAGCGCACTATCGGCTCAATTCGGCCGCCGGGCAGTAGGCCGGCGGTGCCTGCGCGGCGGCGACCTATGATCCTTCGATGGCCAGGACCCGCTACGACGTGTACGAGGTCCGTCGTCGAGGGCGGCTGCCGCTCATCGTCACGTGCCGACTGTTGATCGAATCCGACGACGAGCTGGACTTCGTTGCCGATGGCGTGACTGTGGTGCGGGTCCCGCGCTCGGACGCGGAATGGGTGCTCCGTTCGAGGAACGGCACCCATCCCGGCGCCCGACGGTCCCGGTCCCCGCTCGCCGCGCTGAGCGCGTTGGGACCCGGCCGAAAGCCGCGTTCCAGCGACTGATCCTCGCCGCCTAGGTCCGCCCGCCGAACTCGGGGGCGATCTCGCGTTCGGCGGCGACCGGTTCGCCGATCGTCATCTTGGGACCGGTGAACCATTTCTTCGCCGACAGGTGCCACCCGATCCACAGCAGGAGCAACATGACGCCGAGCACGATCGGCGTGTAGTTGACGAACTTCAAATTGGCCCAGCCGAACCCTGGGTACCAAGGCGCCCCGAGCGTCGACGTGGGCATCAGCGCGATGAACGAGGTGATCGCGATCTCGGCCACGGCGACAAGGCACATCCACTTGTACTTCTTGCCCAGGGTCCAGGCACCGGGGGTGAAGCTGTCCCCGGCCTTCCACCGAAGGAAGATCGGGATGGCGAAGGCCACGTACAGACCGACCACTCCGATCGACACCACGGCGAAGAAGGCAACCGGCGACGGTACTAGTTCGTTGCCGACTGGAATGTCTACCTTCACGATTGCCGGCAGGGTGATCAGGACCGCCACCACGACAGACAAGACAACGCCGTAAACGGGGACCCGGTTCTTGTTGAGCTTCGACCAGTACCGCGACCCAGGCACCGCGCCGTCGCGGCTGAAGGCGAACAGCATTCGAGTCGTACTGGTCATGCAGGCCACGGTGCAGAAGAACTGCCCCACGGTGGCAACGGCCAGGACCAAACTCGCCCAGTTCACCGTCAGCGCCTGGGTGAAGATGATGGCAACGCTGCCGCCGGTGAAACCGCCGCCGCCGGCCGAGACGGCGCCCTCGTCCTGCACCGCGAACAGGAACGCGAGCAGCAGGATCCAACCGCCGATCGCGGAGTAGAAGATCGAACGCCAGATCCCCTTGGCCGCCGAGTTCGCCGCCGAGTGGGTCTCCTCCGACAGGTGCGCCGACGCGTCATAGCCGGTGATCGTGTACTGGGTCAGGATGACCGACAACGGGACCACGCCGAGGAAGAACGCGATGCCGCCGGTGTGGCCGCCGAAGAAACCGGTGTTGTTCACCGTATGGGTGAACACCGCCGAGGCGCTCGCGTGGTGATTGGGCGCGATGAGCAGGATGGCCACGATGATGCTGGCGCCGGCCACGTGCCACCACACCGAGATGTTGTTGAGTACAGCGAGCAGGTGGCTGGAGAAGATGTTGACCAACGCCACCAAGATCAAGACGATCACGAAGATGATGAAGACGCGAGTAAGGCTGTAACCCGCTGCCCATGACTTGCTGTAGATGTCCAAGGTGAGGTCGAAGAACGTGGCGCAGCCGTAGGCGACTGACGCATCGATGGCGAGGAGCCCGATCAGGTTCAGCCACCCCGTGTAATAGCCCGCCTTCGCGCCGGCCAGTTTCGAGGCCCACCAGTAGATGCCGCCCGAGGTCGGAAACGCCGACACCAACTCGGACATGCACAAGCCGATGATGAGGATGAAGATCGAGACGATGGGCCAGCCCCAGGCGATCGCCATCGGGCCGCCGTTGTTCCAGCCCACGCCGAACGTGGTGAAGCAGCCGGCCAGGATCGAGATGATCGAGAACGAGATCGCGAAGTTCGAGAAGCCGGACCAGGATCGGTTCAACTCCTGCTTGTAACCCATTTCGGCGAGACGTTGCTCGTCGGCGTCGAGTATCACGGCTTCAGGCACTGTGTTGCTCCCTCGGGGTTAGTCCGGTTGCTGAACCTCGTCGATCAAACGGGAAAACTCCGGGCCGTCGAACTCGGCGACCGCCCGCTCGTACTTCTCCAGGCCCCAGGACCAGAAGTCGAACTCGACCTCGCTGACCGCGTCCTGGATCGAGGCCCAGAGCGTCCAGCCGTACTTCGACATCAGCGCGAGCAACCGCGCGCGGGCCAGCTTGGCGGGCGACGCGTAGCCGTAGTAGCCGCTGACGAGCTCCTCGAGCCGATCCACGCCCAGGTTCGACTCGCTCCAGATGTTGCCGAGTTCGAAGCACGGGTCGTTGTTGCCGGCGTATTCGTAGTCGATGAACCAGATCTGCTTGCCGTCGTCCATGATGTTGGCGGCCAGCAGGTCGTTGTGGCAGGGCACTGTGCCCGCGGCGCGTACTTCGAGCGCAGCGCGGATGATCTCCACGCGCGGCTGGAACGACAGATACCGCTCCGGCAGCCGGAAGCGGCGTTCGGTGACGACCGCCAGATATCCGCGCTGGATCGCGAACATGTCGAAGTCGTTGGCGAAGCGGGGCCCGTTGTGCAGGCGCACACACGTCGCGGCCACCCTGGCCAACTGTGCGCTGTCGTCCAGGTCGGCCGGCTCGAAGGTCCTACCGTTGATCCATTCAACAATCGCCACGCCCTCGGCCGGTTCGCAGGCGATCACGCGTGGACCTACGCCGGCCTGGGCCGCTGCTTTCGCGTTGTGGCATTCCGCGCTCCGGTCTATCGCCAACAAGTCACTCTTGCCCGACGAGAGCCGGGCGACGACGGTCCGCCCGGACGACGGCGAGACCTTGTAGATCCGGTTGGTCAGGCCACCGGGAACTCGTTCGACGTACCTCGACAGTCCCCGAAATTCCGACATTCGGTCCATCGCAGCGTCAAGGACGTCGCGATCGGACCGATCATGGACGAGCCGATCGGGGCGGATGACCGTGGTCGCAGTCCCCGTCCGCTGAGCAGTCAACACGTCCTCCTCCCGGCCCTCGACCGGCGGTCAACCGTTGGTCGAGGAACGGAGTGCAGTGTCGGGATCGTAGGCCCGCCGGGCGTTAACGGTCTAGCCCCCAGACCTTTTGTCCTGTGTCGCGCTTGTCGCGGGTCCGGTGCCCCAGCAAGATGAGCAGGCGTGGCTACCGACCGGGATATTCCGTCCTCCGCGCGGATCGTGGTGATCGGCGGGGGAGTCGGCGGAGCCAGCGTCGCCTACCACCTGGCCGAGCTGGGCGAGTCCGACGTCGTGCTGGTCGAACGGTCCGAACTGACCAGCGGGTCGACGTTCCATTCCGCGGGCTTGGTCGGGCAACTGCGGGCCGACCCGACGCTGACCCGCATGAATATGTATTCCGTAGAGCTCTATCGCCGCCTGCAACAGAGCGAGTTCCAGCTCGGCTGGACCGAGAGCGGCGGCATCAAGCTGGCGTCGAGCCCCGAGCGGTTGGCGGAGATCCGGCACCAGGTCAGTTGGGCGCGCACATACGACCTGCCGCTGCACGAGATCTCCGCCGCCGAGGCCAAGGACCTGTTCCCGCTCATCGACACCGAGGGCGTACTGGGTGCGGCCTACCTGGCCTCGGACGGCTATCTCGACCCGTCGCAGCTCTGCTACGCGCTGGCCAACATGGCGCGAGCGGCCGGGGTCCGCATTGTCGAGCGCACTCGCGTCTCGGGCATCGGCGTTCGCGACGCTCGGGTGCACTCGGTGCGCACCGACCGCGGCGACATCGACTGCGAGGTCGTCGTCAACTGCGGTGGCATGTTCGCCGCCGAGATTGGTCGGTTGGCCGGGGTGCGTGTCCCCGTGGTGCCGATGTCGCACCAGTACGTGATCACCGAGCCGTTCCTCGCGCGCACCGACGAGCCGATGCCGACGCTGCGCGATCCGGATCTGCTCGTCTACTTCCGGCAGGAGGTCGATGGGCTGGTCATGGGCGGCTACGAACGCAACCCGGCACCGTGGACCGCGACCGCGGATGCCTACGACGCCATCCCCGCCGATTTCAACGGTCGGCTGCTGGCCGAGGACTGGACGCGGATGGAGGAGATCGCGCAGAACGCCGTGCGGCGGGTGCCTGCGATGGGAACCGTCGGCGTCCGAAAGGTGATCAACGGGCCCGAGGCATTCACCCCGGACAACGAGTTCTGCCTGGGCGAGACAGACGTCGCGGGCTTGTTCGTCGCGGCCGGCTTCTGCGCGCACGGCATCGCCGGCGCAGGCGGTATCGGCCGGGTGATGGCGGAGTGGATCGTGGCCGGCGAGCCGAGCTTCGACGTGTGGCACATGGACATCAACCGGTTCGGCCGGCAGTACCGCTCGCCCAGCTACACCCTCAAGCGCACCGTCGAGACCTATCAGCGCTACTACGACATCCCCTATCCCGGCGTGCAGCGTGACGCGGGGCGACCGCTGCGGGTCTCGCCGGTGTACGGCTGGCACGCCGGCCATGGCGCCGTGTTCGGCGAGAAGGCGGGCTGGGAACGCGTCGACTGGTACGAGAGCAACGCGGACCGCGCAGACGAGGCGCTACGCCCGCGAGGTTGGGCCGGGCGGTACTGGTCGCCGGCCATCGCAGCGGAGCACCGCGGCACTCGCGCGGCAGCCGGACTGTTCGACGAGTCGTCGTTCGCCAAGATCGAGGTGAGCGGTCCGGACGCTGCGAGCCTGCTCGACTGGGTGTGCGACAACACCGTCGCGCGCGACGTCGGGGCGATCACCTACACGCAGGCGCTGAATCACCGCGGCGGCATCGAGGCCGACTTCACCGTGACTCGCACTGCAGCCGATGTGTTCCTGATCGTCACCGGCACCGCGTTCGGGTCGCACGACATGGCCTGGCTGCGCAAGCAGGCGCGACGCCGTGGGGCGCAGGTGCGTATCGCTGACGTGACGGGCCAGTTCGCCTGCTTCGCGCTATGGGGTCCGCGCTCGCGAGAGATCCTCAGCGGCCTCACGCCGGCGGACCTGAGCAACGCGGCCTTCCCGTTCATGACCGCGCAGGAGTTCACCGTGGGCGACGTGTCGGTGCGCGCCTTGCGGGTCACGTTCGTGGGGGAGTTGGGCTGGGAACTCTATGCGTCCAGCGAATACGGCGCCGCGCTGTGGTCGACCGTTTGGGCGGCGGGCCAAGGCGCTGGGCTGGTCGCCGGCGGCTACCGGGCGATCGAGAGCATGCGGCTGGAGAAGGGCTACCGGGTCTGGGGAAGCGACATCACGCCAGAGACCAACCCGTACGAAGCTGGCCTCGGTTTCGCCGTGAAGCTGGACAAGCCCGGCGGGTTCGAGGGTCGCGACGCGCTGCGGGAGGTGAAGCAGAACGGTCCGGTCCGGCGGCTGCGCGCGCTGGTGCTCGACGACCCGCGTGCGGTCGTTCTCGGCAGCGAGCCGGTCCGGGTGGGTGATCGGGTGGTCGGGCGAGTGACCTCCGGTGGCCAGGGCTACACCGCGGGGGCGTCGATCGCGTTCGCCTATCTCCCGGTGGAGTCCGCGACACCGGGCACTGCTGTTGAAGTGGATCTCTTCGGCGAGTGGGTGGACGCGGTCGTGGCCCGCGAGCCCTTGTTCGCCCCGGCCGGCGACCGCGTCCACGGGCGCTAAGGTCCAGGTCAGAACTGCCCGACATGGGCCATCGGACGTACCATTCCGCCGTGGACGCGATGCAGCTACCGCCCCGTATCGGCCTGACCACATACCGCGAGCCGGCGGTATGGGGTGTCTGGTCCGAGACCGCGGACCTGCTGCCGGTCCATTACGCGGACGGCGTCACCGCCGCGGGCGGGGTCGCAATGCTGCTGCCGCCCGCCCCACGCGCGGACCCCGAGACGGCCGCGACGGCCGCGTTGGACGGACTGCACGGCCTCGCCCTGGCCGGCGGCGCCGATGTCGACCCGGACCGCTATCGCGCGGTGCGTGACGCCCGGACCGGGCCGGCCCGCCCCGACCGCGACGCGTGGGAACTCACGCTGACCCGAGCAGCGCTGGACCGCGGCCTGCCGGTGCTCGCGATCTGCCGGGGCATGCAGGTGCTCAACGTGGCACTGGGCGGTGACCTGGTGCAGCATCTGCCCGACGTCGCCGGGCACCACGGGCACCTGCCAGTGGTGGGACAGCACGGCCGGCACGACGTGCGACTCGTCCGCGAGAGCCGGGTGGGCGCCCTCCTCGGCGACTGCGCCGTGGTGGCGACGTATCACCACCAGGCCGTCGACCGACTCGGCTCCGGACTCGTCGCCACCGGGTGGGCCGGCGACGGGACGGTCGAAGCGCTCGAGCACACCGGCCCGGCCTGGGTCGTCGGTGTCCAGTGGCACCCGGAGGTACACGACGGCGCGGCGCTGTTCGCCGGCTTCGTCCAGGCCTGCGCCCGCTACCGAGCCGGCGTGGCTGTGGTGAGTGTCTGATGACGTCGGGCAACGTCGAGGCGCTGTGGGCGCGCACCCTCTTCTCGCCCGTCCCTGCGCGCAACGCGTTCGAGGTCACGGTGGAGCGACTCGCGCAGAGCATCCGCCTCGGCGTGCTGGTCGACGGCGAACAGTTGCCGCCCGAGCGCGAACTGGCCGAGCGGTTCGGCGTGAGCCGGGTGACCCTGCGCGAGGCGATCAAGACATTGCGTGACGTGGGGCTCGTCGAGTCGCGGCGTGGCCGCGGCGGCGGGACGTTCATCGTCTCGCCCAAGGTGCAGCGGCCGCGGCCACCAGATCAGATCAGCCGCTCGCTCGGGCATTCCCTCGAGGACGCGCTGGCCCTGCGTCGGGTGGTCGAGCCGGGCGCCGCGTCGCTGGCGGCGACCCGCACGCTCACCGCCGCCGATCGGGCCAGCCTGCACTATTACCTGGCTGCGGCGACGGACTGCAAGCCGGGCAGCCGCCGGCTGGCCGACTCGCGGCTGCACCTGGCCGTCGCGGCGCTGGGCGGCAGCGCCTCGGTGACCGCAGTCGTCGCCGACGTGCAGATGCGCCTGGACGAACTGCTGCGCGCGATCCCGGTGATCGCCGCGAACATCGCCCACTCCAACCTGCAGCATGCGGCGATCGTCGATGCCATCCTGGCCGGGCAGGCCGACCGGGCCCGGTCCGAGATGGAGGAGCATGTGGACGGGACCGCAGCGCTGCTGCGCGGTCTGCTGAGCTGACTACGTCCGGCCTTTCCGCGGGCCACGCGAGAAGGTATGTTCGTCGAACCTTCACGTGAGAGGTGTCGTATGGCCGGCCCGTCGATGAGCGTCGAAGAACTGCGTGTGCACGTGTCAGCCGACGAGATCGACACGGTCATCGTCGCGATCACCGACATGCAGGGCCGGCTGCAGGGCAAACGGATCGACGCGACCCACTTCCTGAACGACGTGCTGGAGCACGGCACCGAGGGCTGCAACTACCTGCTCGCCGTCGACGTCGAGATGAACACCGTCGACGGCTACAGCATCTCGTCGTGGGAGCGCGGCTATGGCGACTTCGTCATGTCACCGGATCTCGCGACGCTGCGCCGCGTCCCGTGGCAGCCCGGGACCGCCATGGTGCTGGCCGACGTGCTGTGGCTCGATGGCTCTCCGGTGGTGGAGTCGCCTCGCCAGATCCTGCAGGCCCAGCTGGATCGGCTGGCCGCTCGTGGCTGGACGGCATTTGTCGGCACCGAGCTCGAATTCATCCTGTTCGACGACAGCTACGAGCGGGCGTGGGAGAAGCACTACGCCGAGCTGAGGCCGTCGAACCAGTACAACGTCGACTACTCGATCCTCGGCACCAGCCGGGTCGAGCCGCTGCTGCGCACTATCAGGCTGGGCATGCGCGGTGCCGGCATGCAGGTGGAGTCGGTCAAGGGCGAATGCAACCCCGGGCAGCACGAGATCGCGTTCAAGTACACCGACGCCCTGCGGACTTGCGACAACCACGTGATCTACAAGAACGGCGCCAAGGAGATCGCGGCCCAGGCCGGCTCGTCGCTGACCTTCATGGCCAAGTACAACGAGCACGAGGGCAACTCCTGCCACGTCCACCTATCCCTACGGACCGCCGACGGTGAGCCGGTGTTCGCGGGCGACCGGCCCGGTGGCGTGTCGGACGTCTTCGAGCAGTTCGTGGCCGGCCAGCTCGCGGCCCTGCGTGAGTTGACCTACTGCTTCGCCCCGAACATCAACTCGTACAAGCGTTATCAGCCCGGATCGTTCGCGCCCACGGCGGTGATGTGGGGCGTCGACAACCGCACCTGCGCGATCCGCGTGGTCGGGCACGGGCCGAGCCTGCGCTTCGAGAACCGGGTGCCCGGCGGCGACGTCAACCCGTATCTGGCCGTCGCGGCGATGATCGCGGCCGGCCTGCACGGCGTCGACAACGGTCTCGCCCCCGAGGCGGCGTTCGGCGGCAACGCCTATGCCAGCGACGCGCCGCGCGTGCCGGCGACGCTGCGTGAGGCGGCGGGGCTGTGGCAGGACAGCACGATTGCGCGCGCCGCGTTCGGCGACGCGGTCGTGGATCACTATGCCAACACGGCCAAGGTGGAGCTCACCGCGTTCGACGCGGCCGTCACCGACTGGGAACGCGTCCGCAACTTCGAGCGGATGTAGCCGGATGACCGCCACCTATGACGTCATAAACCCGTCCACCGAACAGGTCGTCATAACCGTCGACCTGCATGACGAGGCGGCTACCGACGCGGCGATCGCCCGTTCGCGCAAGGCCTTCGAGACGTGGCGGGGCGTCGCGCCGGGAGATCGGGCACGGCTGCTGCGCCGCTTCGCCGAGGTCGTCGATTCCGATCTGGAGAACCTGGCGCGGCTCGAGGTCACGAATTCCGGGCACACGATCAGCAACGCCCGCTGGGAAGCCGGCAATGTCCGCGACGTCATCGCCTACTACTCGGGTGCGCCCGAGCGGCTCATCGGGCAGCAGATCCCGGTTGCCGACGGCCTGGACGTGACATTCCACGAGCCGCTGGGCGTGGTGGGCGCGATCGTGCCGTGGAACTTCCCGATGCCGATTGCGTCCTGGGCGTTCGCGCCTGCGCTGGCGGCCGGCAACACGGTGGTGCTCAAGCCGGCCGAGCTCACCCCGCTCACCGCGATGCGACTGGCGCAGCTCGCGCTGGACGCTGGCATCCCCGAGGACGTGTTCCAGGTGCTGCCGGGCAAGGGGAGCGTCGTCGGCCAGCGCTTTGTCGACCACCCCGACGTCGCGAAGATCGTGTTCACCGGCTCCACCGAGGTCGGCCGCCAGGTGATGGCCGGCTGCGCGGCACGGATCAAACCAGTGACTCTCGAGCTCGGGGGCAAGAGCGCCAACGTGGTGTTCGCCGATGCCGACCTGGAGCAGGCGGCGGCAACCGCGCCGTACGCGGTCTTCGACAATGCCGGGCAGGACTGCTGCGCACGGTCGCGGATCCTGGTGCAGCGCAGCGCCTACGACCGCTTCATGGAGCTGTTCGAGACCGCGGTGAAAGGCGTAGTCGTCACCGACCCGGGCGAGGAGCGGGCGGAGATGGGTCCGCTGATCAGCGCCGCACAACGCGACCAGGTCTCGTCGTATGTGCCCGACGATGCCCAGGTCGCCTTCCGGGGCAGCGCGCCCGACGGGGCCGGATTCTGGTACCCGCCGACCGTGCTCGCGCCGGCGGACCTGGCCGACCGCGTCCTGCACGAGGAGATCTTCGGCCCGGTCGTCGCCGTGGTCACATTCGACGACGAGGCGGACGCGATCCGCATCGCGAACGACAGCGTGTTCGGCCTCTCCGGGTCGATCTGGACCCGCGACGTCGGGCGGGCCATTCGGGTCAGCCGCGGCATCGAGGCGGGCAACCTGTCGGTCAACTCGCACTCATCCGTCCGCTACTGGACCCCGTTCGGTGGCTTCAAGTCCTCCGGCCTCGGCCGGGAACTCGGGCCTGACGCGCCGTTCGCGTTCACCGAGACCAAGAACGTCTTCATCTCGACGAAGGAGAGTTGATGACCGCACTCGTCGGAAGGCTGGCCGGCAAGGTCGCTGTGGTGACCGGAGCGGGCAGCGGGATCGGTCTCGCGACGGCACGCCGCTTCGCCACTGAAGGGGCCACGGTCGTGTGCGCCGACATCGACCCGGACGCCGGAGGCAAGGCCGCGGCCGAGGTCGGCGGCCTGTTCGTCCAGGTCGACGTCACGTCCGAAGCCGAGGTGCAGGCGCTGTTCCAAACGGCCGTCGACGAGTACGGCGGCCTGGACGTCACGTTCAACAACGCGGGAATCTCGCCGCCCGAGGATGACTCGATCCTGACCACCGGACTGGACGCGTGGCGGCGAGTGCAGGAGGTCAACCTGACGTCGGTCTTCCTCTGCTGCAAGTACGCGATCGAGCACATGCTGGTCACCGGCGGTGGCTCGATCATCAACACCGCCTCGTTCGTGGCGGTGATGGGCTCAGCCACGTCGCAGGTGTCCTACACCGCGAGCAAGGGCGGTGTGCTGTCGATGAGCCGGGAACTCGGCGTGCAGTTCGCGCGCGACGGCATCCGGGTGAACGCGCTGTGCCCCGGTCCGGTCAACACTCCGATGCTCCAGGAGCTGTTCGCGAAGGACCCGGAGCGGGCGGCGCGGCGGCTCGTCCACGTTCCGATGGGGCGCTTCGCTGAAGCCGACGAGATCGCCGCCGCGGTGACGTTCCTGGCCAGCGACGACGCGTCGTTCATCACCGCGTCGACGTTCCTGGTCGACGGCGGTATCAGCGGCGCTTACGTCACGCCGGCGTAGTCAGCGTTAGTGCGAGCGGCGACGGAACACGAGCAGGAGTGCGACGCCGGCCAGCAGGGTCAGCAGGCCTGCCGTGCTCAGTTGTAGGACGCGGGCGCCGGTGTTGGCCAGCGGAGCGGCACCCGATGGAGAAGACGTGGGCGTTGCCGTCGGCGGTGTCGACGAGGGTGCAGGGGTCGTCGAGGACGGCGCCGGCGCGTACGTGACGACGTTGTCGGCGGACGTCGAGGCGAGGCTGGAGTTCGTGGCGGCGTCTTGGGCCGCGCCGGCTCGAACCGATGCCACGACGGTGCCACTCCCGGTGAGTCCGGTGATAGCGACGGTGTAGGTCGGCCCGGAGCCGGTGATCGTTGCGGTCGTGGCTGCGGCCGTGCCGCCGATCGTCACGTCGTCTGCGGCGAATCCGGTCACCGGCTCGCTGAAGACGACGGTGAAGTGGATCGTCGGCGTGGCCGTCGGATCGGCCTGGCCGGCTGCCTGCTCGATGCTCACCGAGGGTGGGGTCGTATCCGGCGCTGCCGTGGCGACGAACGATGTGGGGTCGTTGGCGCCTGCTTGCGCCGGGTCGTCACTGAGCGCGCTGGCCTCGTTGGTGCCGTTGAGGTCGGCGTCGTAGCTCAGCGTGGCCTGATTGGAGATCGTCGAACCGGCGGCGCCCGCATTCACCGTGGCGGTGATTGTCACGGTCACCGAACCCGTCGCCGGGATGCTGCCGTTCCAGGTGACCGTGTTCGTGCCGACGGTCGCCACCGCCGTGCCGCTGGTCGCGGTGGCCGACACGAGCGTCAGTTCGGCCGGGAGGGCGTCGGCCAGTTCGTTACCGGGGTTGTCGGCCGCGGCCGCGTTGCCCGAGTTCGACGAGACGATGGTGTACGTCACGGTGCCGCCCTCGGCGAAGTCGCCAGCGACGGTCTTCGTCGCATCGACAGCCACGAACGTGACCGCGAACGACGTTGGATCGTTGGCGCCGGGCTGCCCCGGGTCGTCGCTGAGCGCGCTCGTCTCGTTGGTGCCGTTAAGGTCGGCGTCGTAGTTCAGCGTGGCTTGATTGGTGATCGTCGAGCCACCGGTACCCGCATTGACCGTGGCTGTGACTGTGATCGTGACTGGTGCCGCGGGCGCGAGCGCACCATCCCAGGTCACAGTATTAGTGCCGATGCTGGTCACCGCGGTGCCGCTGGTCGCACTGGCTGAAACCAGCGTCAGCCCGCTCGGCAGCACGTCGGTCATTTCGTGACCCGGGTTGTCGGCGGACATGGTGTTCCCCGAGTTGGAATCGACGATCGTGTACGCCACCGTGCCGCCTGGGTGGAAACTACCGGCGACCGTCTTGGTCCCGGCCACCGTTGCGACCGGCGCCGCGGTTGTGATGATCAGCGAGAACGCGCGGATCGAGCCGGTGTCCTGGGAGAAGAAGTCTTGCGCGGTCAAGCCCCAGGTGCCGTTCGCGGCAAGCCCGTCGAAGGCCGAGAGCGGATTGGCGGGGGAGAAGGTGCCGGTGAACGGTGCTTGTGCGCTCACAACGGCCTGGATGGATGACACCGCGGCGTCGTCAAGAACCGTCTGGCAGAAGTTGTTGCCACTATCGTCGGTGTTGTTGACGACCAGCACACTTGCGCCTCCTGGTGCGGTGAGCGTGAGGTCCAAGTCCTCGACGAACGTGTGGTCGATCCCTACCGTCGTGGATCCGGCCGTGGCACTGCACGCGCTTCCATCGATGCGCAGCACCACCTTCTGGATCGGGCCGGAGAGACCGGAGACGACGAGGCTCGCGGTCGCCGGTGCCCCCGGATTGTTGCCGCTGAGATCGGCGCCGTCAGGAATCGGCACCGGCGCGCCACTGTAGGTGACGGTGGTCGTCGCGGGCGCCGCTGAGGCCGGTGTCGAGCCTGCGCCGATTCCGACCAACGCGAGGCAGGCAGTGCTGCCTGCGGCCAACAGGGCCGGGAGCGAATAACGTCGCTGCAAACGGGGTCCCGAGCTATGCATGTCGCCTCTGCTCACGCGTGGCCGGATCAGCCGGCCAGGCTGCGGCCGGACGTCCCGGCACATCCCCCGATGATCATGACGATAGAGCACACGGATGCGCACCTCCGGCACCGCCTGCGCCGGGTGGCCGGGCCGGCTAAATCATCTGAGACTTGCGGTTGTCTGGCGAGCGCAACTCGCAGAGGATCAACCGTAGTGCGGCGGTCGGCCGGGGATGGAGGTCTGGTGAGCAGGTCAGCCGGCATGTGGAGCCGAAACGGGCTACAGGTCGACGCGAGCGTGAACGATGACGGCACGCTGGTGATCAGCGGCCAGGATCTGCAGACCTTCGGCGACGACGAGTACGAGTACGCCCTCACGGTCGCCCGCGATGACGTTCCGAAAGTCGCCGCCGCCCTCGGCGGGGCACCTGGCGACGACGTCATCGCGCTGTTGGTCGACAGCGCCGAGGACATCATCAACATCGGCGAGCTCACCTGGCTGCGGTCAATCGGCGTCGAGCCGGCCTTCTGGTCGCGCCTGGGCTGATCGCCGCGGTGTGCTACTTCAGAACGTGCTGGCGCTCTTGGCGAGCAGTCCGCCGTCGCACACCAGGTGTGAGCCGGTGACGTAGGACGCCCGGTCGGACAGCAACCACGCGACCGCCTGGGCAATCTCGACGGGTTTGGCCAGCCGGCCCAGCGGCACCTCGCGCACGGCGCGCTCGACCAGGTCGTCGTGGCTCGACTCCCGATCCGGTTCGGGCACGCCGGACAACAGCAAGGGGGTCTCCGCGGCGCCGGGCACCACCGCATTGACCCGGATGCCATAACCGGCGTAGTCGACAGCCAGGGAGCGCACCAGCGCGGAGACGCCACCCATGGATGCCGCGTAGGCGGCGTTGCCGCCGCCGGCGAGACCGACGAAGGCAGCGGGGGAGGACAGGCACACGATCGACCCGCCAACGTGCGCATCGACCATCGCCTTGACGGCGACCTTGCAGGTCAAGAACGTCCCGGTGAGGTTGGCCTGCAGCACGTGCTCCCAGTCGGCGGCGGACAGTTCGTGTGCTGCCGCATTGACCTCGATACCGCCGCTCGCCACGACTCGCATGATGGTGCCCAGCTCTTCGCTGGCCTCGGTAAAGATCCGCTCGACCTCGGGCTCTGATGTCACGTCACCGGACAGCGTGTACAGCCTGCCCCTCAAGGTTTTGGCCTCCTCGGCGAGCGAGCGCAACCCGTCCTCATCGCGGTCGGTCGCGGCGACAGCAACTCCGCGGCTCGTCCACAGCATTACTGTCGCCCGGCCGACGCCGGACGCCGCTCCGGTGACGAGTACGGCGGGATCGGTCATGCGGGCACACTCCCAGAATCAAGATTCAACTGGAGGGTGCGTGTTCACCGCTGCCACCAGTCTGCCCCGATTTACCGGCCTTGCGGCGGGCGGGGCGTTCAGCCTGGGTGTGTACTTCGGCGAGGTCCGCCGCGGACGAAGCTGACGGCGCACCGGACGGGTTGACCGTCGACGCTCAGGGCGGGGTCTGGGTGCCGGGCGGTGAGCACCTTGACCGGCTGATCATCACCACGTCACGCCAGGACCTGGCCTCGGATGCCGAGCCGCTTGCCGGCGCCGTCTTCAGCTACCTCGCCGGCGTTCCGGACGCCCGGTGCGTCCGTACCTCGGCTGAGCCCGCCGCTACTTGGGCTTCGACTGGTACACCTGAGGCATGCAGATAATTATTGCTCTCGCCATCTTGGCCGTCGCCTTCCTCGTGGTCGGCATCATCGTGACGGCGATCAAGTGGCTGGCGATCCTCGCGGTGGTCTTCGGCGCTGTCGCAGCAGCCCAGTACGTGCGCGAGCGGCGGCGCCTGCGGTAACAACCGGGCGCCTGCGGTAACACCGTCAGTCGCCGGCGAGATCGTCGGCGCTCGCCTTGGCCGCTTCGGTGTCGCTGGCCGCGCCGTCGGCCTCTCGCTCGAACACGTCGGCGTGTTTGAGATCGCTCGAGGTCTGTTCCGCCACTTGATCTGCGAAATCCGCGTCGGTAACGCCGTTTCCTGCTGACTCGACGTGCTCGTCCTCGCTCAAGGCCTGCCTTCTCTCGCGCCGGTTCGGAGTTGACCTCCACGGCCTACCCATGACGCCCCGCCGTCAACCTCGTCGCATCGTCGTTTTCGTGCCGTAATCCGGCCGGCCGACCTGCGGCTTTTTCCCCGTCTGCCGGTGGTTGTGTTCATCTGGCGGTATGCACCAGCTTGTTACAGACCGTTGACATTTGCACTATTGGGGGGTTACGTAAGCGGTTGAGTACGTAAGCGGTTACTCAACCGAAACGGATTGGTGACGTGACAGCTCGCCCGACGATCTACCAGGTGGCCCGCCGTAGCGGAGTCTCGACCGCCACCGTCTCTCGGGTGATGCACGACGGCGACGGCTTCTCCGACACGACGCGAGTGCGCGTGTTGGCCGCAGCCGCTGATCTTGGCTGGGTGCCCAGTGGCCCAGCACGCGGGCTGGCGTCGCGCCGGGCGGGAATCGTGGGCCTCCTCTTTCCCGACCTGGGCACCTCCGGGGGCGCGGAGGAGGAGTCGCCGCTGTTCGTCGACCAGGTGATCCGCGGTGCCGAGCGCGCAGCCACCGCGGCCGGCGACGCGGTCCTGATCGCCGCCACCCGCGGGGCATCCGGACGAACACTCGCCTATTCGGTGGCCGGCAAGGTCGACGGATTGGTCGTCATGGCCCAGAGCTTGACCGAGCGCGACATCCAGGCGATCTCCCGCAGCGTGCCCATCGTCGTCCTCGCCAACCGATCGGCGCGCGGCAAGCTCGATTCCATCGGGGCCGACAACCGCGGCGGCATGAAGGAAGTCGTGCGCCATCTGGTGCAGGTCCACGCGTACCGCGACCTGGTATTCGTGGGCGGCCCGGCGCGCTCACCCGACTCGGTGGAGCGCTTCGCCGGCTTTCGCGAGGCGCTGCTCGATGCGGGTCTGCCTGACCGCAAGGCGCCCGATGCCGAGGGCGGATTCACCGAATCTGGTGGCGCCAGCGCAACCCGCGCACTGTTGACGGATCGGCCGGTGCCGCAGGCGGTGGTGTGCGGCAACGACGAGATGGCAATCGGTGCCCTGAGTGTGCTGCGGGCAGCCAAACTCCGCGTGCCCGGTGACGTGGCGGTCACCGGGTTCGACGACATCGCATTGGCTCGACACCTGCGCCCGGCGCTGACGACAGTGCACCAACCGATGCGTGACCTCGGCGAGCGGGCGGTGCGGATGCTGCTCGACCGGGTGAACCAACCGGCTGCCCCGCTCAGCAAGGCAGTGCTGCCGACCCAGCTCATCGTCCGCCGTAGCTGCGGCTGCCGCAGACCACTGCCAAATCGAGTGAGGGAGGCGGCATGATCAGCCCAACCGACGAGCGGACAGTCAACGAGGCATCAGCGCGCGAGGACTGGGAGCGCCGGATCTACCGTCGCCTCACCGACACCGCCCATGCCGATCCGTCGCTGGCCCTTGCCGCACCGACGGGTGTCCGGGCCGAGCCCGGAGCAGGGCACGTCCGGCTGGACTGGGAATCCGTGTCCGGTGCGGCCGGCTACCTGATCGAGCGCACCGGCCCGGACGGGGATGCCCGGATCCTGCAGCACGGCGGCAGTGACGTCCCCGCCGTCCCCCGGCCGCCGTTCGCGGACACCGGCGTCGATGACGGCGACGAGTACACCTACCGCGTCGGCGCCGTCCTGGGCGCCGACTACCCGGTGTGGGCGTGGTCCGAGTCGGTGCACGGTCACTCGCTCGACACGGACGCAGGTGAGCTGCACGTGGTTGTCGATGCTGCGAACGTCGTCGGACAACTCGACCGGGTGTGGCGGATGGTCGGATCCGAGCGACTGACCCAGTTGCGATTCGGCGACGACGGCCACGGCAACGACATCGGTGCCGAGTTCGCCGAGGCGCTGCGCCGCGCACACGAGGATCTCGGCGTCACCCAGGTGCGCGCGCACGCAATCCTCCACGACGACAACCATGTCGTCACTCGCGGCGCGAACGGAAGCCTGGCATTCGACTTCACCGAGGTCGACGCCCTTTACGACCAACTGCTCGAGATCGGCTTGCGCCCGATCGTGGAACTCTCGTTCATGCCGGCCGCGATCGCGCAGGACGCGCAGCAGACGGTGTTCGTCTACCGCGGCATCATCTCCCCACCGCGCGATTGGGCCGAGTGGTACGACGTCGTCCACGAGCTAGCCGTGCATCTCGTCGCGCGTTACGGCATCGACGAGGTGGCGACCTGGGCATTCGAGGTATGGAACGAGCCGAACCTCGAGGTGTTCTGGACGGGCACGCAGCAGGAGTACCTCCGCCTGTACGACGAGTCCGCGCGCGCAGTGAAGAGCGTCGATGAACGGCTTCGGGTAGGCGGGCCGTCGACGGCGGCCAGCGAGTGGGTCGAGACCCTGACGGCGCACGCCGACGACACCGGCGTCGCGCTCGACTTCGTCACCACCCACACCTACGGCAACCTGCCCGTCGACGTCGCGCCGTCATTGCACCGGCACGGCTTCGACGGCGTCCCGGTCTGGTGGACGGAATGGGGAGTGGGCTCGACACACTTCGGCCCGATCCACGACGGCGTGAGCGGAGCGCCGTTCGTCCTCAGCGGGTTCGCCGCCGCTCAGGGGCGCTTGGATGCGCTGGCGTACTGGGTCATCAGCGACCACTTCGAGGAGCTCGGCCGCCCGCCGACGCTGTTCCACAACGGATTCGGCCTGCTCTCGGTCGGCAACCTGCGCAAGCCTCGGTACTGGGGTGTGCACCTCGCCGCCCACCTCGGCGACAACGTGCTGGCCTCCCGAGTGGAGGGCGACGGCGCCGATGTGCTCGTACAGGCCTGGGCGACGAAACACGACAACGGGACGATCGATGTGCTCGTCTGGAACAGCACTATCAATGCCGCGGTGATGAACGGCGACGCGCGCCTGGACCGGCGGGTGCGACTGGACGTCACCGCGCTCGGCGCCCCCAGCTATCGGGCGACGCTTGCTCGCGTCGACGCACAGCACTCGAACGTGCTGGCGGGCTACCCGGACGACCTCGAGTGGCCCGACGCCGAGCTGTGGGCCCGGCTGCGAGCGGCAGACCGCCTCGACGAGCAGCGCCTGCCTGACGTCACGACCAACGCCGGCACGGCGCACTTCGACTTCGCACTACCCATGCCGGGCGTAGCCCGGATCCGGCTGTCCACCGTCACGCATTCCGCCGGTACCGATGAGGAGAGTTCACGATGACACGCCTGACCCGCACCAGATCCGCGATCCTCTGCACGGCGCTCGCCGCGCTCGCCGCAACAGGACTGAGCGCCTGCAAGGGTTCGGCCAACACGACGAGCGCCGGCGGCGGCACGCTCACGATTCAAGGCGACGCCGGCAACCCCACCCTGGTCGAGAACTTCAACCCGCTCGTCACCGCGACCGAGCTCGGCGGCGCGCGCCTCATGTACGAGCCGCTCGAGATCGCCAGCCCGATCGACGGGAAGTACACGCCCTTCCTTGCCACCGGCTACAAGTTCACCGACCCGAAGACGCTGGTCTACACGATCCGGCAGGGCGTCAAGTGGAGTGACGGCAAGGACTTCACTCCCGCGGACGTCGTCTTCACCTTCCAGCTGCTCAAGAAGTTCCCGGCACTGGACAGCAACGGCGTCTGGAACCAGATCGCGGGCGTCGCCACATCGGGCAACGACGTCACGGTGACGTTCAAGGAGGCCAACGTGCCCTTCGCGGGCGTGGTGGCGGCCACTCCGATCGTGCCGCAGCACCTCTGGTCGACGGTGCCGGATCCGGTCAAGTACGCCAACACCAAGCCGGTCGGCACCGGACCGTTCACGCTCGACAAGTTCGCGCCGACGCAGTACACGCTGAAGAAGAACGCGAGCTATTGGCAGGCCGACAAGATCGCGCCGAAGGCGGTCGTGTTCCCGGCGCAGTCGAGCAACCAGAGCACCAACCAGCTCGACGTGACCAGCGGCAAGTTCGACTGGGCCTACAACTTCCTGCCCGACGTCAAGAAGACGTTCGTGGCCAAGGACCCCAAGCACAACATCTACTGGTTCCCGCCAGGTGGCGTCATCGGCCTCTACCTGAACCTGACCAAGGCGCCGTACAGCGACGTCAACTTCCGCAAGGGCGTGTCGTTGTCGCTGAACCGCAGCACGATCGCGAAGAAGGCTGTCAACGGTTACCTCGACCAAGCCAGCATGTCCGGCCTGATCCTGCCCAACCTGGACAAGTGGCTGGACTCGAGCCTGCCCGACAAGGGCGTGGTCAGCCAGAACGCCGCAGCGGCCAAGGCGGCGTTCGCCCAGGCCGGTTACACCTCGAAGGGCGGCAAGCTCGTCGGGGCCGACGGCAAGCAGGCGACGATGACGATCTCGATGCCGACCAACTTCAGTGACTGGGTTGCCGCGGCCAAGGAGGTCAGCACCCAGCTCAGCGCGATGGGCATCAAGGTCAACCTCGACCTGCCGCAGTTCGCGGCGTACCAGTCATCGATCCAGTCCGGGAAGTTCGACGCGGCCATCGGTGGGTACGGAGGCACGGGCACGCCGTACAACGACTTCAACAACGCGCTGAACAGCAGCTTCGCGACGCCGGTCGGGACCACGACCTCGAACAACTTCCAGCGGTTCAAGGACCCCACTGTCGACTCGGCGCTGAGCACGCTGGCCGCGGCTACCGACGAAACGGCGCAGCAGCAGGCGACAAAGACGCTCGAGCAGGTCATGTACACCAAGTTGCCGGTTGTGCTCATGTACTACGGCGGCAGCTGGGGCCTGTTCTCGACGAAGAACTTCACCGGCTGGCCCTCGGCTGATGACCCGTACACGCTGCCGACCAGCTACAACAACGCGGTCCTGGTCGTGGTGACCCATCTGAAGAAGGCCTGAACCGATGGTGACGTTCGATAACCGTCGGATCGGGGGTGCGCCGTGAGATACGTGCTCCGCAAGGTTGCGCTCTTCGTCCTGACCGTGTGGGCGGCGGTCACGCTCAACTTCGCACTGCCTCGGCTCATGCCCGGCTCGCCAGTCGATGCCGCGTTGAGCAAGCTGGCCGCAACCGGCCAGCAGATCACCAACGCGCAACGAAAGGCGATCGAGATCCAGCTGGGCGCGCCGCACGGCAGCCTGCTCGGCCAGTACTGGGACTACCTGAAGAACATCGCGCAGCTCAAGTTCGGCCGGTCGTACTCGTTCCCGACCGAGACAGTCGCGCACACGATCGGTAAGGCGCTGCCCTGGACGCTCGTCCTGGTCGGCGCTACGACGATCTTCGCGTTCATCGTGGGCACCGTGCTCGGCGTGTACGCCGGCTGGCGTCGCGGCACGCGCGCGGACTCTTCGGTGACCATCGGAGCGACCTTCTTCGCCGGCGTCCCACCGTTCTGGCTCGGCCTGCTCTTGCTGTACGCGCTCGCCTACAAGTTGAACTGGTTCGCTATCAAGGGCGGCTACACGCCCGGACTGACGCCGAACCTGAGCCTGTCGTTCCTGTCCGACGCCGCGCAGCACAGCGTGCTCCCGGCACTGACGCTGGCCATCACCACGTTGTCGGGCTGGGTGTTCGGCATGCGCAACAACATGATCAACGTCCTGGGCGAGGACTACATCACCTTCGCCGAGGCCAACGGGCTGCGCACCAGAACGATCGCGCTGCTCTACACCGCCCGCAACGCGCTGCTACCGAACGTCACGTCCTTCGGGCTGTCGCTCGGAGCGGTTGTCGGGGGCTCCGTGCTCGTCGAGAGCGTGTTCAGCTATCCCGGTCTGGGCAACCTGCTCTACATCGCGGTAACCAATCACGACTTCCCGCTGATGCAAGCGCTGTTGCTGGTGATCTGCCTCAGCATGCTGGTGGCGATCTTCATCGTCGATCTGCTCTACGCCCGGCTTGATCCGCGGGTGCTCCGATGAGCATGCTCACCGCGGTACCGCCGCCCACCGAGGCACCGGGGACGCGAGCCGAGATCACCATCAGCCACGGCCGTTCGGTGCCCGTACCGCTACTGTTCCTCGGCCGCGCGTTCCGCACGCTGTGGAGCAACGGCAAGGCGCGCATCGGGCTCTGCATCGTCGGCCTGTTCATCCTGGTGGCGATAATCGCGCCGCTGATCGCGCCGCATTCACCGACGGCCACGACGTTCACCCCGTACAGCAGCCCGAACGGCACCAACCTGTTCGGCACGACGGGGAACGGCCAGGACGTGTTCTCGCAGATGCTCTACGGAGCGCGCGTCTCGCTGCTGGTCGGGCTCAGCGCCGGCCTGCTCGCGACGTTCGTCGCGGTCACGATCGGCTTGATCGCCGGCTATCGGCCCGGCCCTGTCGACGAGGTGCTCAGTTTCATCACCAACCTCGCGCTGGTCATCCCCGCCATCCCGCTGATGATCATTCTTGCTGCCTACCTCCCGAACCGGTCGGTGTGGACAATCGTGTTCGTCGTGGCTTTCACCAGCTGGGCCACCGGAGCGCGCGTCATGCGCAGCCAGGCATCAACCCTGCGATCGCGCGAGTTCGTCACCTCGGCGGTGTTCTCGGGTGAGCGCCTGGGCCGGGTCGTGTTCCGCGAGATCCTGCCGAACATGACCTCGCTCGTCGCGAGCAGCTTCTTCAGCGCGGCTACCGCGGCCGTGATGGCCGAGGCCAGCCTGGAGTTCCTCGGACTGGGTAACCCGAACACCGTCAGCTGGGGCACGATCCTCTACTACGCGCAGCAACAGAATGCGCTGCTCACCGGCCAGTGGGTGCTGGTGTTCGCACCTGGCCTGGCCATCGCCATGCTCGCGGTGTCGTTCACGCTGATCAACTTCGGCGTCGACGCGCTGTCCAACCCACGGCTCAGGGAGAAGTGATGGCGCTTCTTTCCGCCAGTGGCGTGAACGTCGTGTACCAGCCCAGTCGCGGGCAACGCATCTCGGCAGTGCGCGACGTCGACCTGTCGCTCGAGCAGGGTGAGTTCGTCGGGTTGGTCGGTGAGTCCGGATGCGGCAAGTCGACCCTCGGCTTTGCCCTCACCCGCATGCTGCGCCCGCCGGCGCGCCTGGAACGCGGGCAGATCATCTTCGACGGGGTCGACGTCAGCAGTCTCGACGGTGAGGAATTGCGCCGCCGCCGTCGCAACGGCTTCGCGCTCGTGCTGCAAAGCGGTATGAACGCGCTCAACCCGGTCCGGACGGTCGGTCGGCACTTCGGTGACATCCTCAAGGCGCACGCCGAGCCGGGGGAGAAGCACTCGGCTGCCGCGGTCCGGGAGCGGGGCACCGAGCTGCTGGGCAAGGTGCATCTCGACCCGGACGTGCTGAGCCGGTTCCCGCACGAGCTGTCCGGCGGTATGCGCCAGCGCGTCTCGATCGCACTCGCACTCTCGCTGGAGCCCCAGTTGATCGTGTTCGACGAGCCGACGACCGCGCTGGACGTCATCGTCCAGGGCGCGGTCATGCAGACGATCAAGGAGCTCCAGCGCGAGCACAAGTTCACGGCGTTGCTGATCAGCCACGACCTTGGCGTTGTCCTGGAGTCCACCGACCGGGTGCTGGTGATGTACGCCGGGCGGATCGTCGAAGATCAACCGTCGCGCGATCTGTTGACCGGGCCGCACCACCCGTACACCGAGGCGCTGTTGAGTTGCTACGGCGACCCTCGAGCTGACGAGGTCCAGCTCGGCGAGATCCCGGGCTCACCGCCTGACCTGTCACTGTCCGAGCCCGGTTGCCCGTTCACGCCGCGGTGCCCGCTCGCTGAGGAGGTCTGCCACACCGTCGACCCGCCACTGACAATTCTTGGCCGTGGACGGGCGGCCTGCCACGTCCGCGCCCCCTTGGTGAGCGTCGAGTCAGGAGCAGCTCATGTCCGCTGACCGCGCAGCGACCGCGCGCCCGGACGGCGCGCGACGAACCGGCGCTGATGTGCCGGCGCTCGTCCTCAACGGGGTGACGAAGACCTATCGGGTGCGTGGCCGCAACCGAAAGCTGGTGACGGCCGTCGACGACGTGTCCTTCACGGTCGCACCAGGAGCTGCGGTCGGCCTGGTGGGTGCAAGTGGCAGCGGCAAGACAACGCTGGCCCGGATGATCGCCGGCTCGCAACGGCCGAGTTACGGAACGATCGACTTCGGACAGCTCGCCGTGCATCGACTGCACACCCGCGGCCTGCGCCGCTACCACCACCGCGTCCAGATGGTGTTCCAAGACCCCTACGGTGCGCTCAACCCGCTGCACACGGTCGAATACACGATCGCGCGACCATGCCAGAACTTCCTGGGCATGTCGGCGCGGCAGGCGCAAGCCAGAGTGCACGAACTGCTCGAGACCGTGGGGCTGACGCCGCCGGCGCAGTTTGCGGCCAAGCTGCCCCACCAGCTCTCCGGCGGCCAGCGCCAACGGGTCGTGATTGCCCGTGCGCTGGCCTGCGACCCGGATCTGATAGTCGCCGACGAGCCCGTCTCGATGCTCGACGTGTCGCTGCGGGCCGGCGTGCTGCGACTGCTGGCCAAGCTGCGCGCCGAACGCGGCCTGAGCCTGCTCTACATCACCCACGACCTGCTCAGCGCTCGGGTGGTCACCGACGAAATCCTCGTCCTGAACGGGGGGCGCATCGTCGAACAGGGCCCGACCAAGCGGGTGCTGCAGCACCCGAAGGACGACTACACCATCCGCCTGCTCGACGCGGTGGCCAATCCGTATGCGATTGCCGCCGCTGCGCCATCTATCGACACAACTGCCGCCAGCACGCCTTGAGGAGCCAGCCCATGCGAATCCGTCTTCCACACCGCGCCAGCTTTGCCGCGCTCATCGCAATCCTGCTGGGCGCCGTGCTCGTGGCGGTCCAGCCCGCCAGCGCGCAGCCGGCCACGACCGCACAGTCGGCGCTGACCGCCCAGCAACGCAGCGTCCTGTTGGGCATCGCCCGCGACACGTGGAAGTTCTTCGGCAAGGACGTCGACCCCACGACGCACCTGCCGCTGGACAACCTCGGCCCCGGCAACGTCCGCGGCACGTACACCTCGGCCGCGAATATCGGGGTCTACCTCTGGTCCGTGGTGTCGGCGCAGGACCTCAAGATCATCAGTCGCTCGGAGGCACGTTCGCTCATCAAGGCGACCCTTGAATCGGTGAGCACGCTGAAGCGCACCGACGGCTTCCTGTACCAGTGGTACGACACGACCACGAAGCATGTGATCCGCAATCCCAGTGACATCGACTGCGCGACGGAGACGTCGCCTGTGCAGGACAACTGCTACTTCCTGTCCGCCGTGGACAACGGCTGGTACGCCTCCGGGCTGGTTGTCGTGCGCCAGGCGCTGCCGGAGTTGGCGCCGTTGGTGAATCACTTGATGGCACCGATCGACTTTTCGATCTTCTACGACAACCGGGCGCAGACCGCCTGCAACACCAACCCGGCGATCCAGGGCAACCAGCCGACCGGGCAGCAGTACGGCGGCTACTACGTCGACCAAGGACCGGCCGGCTATCACAACGGCGCGCTCTACAGCGATCCGCGCATCTCGATGTACCTGGGAATGGGCCTGCACCAGATGCCCGGCGACGTGTGGTGGCGCACCTGGCGCACCCTGCCGCCCGCGCAGTGCGCGACGGACCCGGACTTCTCGTGGCAGGGCCAGCCCGCGCCGCAGGGCTACTGGGCCAACATCCGTGATCCCCAGACGGGTAAGCAGTTCCGTGTCTGGGAAGGGCACTACACCTACCCCGGGACATCGCTCACCTATATCCCGACCTTCGGTGGCGGACAGTTCGAGGCCCTGATGGCAAATGAGGTCGTGCCCGAGACGACGTGGGGACCGCGCGGTTTCGGCCTGGCGGACGTGCGCAGCGCGCAGGTGCAGATCAAGTACGCGACAGAGCAGCTCGGCTTCCCGGTGTGGGGTTTGTCGCCGTCCAGCACGGCCGATGACAGCGGCGGTTACGCCACGTTCGGCGTCGAGGGGCAGACGCTCCCGGCGGGTAAGCAGTTGGCGCAGTGCACGACCTGTGCCGCCGAGACGACGGTGACGCCGCATGCGTCCTTCCTGGCCCTGCAGGTGCTGCCACAGGAGGCGTACGCGAACATCCAGAAGCTGCGCACGATGTACCCCGGCAGCTACGCCAGCGACGGCGGCTTCTACGACGCGGTGAATCCCACCAGTGGGGCAGTGGGGCATCGCCGGCTCGTGCTGGACCAGTCGATGATCATGGCAGCGCTGGACAACGCATTGACCGGCAACGCGCTGCAGGGCCACTTCGCCCGTGACCCGGCCGCGTGGGCCGCCCGCACCTATCTGTCGATGGAGACGATGTCGATCAACTGAGCACCCCCTTGTACTCCTGATCACAAGCTGGTGCGGTACGCCTCCAGGCGCTCGACTAGCTCCGTCGGATGGGCGAGGGCGGGCAGGTGTCCGCTGTCCATCTCGTCCGGCGTGATGCCGAGTCGTTCCGGGACGATCCGGCGCATGAAGTCGGCCGGAAAGAACCGATCCTGGCGGCACAGCAGGAACCTGGTCGGCACATCCGGCCACCTGTCCAGCGGCCACGGCTTCTCGAACGGCGTATCCGACTGGCCCGGCGGCATGCCCTGCGCCATCGTCGCCTCGAGCACGTCCGGGGGGAGGTCGTGCAGGAACGTCACCATCGGGTCGAACTCGGCGTCCGGGTCGCGGCCGTCGCGTTCGTCCTGCGCGCGCTTGGCCTGACCGTGGCCGGTGTTCATCCACCAATCGCCGGGGGACTCACCCGGTGCCGGGGCCATCGCCGCCACCATGACGATCAGGTCCACCGGCACGCGTTGAGCCACCATCGGTGCGGTGAACCCGCCCATCGATTGCGCCACCAGGATCACGTCCGTGCGATCGCCGATGGCATCCACCACCGTGTCGGTGTACTCGGCCAGGCCGGCCGAGTCGTCGGCGACCGGCAGGTCCGGCGCGACGACGTCGTGGCCCAAGGCACGCAGTTTCGGGACGACGAGGTGCCAGTACCAGGAGTCCGAACCTGCGCCGTGGATCAAGACGTACGTAGCCATGGTGAGGCTCCTCAGCTTGGTGTGCCGCCGGGGTGTCGGCGTGGCTTTGGAAGGTAAGACCGCGCGGGGGCGGCAAACTCATCGGTGCCGTACCGATGAGTTTCCTCAGGCCCGCCGGTCTGTGTTGTGGGGGAGCCGTCCGGCGACGGCTCGCCTCGCCAAGTCTGGAGGTCGGCCGTGCCCCGTCATGCACAGCCGCCGCGGCCGGCTGCGTCATCCCGTCCGGCCGTGTGGATGCTCGAGCCGCGACTGGGCCGAGCCGACGTTCCCGGCGTATGCGCGCAGTTCGGCGCGTGGATCCAGAACCAGGCCGGTACCGCGGTCGTGTGCGACGCCGGTGCGGTTGTCGATCCGGATGCCGTCACCATCGATGTGTTGGCGCGGCTGCACGTGACCGCGAAGCGTCTTGGCCGCCGCATCCAGGTCGAGGGCGCATGCGGCAGGCTGACCGAATTGCTGGGGCTGGCCGGGCTGGACGGGTTGTCCGCACCGGCCGGGCTAGGCGTCCAGCCGGGGCGCCAGCCCGAACAACGGGAACAGTCGGTCGGTCTCGAGGAACGAGTTGACCCCGACGATTCGGCCGGCTGAGATCTCCAGGACGATCAGGGCCCACGGGTCGTACCCGCTTCCCGAACTGCTGGGGCGGTACTGACCGAAGGCGGGCGCGCCGTTCGCCACTGTCGGGGTGAGCCGCGAGCCGCGGCACCCGCACCCGGTGCCGAGCATCCATGCCTTGATGTCGGCATGCCCGCGCAGCCACAGGCTGAGTGGCGGCATCGAGAGTGTGGCGTCCTCGTGCAGCAGCGAGGTCAACGAGTCCAGGTCGTAGCGCTCGAACGCGTCGACATAACGCGCCAGCAGCGCGAGCTGATCCTTGTCCATGGGCGCCAGCGTGTCGGTGGCGGTGACCTCGGCGGTGGCCAGCGTCGAGCGCGCCCGCTGCAACGCGCTGTTGACCGAGGCGACGGACGTCTCGAGCAGTTCAGCGACCTCGTTGGCCGACCAGGCCAGCACCTCGCGCAGGATCAGCACGGCCCGCTGCCGTGGTGGCAGGTGCTGCAAGGCGGCCACGAACGCCAACCTGATCGTCTCGCGGGCGATCGCCAGGTCGGCCGGGTCACCCCCGCTGGGCAGGACGCGTCCGTCCGGTATCGGCACGATCCAGGTCGCCTCGGGCAGCGCGGCGCCCACCGCCGCGTTCGCGGCCGACGACGTCTCCAGATCCATCGGACGAGCACGGCGCTGGCTGCTCGCGCCCATGTCGAGGCAGACGTTTGTCGCGATGCGATACAGCCAGGACCGCAGCGCCGAGCGCCCTTCGAAGCGGTCGAACCCACGCCATGCGCGCACGAACGTCTCTTGCACGGCGTCCTCGGCCTCGAAGGCCGAGCCGAGCATGCGGTAGCAGTACCCCGTCAACTCGCGCCGGTGTTGTTCGAGCTGGACCTCCACGCCTGCCGGTGTTGCGGCGCCGGCCACGTCATCGGAGGCTGCCAGATCAGTCATCAACCCTCCGTCTGCCGCTCAGGACAGTTCGCTGACGAATTTCTCTGACGTCGTGGGCTTGGAGAACATCGGGAAGTCGTAGGCGATGGCGTTGTCGTGCTCCTCGGGTGAGGTCGCCGCCATGCAGTCGGTGAGCGTCATGACCTCGTAGCCGTTTTCGTAGCCGCTACGCATTGTCGACTCGACGCAGCAGTTGGTGAGGAAGCCGCCCAGGACCAGCGTCTTGATTCCCTTGCTGCGCAAGATGAAGTCGAGGTTGGTGCTGGCGAATGTGTCCAGGCCGCGCTTGCCCTCGATCACGATGTCGCCCTCCTGTGGCGTCAGTTCGTCCATGATCGCTGCGCCCCAGGTGCCCTTGACGAAGCACTCGCCGTCGACGACGCCCTTGAGGATTCCGTAGGGGTGCGAGCTGATCTCGCCGTAGCCCTTGGCGAAGGTGATAGGCGCGTGCATCACGGGCACGCCGGCCTGCCGAGCAGCGTCGACCACGCGCTTGGTGTTGGCCAGCATGTCGGTCTTGTCCATCACCTCTGAGACCGCGCCGTGCAGGGCGCCACCCTCGCTGGTGAAGTCGTTCTGGTACTCGATCAGCACCACAGCGCTGGTCGTGGGGTCGATCGCCATATGGCCTCCTCAGCTCGGTGCGAGCCGCAGGGCCCGGCACTCCCGACACCCCAAACGTAGTACCGGCCGGGCGTGGGCCTCACGCGAGTGCTCGCGGCCCGGGCGGGTCAGACGCCGACTGGGTGGTTCGTTCGGTTGGGTCGTGGGGTCTGGGTGGGTCGAGCCCTCCGGTCGGCGCCGCTCGTCAAAGGGTGACGAGCGCAAGGCAACCCGGCAGCGGCCGCCGACGGAGGGACCAATGCCCTGCGCGGGTTGGTGCGGCGCGCGCGACAGGTCAGATGGACAGCAGGCTCATGTGGAAGCTGTACCGCAGGGCGGAGTAGATGTGGTTGCCGTACTCGACGACGGTGCCGTGGTCGTCGTACGCAGTCCGTTGCATGGTCAGCAGCGCCGCGCCCTTGCTCTCGCCGAGCATCCGGGCCTCGGCGGCGGTGGCGGTCCGCGCTCCGATCACCTGCGTGGCCGAATGCAACTGAACGCCGGAGCGGCGCAGCAACTGGTACAGACCCTGGGTCTCCAACGCATCCGTACTGACTGACAGCCTGCTCGCGCTCAGGTAGTTGTGCAGCCGCGCGATCGGCTGGTCCAGGGCGCTGCGCAGCCGCGAGATGGCGATGACTGGGGACCCCTTCGGTACGCCGAGCAGTTCGGCCACATCGGCGGAGGCATCTTCGATCGTGTTGGAGAGCACCCGCGTGGTGGGGCGCTGGCCGATGGCGTCGAGGTCATCGAACAGGCTGCTCAGCTCGAGCGAGCGACGCACTTTCGGCGAGACGACCCGGGTGCCGACGCCGCGCTGGCGTACTACCAACCCTTTGCCGACCAGATACTCCATCGCCTTGCGCATGGTCGGCCGGGACACGCCTAGTTGCTTGGCCAACTCGATCTCGTTCGGCAGCCGAGTGCCGCGTGGTAAGGCGCCGGCTTCGATGGATTGCTCTACGTGCTGGGCGACCTGAAAGTACAGCGGCACCGGCGAGCCGCGATCGAGCGTGATGGAGTGCGCCATCGACGACTCCGGCTCCTGTCGAGCTGCCATGGCGCGCAGTATGTCCCAACTACCGGACAAAGTCTATTGCCTGTTTGTCAGGACAAATACTTGACAGCCGCAGCTGCCACGGAGTTGGATCTGCTCACGCGACGAGGGAGCTTGAGTGAAGACGATCGACCATTGGATCGGCGGTAAAGCGACCGCTGCATCGTCGACCAGGACCGCCCCAGTATTCAATCCCGCGACCGGCGCACAGCAGGCCGAGGTGCTGCTCGCGTCGAAGGCAGACGTCGATCTGGCCGTCGGCGCCGCCACCCAGGCGTTCGAGAGTTGGTCGCAGGCCTCGCTGAGCCAGCGGGCCAAGGTGCTGTTCGCGTTCCGCGAGCAGGTGTTCAACCAGATCGACGAGCTGGCTGCGTTGATCACCGACGAGCACGGCAAGGTGCTCTCCGACGCCGCCGGCGAGGTGCAGCGCGGCCTCGAGGTCGTCGAGTTCGCCTGCGGCATCCCGCAGTTGCTCAAGGGCGACTACTCCGACCAGGCCTCCACGGGCGTCGATGTCTTCTCCTTCCGCGAGCCACTCGGCGCGGTCGCCGGCATCACGCCGTTCAACTTCCCGGTGATGGTCCCGATGTGGATGCACCCGGTCGCGATCGCCTGCGGCAACACGTTCGTCCTCAAGCCGAGCGAGCGCGACCCGTCGGCATCGATGCTGGTCGCCGAACTGTGGCAGCGTGCGGGCCTGCCCGACGGCGTGTTCAACGTCGTGCACGGCGACAAGGAGGCGGTCGACGCCCTGCTCGATTCCCCGGGCGTGGCCGCCGTGTCCTTCGTCGGCTCGACGCCGATCGCCCGCTACATCCACGAACGCGCCTCGGCGACCGGCAAGCGGGTGCAGGCTCTCGGCGGCGCGAAGAACCACGCCATCGTGATGCCTGACGCCGACATCGACTTCGCCGCCGAGCATCTCGTCGCCGCGGCGTTCGGCTCGGCCGGCGAGCGGTGCATGGCGATCTCCGCCGCGGTCGCGGTCGGTGCCGCCGGCGACGCCGTCGTCGACGCCGTCACCGCGAAGGCGGCCGCGGTGAAGGTCGGCTCGGGCCGCGACGCCGCGAACGAGATGGGTCCGGTCGTGACGAAGGCGGCCCAGGAGCGCATCGTCGGCCTCATCGGCACCGGCGAGACGCAGGGTGCGCGCCTGACCGTCGACGGCCGGGGTCTGGTCGTCGACGGCTTCGAGGCGGGCTTCTTCGTCGGGCCGACGGTGATCGACGACGTCACGACCGATATGGACGTCTACCGCGAGGAGATCTTCGGCCCGGTGCTCTCCGTGCTGCGGGTCGACACCGTCGAGGAGGCCATCGCCCTGATCAACGCCAACCCGTACGGCAACGGCACCGCCATCTTCACCGCCAGCGGCGACACGGCACGACGCTTCCAGCGCGGCGTGAAAGTCGGCATGATCGGGATCAACGTGCCGATACCGGTACCAATGGCCTATTACTCGTTCGGCGGCTGGAAGGACTCGTTGTTCGGTGACAAGCACGTCCACGGTCCTGAAGGTGTGTCCTTCTACACCCGCGCCAAGGTCGTCACCTCCCGTTGGCCTGAGCGCCACCACACCGCCGAGGCCAGCTATCACTTCCCGACCGCCACCTGAGGCGTCGGTTACCGGTCCCTTAGGAAGGGGAGCACGATGTTGCGTCGAGTGCCACGGGCGCCGCTCGCGGCCGCGCTTGCTGTCGTAGTTCTAGCGTCGGCCTGCAGCAGCGCCAACTCCGTCAACGTCCAGCACAACAAGGCTGGCGGCGGTAAAGGCGGGTACAAGTACGACATCGCCGTCGTCACCCACGGCGGCACGGGCGACTCATTCTGGAGCATCGTCAAGGCAGGCGCCGTACAAGCCGGCAAGGACATGGGTGACAAGCTGACCTACGAGAGCAACGGTGACCCCAACACCCAGTCGCAACAAATCGACGCGGCGATCAACCGGAAGCCGGACGGCATCGTGGTCTCGATGGCCAACCCCGCGGGCGTCAAGGCGGCCGTGCAACGGGCCGTAGCCGCCGGTATTCCGGTCATCACCATCAACGCCGGCCAGGCCGAGTCGAAGTCCTTCGGCGCGCTCACGCACATCGGATCCGACGAGGGTGTGGCCGGTCAGGCAGTGGGTACCGAACTCAAGAAGGATGGCGCGAAGAACGTCATCTGCGTCGTGCAGGAAGCCGGCAACGTGTCGCTCGAACAGCGCTGTGCCGGCGTCAAGGCAACGCTCGGCGGCACGATCACGAACCTTCAGGTCGACAACAACAACCTGCCGGGCGCCCAACAGATCATCTCGGCGAAGCTGCAGCAGGACAAATCGATCGACGGTGTCGTGACTCTTGGCGCGCAGGTGGCGACGGTCGCAGAAAAGGCCATCGCGAGCGCCGGATCAAAAGCCAAGCTGGCCACCTTCGACCTGAACGCCGACGTGGCGAAGGCCGTTGTCGATGGCAAGATCCTGTTCGCGGTCGACCAGCAGCCCTACCTGCAGGGCTACTTGGCAGTGGTCATGCTGACGCAGTACAAATCCAACCTGAACGTGCTCGGCGGTGGCCAGCCGGTGCTGACGGGCCCCAACCTGATCACGAAAGAAAATGCGGCGGCAGTGCTCAAGTTGTCGGCGGGGGGCACCCGATGACCACGGCGACGGCCACTCGCGGCGACGAGCGGATCGCTCACGTCGGTTTACTGCGCCGCCAGCTGGTCAAGCCGGAGTTCGGTGCCCTGGTCGGCGCGCTCGTCATCTTCGTGTTCTTCTGGACCCAATCCAGCGTCTTCGTAAGTTCTGCGGGCGTCGCCAACTGGCTGGATGCCGCGTCGATTCCGTTCGGAATCATGGCCGTGCCAGTGGCGATGCTGATGATCGGCGGCCATTTCGATCTTTCCGCCGGGGTCCAGGTCGCCACGGCAGGGCTGGCGACCGGGATCATGACCACGTACTGGGGACTGAACGTCTATGCATCGCTAGTCGTGTCGCTGCTGCTGATGCTGGCCATCGGGTTCGTCAACGGCTACCTAGTCACCCGGACAGGCCTGCCCAGCTTCATCATCACGCTGGGCATGTTCCTGGGGTTGCAGGGCGTGAACATCGGCGCGACCAAGCAGGTGACGAATAAGGTCACCGTCGACAACCTCAACCTTGTTCCCGGATATCAGTTCCTCAAAGACGTAGTCGGTAGCACCATCACCATCGGAGGCGGGCAATTCCCGATCGCGATCCTGTGGTGGGTGCTGTTCACGGCGATCGGTTCGTGGGTGCTGCTCAAGACCAGGTTCGGCAACTGGACCTTCGCGACCGGCGGCGACCCCAACGCGAGCAAGAACGTCGGCGTGCCCACGAACCGGACCACCATCGCGCTATTCATGATCACGTCAGCGATGGCGTGGTTCGTGGGAAATACGCTGATCCTGCGGTCAGGGAGTCTTCAGGCGCAGTTCGGCGTCGGTACCGAACTCATCTTCATCGTCGCCGCGGTGATCGGCGGCTGCCTGCTCACCGGCGGATATGGCTCGGTCATCGGCGCGTCGGTAGGGGCGCTGATCTTCGGCATGACCCAACAGGGCATCGTCTACGCCGGTTGGGACTCCGACTGGTTCAAGCTATTCGTCGGGGTGATGCTGCTGCTGGCGGTGCTCGCGAACCAGTTCGTCCGGCGCTACGCAGAGCAGAGCAGGAGGTAAGGGGGTGGCTGATATCGAGGTAACCGAGGACAAGGCTGCACCGCGAAACGACACTGACGCGCCGTTGTTGGAGATCCGTGGCGTGACGAAGGCGTTTGGCAGTGTGATCTCGCTGGCCGATATCTCGACCACAGTTAGAGCAGGACAAGTGACCTGCGTGCTCGGCGACAATGGCGCCGGCAAGTCGACGTTCATCAAGCTCCTCTCGGGGGTGTACCGGCCGGACCAGGGCGAGCTGTTGATGGACGGCGAGCCGGTCCGGTTCGGCACGCCGCGCGAAGCCCTGGACGCCGGGATCGCGACCGTGTTCCAGGATCTCGCGGTCGTTCCACTGATGTCGATCTGGCGAAACTTCTTCCTTGGCTCCGAGCCGACGAAGGGTCGGGGCCCGTTGCGGCGTTTCGACGCAGAGAAGGCGAAGCAGATCACCCGCAGCGAGATGGCGGACATGGGGATCGACATCCGCGACGTAGACCAGCCGGTCGGCACGCTCTCGGGGGGCGAGCGTCAGTCGGTGGCTATCGCCCGGGCGGTGCATTTCGGTGCGCGGCTGTTGATCCTCGACGAGCCGACGTCGGCCCTGGGAGTGAAGCAAGCCGGGGTGGTGCTGAAGTACATCGTCCAGGCGCGCGACAAGGGCCTCGGCGTCATCTTCATCACGCACAACCCGCATCACGCCTACCCGGTCGGCGACCGTTTCCTGCTGCTCAAGCGCGGCAAGAGCCTCGGTGATTTCGCCAAGTCCGAGATCTCGCTTCCCGAGCTCACCCGACTGATGGCCGGCGGCGCCGAACTCGAACAGCTCGCGCACGAACTCGAGCGGGAGGGCGACAAGAGCGGTGCCCTCGGACGTGAACTGCTTGAAGACACCAAGACGCTGGGCTGAACCATCGCTGTCGATTCGCGGGAGCGAGGAATGCCAGTCCGGACGGGCGTGATCGGTGTCGGTCTGATGGGCGCCGAGCACGCGCGGCTGCTCACCGACGCCGTGTCCGGCGCCGTCGTCGCCGTGGTGTTCGACGTCGACTCGGCTCGCGCCGCGGCCGTCGCCGCTGCCTGCAGTGCTCGGGTCTTCGATGACCCGATGGTGCTGATCAAGGACGACTCGATCGATGCGGTGCTGATCGCGTCGGCGGACAAGACGCACGAGCAATTCGTGCTGGCCTGCCTCGCGGCCGGCAAGCCCGTGCTGTGCGAGAAG
>JAOPWD010000405.1 GCA_025965875.1 Pseudonocardiales bacterium
CGAGCTCGCGCTCGCGCGGCAACTGCACCGACGCGGCGTAGCAGAAAGCTCGGCGCTGCGCCCAGTTGCGGCGGCGCGGCTACTGCGCTCGGCGTTACGCGCAGTCGGGGCTGGAGCAGCCGACGCCGGGACCGCGGCGATCACGCTTCGTATGCAAATCTTGATCACCCTGGCAAAGGTCGAGTCGGAACTGCACGGCTCCGCGGCCGGGCTGGCCCTGCTCGACGAAGCGACCCAGCTGCTCGACCAAGGCCCGGATCCGCAGGTCGTCGTCGCCCTGCATAACCAGCGTGGCGTGCTGATGCTGCGATTCGGCAAGTTGCACGCTGCCATTGCCGAGTTCGATCGGGCCGAGCGATTCTTCGACTCGGCCGCAGCGCTCGAGCAGGCGAACGTGCTGCTGAACCGCGGTAGCGCGCGAATGATGCTCGGTGAGCTCCGGCGGGCGAGCCGCGACCTCGAGCGGTGCGCGGCTGTTGCGCGCTCGGGTGAGCTCGAGCTCCTGCAATACATGTCTCTGCACAACCTGGGATATCTCGAGTATCTGCGCGGCGATCTGCCGCAGGCGTTGCGGACGATGGACGCGGCCGCCGGTCTGGGCCTGGCGATCGAAGGCGTCCCGCTGCTCGACCGGGCACGCGTGCTCGTCGAGGCTGGGCTGGTCCGCGAGGCCGACGAAGTGCTCGCCGATGCAGCCAAGATCTTCCGACGCGATCGCCTCGCGCAGGAACTCGGGGAGACCGAACTCGAGCGTGCCCGTTGCGCGCTCGCGAGCGATGACGTCGCCGCGGCGCGCAGGTTCGCCGGAGTCGCACGCGACCGCTTCCGGCGCCGTGGCAACGATCCTTGGCGGCGCAGCGCCGAGCTCGTCCTGCTCCAGGGTGATCTAGCGGCCGGCCGTCCCGCCGTACGCCTGATTGATCCAGCGTTGCGGTTGAATGCCGAGCTGGACGCCCAGGGGCTGCGGCTGGCCGCCCGCGCCGCGGCGCTCATCGCCGCCGAGGCTTACGTGTCCGGCCGCGACGTGGGCGCCGCACGCGGCGTGCTGGCCACGGCCGGGCCGGTGAGCCGTCGTGATCCGATCACCTCGAGGCTGCACACGCGCTACGTCCAAGCCCGGCTGGACGCGGCTGATGGCGACAGTCGCAGCGCATCGCGCCAGGTGCGCGCCGGTCTCCGCGAACTGTCGGACTACCAGGCCAGCTTCGGCAGCATCGACCTGCAGACGTCTTCGGCCATCCACGGCCGCCACCTCGCCGAGCTGGGTCTGTCGCTCGCGCTGCAAGACGGCCGACCCGGTGCGGTGCTCGCGGCCGCCGAACGCGCGCGCGCGGTGTCGACCCGCTTGCCCGTCGTGCGCCCACCGGACGATGACACGGCCGCCGATCTGCTCGTGGAGCTGCGGCAGGCCGTGGAATCGCTTCGGGCGGTGAGTCAAGACCCTGCGGGTGCGGCGCCGTTGCTGCGGCGTCGACGTGAGTTGGAACGTGCGATCACCGCCCGCCGCTGGACACTCGCGGGAAGCGGCGAAGTTCGCCGCACCGCGCGCCTCGACGAGATCCGCGGCGGCGTCACAGCAGCCGCCTCGACGATGGTCGTGTTCGTCGAGGCCCGCGCCACGATGCACGCGGTCGTCATCGGGAGCGGTCGGCTGCGACTCCACGAACTAGGCGGCGCGGCCGCGGTCACCGAGCAGGTCCGTCGGGCGCGGGCTGACCTCGATGTACTTGCTCAGCCACGCCTGCCCGGGGGCCTGTCCGGCGCAGTACGCAGTTCGTTCGACCGGTCTGCAGTCGAGCTCGATCGATCGCTGCTCGGGCCACTAGACCTGCACGGACAGCGGCTGGTCGTCGTCTCGACCGGCATCCTCGGCCAGCTGCCGTGGGGCACCCTGCCCTCGCTGCGTGGCGTTCCGGTGGTCGTCGCCCCGTCAGCCACCGCCTGGCTTTCCGCGATGCAGGCACCGGCGCGCCGCCGCAAGCGGCAGGTCTTCGCCGTGGCGGGCCCGGACCTGGTCCGCGCGGATCACGAAGTGGCGGGCGTCGCGGCGGCCTGGGGCACGGCCACCATGCACACGGGCGAGGCGGCCGCCCGGCCGGCGCTGGCCAGGGCCATGGCGCGCGGCAGCGTCGTGCACGTCGCCGCCCACGGCGTGCACCAGACCGAGAACCCGCTGTTCTCGTCGCTGCGGCTCGCCGACGGGCCGATGTTCGCCCACGAGATGGACCAGACCGCGCGCACGCCCGAACACGTCGTGCTGTCGGCCTGCGAGCTCGGGCTGGCCACCGTCCGGCCCGGCGACGAGGCGCTCGGCCTGACCAGTGTGCTGCTGCACCTGGGCACCCGCAGCGTGGTCGCCGGGGTCGCGCGGGTGGGGGACGAGCTCGCAGCCGAGACGATGATCGACTACCACGGCCGGCTCGCCGGCGGTCAAGACTCCGCGGCCGCCCTCGCCGACGCGGCCAATGCCTCGGCTGCCCCGGTCCCGTTCGTCTGCTTCGGCGCCTCGTACGGCTGAGGTGATTTGGCCGGCGCCGCGGCCGTCGCGTAACGTGGACCTCGATCCACCGAAGACCGCTGGTCGTCACGTGCGCGCACGTGACCGAACGCATCCGGAGCGCCGGAGCGGCCCGCGCAGGTTGGACGGTACGGCTGTCATCGCCGCCCCGTGCGCCCTGCGCCGGGGCGTTTCCTTCTCTCTTGTGCCGGACAACGCCAGCCCGACACGAAGAGAGGAGGAAGCACATGCCCACTACTTCCCACACTCGGCCAACGCCGAACCCAGAGAAGATCAGTGCGGTCGCCGAGATCACCGAGCACTTCACCAATTCATCCGCTGCGGTCATCACCGAATACCGCGGACTGACGGTCAAGCAGGTGACCGACCTGCGCCGGTCGCTGGGCAGCGGCACGACCTATGCGGTCGTGAAGAACACGCTCACTAAGCGTGCCGCCGCTGAGGCGGGCGTCACGATCGACGACAGCCTGCTCGTCGGACCGACGGCCATCGCTTTCGTCACCGGCGACCCGGTCGAAGCGGCCAAGGGCCTGCGTGACTTCGCGAAGACCAACCCGCTGCTCGTCATCAAGGGCGGTGTGCTCGACGGCAAGACGTTGTCCCCGGCCGAGATCAGCAAGATCGCCGATCTCGAGTCGCGCGAGGTCCTGCTGGCCAAGCTCGCCGGCGCCATCAAGGCGCTGCCGTCCCGTGCTGCGGCCCTGTTCCAGGCGCCGCTGTCGCAGATGGCTCGCCTGGCCAAGGCGCTCGAGGAGAAGAAGCCCGCCGAGGCAGCTGCTCCCGCCGCCGAAGTCAGCGACGTCGAAGCTGTCGAGGCACCAGTCGACGCCGCGACTACGGAGGCACCAGTTGCCGCCGAGACGGTCGCGGCACCGGCCGAGACCGCCGACGCGCCACCGGCGGCCGACGCGACCGACGCGGCCGACGACGTTGAGGCCGCACCGGCCGACGCAGCAGCTGCACCGGAAACCCCCGCCGAGCCGGCGGAATAACCACCCCACCCGACAGCCGGCTCATCCGGCCGATACACGCAGTACAGAAAGAAGGAAGCCACCATGGCGAAGCTCGGTACCGACGAGTTGCTCGACGCGTTCAAGGAAATGACCCTGCTCGAGCTCTCTGAGTTCGTGAAGCAGTTCGAGGAGACGTTCGACGTCACCGCCGCCGCACCGGTTGCGGTTGGCGTCGCGCCTGGCGGCCCGGCCGCTCCGGCCGAGGTCGAAGACGTCAAGGATGAGTTCGACGTCATCCTCGAGGCCGCAGGCGACAAGAAGATCCAGGTCATCAAGGAGGTGCGCTCGCTGACGAACCTGGGCCTCAAGGAGGCCAAGGACCTCGTCGACGGTGCCCCCAAGCCCGTCCTGGAGAAGGTCAACAAGGAAGCCGCTGACAAGGGCAAGGCCGCTCTCGAAGCAGCCGGCGCGACCGTCACGGTCAAGTAGTTCGGCGTTCCACCCCGCTGGGGCGGCACCGCGCAAGCGGCACCGCCCCAGCGGCATTTCTCCGCGATCTTGTTGCGTTCGGGGCACTTGGGCCCAGTGGATGTTCCTGCGCTTACCGCAGCCGTGACGCGCCTTGCGCAGGAAGATCAGTCGAGATGGTCACCGCCGAATGGATGTTCCTGCGCTTATAGCCGCCGTGACGCGCCTAGCGCAGGAAGATCAGTCGAGATGGTCACCGAGGCTGAGCAGGTCGACGAGCGCGGCGGACCAGCCGATCGCGCCGACCGGAACACCGCCGCCGAGCACGCCGACCGCCGACCAGCTGCGCACCACATCGCTGTCGAGGCCCCAGTAGCAGAGGGCGGCAGCCAGCAGCGGCGCCAGCGCACGGGCGCCGCCATCGTCGACCTTGACGGCAAACGCGCGACCATCCGGCAGCGCCGCTCCCCACACCCCCTCGGCGCCGTCCTTGCAGAGCAGGCCGTCCACCCCGGCCGTGAGCTCGGTGACCACCCGCCCGGTGCCGCCGATCAGGCGTGGGTGCGCCCGCATCGCGTCCCGGACCAACGCGGCCGGCGTCTCGTCCGCAGCGCGTGCGAGCGCGGCGAACGCCCGCGCCAGCCCCACGAGGCTGAGCGCGTGGGCCGGTGCACCGCACCCGTCGACGCCGGTGGCCACGATCGTCTCGCCGCTCGCTGTTTCGATGCCGGCCCGGATGGCCACCTGCAGCGGGTGGTCAACCTCGCGGTATGACGCAATGTCCCAGCCGTTGGCGACGCAGGTGGCCAGCATCGCGGCGTGCTTGCCGGAGCAGTTGTGGCAGATCCGCAGTGGTCCGCCACCTGCGCGGACGTGGGCCAACATCGCCTCGCGACCGGACGGCAGATCAGGCGGGCATTGCAACGCCGACTCGTCCAGGCCAGCTGCGGCCAGGATCGACCGGGCGCCGGCCACGTGCATCTCCTCGCCGTCGTGGCTTGCCGCCGCGAGCGCCAGGGAGCCGTCGCGGCCGGGAAAACCGCACTCCACCATCGTGATCGCCTGCACGGGCTTGAGCGACGAGCGAGGCATGATCGG
The DNA here is from genome assembly GCA_025965875.1 of Pseudonocardiales bacterium. Taxonomy (GTDB): domain Bacteria; phylum Actinomycetota; class Actinomycetes; order Mycobacteriales; family Jatrophihabitantaceae; genus QHCC01. The sequence continues at coordinate 5,038 of JAOPWD010000405.1, forward strand.
CCGGTTCGGATCGCCGGCCGCGACGGCAACCGCGCCCGTTACATCCAGCAGAACCAGGCTGCCCCGATGGTGCGACTCGACGAACCCGTTCCTGGTGACGTCGAGCGCGATGATCGGGTCGGACGGCACGCAGCGAAACCTACGCCGTCAGCTTGGCCAGACTGTCCTGGCTCAGCCTCCCGCTCGCAGCCGCGGCCTGCGTGGCGGCCACGATCTTGGCCGGCGCCACCCCGAACCGGTCCCGCATTCGCCCGGCCCGGTCTGCGGTCAGGTGCGCGAGCAGGTCGTCGAGTTCGGTCCACAGCCCGTGCTTCGAGGCCGCCGCGAGCATCGCGTCGATCTGCACGTCGGTGACGAGTTGGGACACGTCGTCGAGCCGGTCCTTGTCGTCCAGCACGAACCCGATCCGCAGCAACTGCTCGCCGTCGAACACCTGCACCGCCGCGGCGAGGGCCGGTGCGCTGACGTGCGCGACGAACCCGCCGATCACCACCCACTCCGCGCGACGAGCCAGCTCCGCGCCGATCGTGGCGATGCGATCGGCCGGGATCTCCGCGACGACCTCTGCTGCCCGGCTCGCGTCCATTGCCGCTGAGACGTCGGCGAGGTAGCCGTCGGACAAGCGCCCGACGAGATCCGCGGCACGACGTGGCTCGATGAGTTCGGCCGTCCGCGCCGCGAGCAGCGGCGGCATCGCGTACTCGGTGAGCCTGGCGGCAACGGCCGTGGGCACCGCCTTCGACAGTGCGGCGATCTTGGCGAAGCGTGGCTTGTCGGCTTCGAACAGCGCATCCGCTATCTGAGTGCGCAGGATTCTCAGATCGCCGGCCGGGACGCCGGTCAGCGCGGCCAGCCGGGTCGGCTCGACGCCGAGCTGGTGGGCCAGCTTCTGGATCTCCGCAGCGGAGTCCGGCGCGGTCATGCTCCGAGCACCCGCTTCACGACGCCGCGCACCGGAAACGGGACGTGCTTGAGCGTGGCCTCGAATGCCTCGGCCAGGCTGCGTGCTTGGTGACGGCGTGCGTCGGCGATCACTCCGGCCAGGTCCGCGCGGGTAACCGCATCGAGTGCGAGCACGGCACCGGGCGGTTCAGCACCGAGCAATTCGCGCAGCGCCTCGTCGGGGTCTGCCATTGAACAACTCCTGTGGTGTGTGACGCGCCCGGTGGCAAAGGTCTGCGAAAGGCTAGCCGCCAACCCGGCGATATGAGGCTGCGCGTAGTCTGCGGCACGCCGGATTGAGCGCCTTCTCACGGGGTGCGCACAGCTGCGGTATGTGTCCTACCCACGTCAGCACCCGGACGCCGCAGAGACGCGTACCGCCTGCGCGCTGCCGCGGGAAATATGCGACGCTATGTCGCCACTACTCGTTACCAACGGGTAGCGGTCTCGTTAAGTCAGTGCAGGGCAGAGGTTTGTCGGCGCGGGCGTTGCCCGCCATAACTGTGCGGAAGGGGACGGCGCGTGGGTGTCGAAGTCGCAGTCCACGACCTGACCAAATCCTTCGGCAAACAGACAATCTGGGGCGACGTCACCCTCACCCTCCCGCCCGGCGAGGTGAGCGTCATGCTGGGCCCGTCGGGCACCGGCAAGTCCGTTTTCCTGAAGACCCTGATCGGGCTGCTCAAGCCCGACAAGGGCTCGATCATGATTCGCGACGTTGACGTGGCGCACTGCAGCGAGGCCAAGCTGTACGAGACGCGCAAGCTGTTCGGCGTGCTGTTCCAGGACGGCGCGCTGTTCGGTTCGATGAACCTGTTCGACAACATCGCCTTCCCGCTGCGTGAGCACACGAAGAAGAGCGAGAAGGAGATCCACGACATCGTCTCCGAGAAGCTCGAGTTGGTGGGCCTGTCCGGGACGGAGAAGAAGCTGCCGGGCGAGATCTCCGGCGGCATGCGCAAGCGGGCCGGACTCGCACGGGCACTCGTGCTCGAGCCGGAGATCATCCTGTTCGACGAGCCGGTCTCCGGGCTCGACCCGGTGCGCGACGCCTACCTGAACCAACTGATCATCGACCTGAATGCGGTCACCGACGCCACGTTCCTGATCGTCACCCACGACATCGGCACCGCCCGAACCGTCCCCGACAACCTGGGCATGCTGTTCCGTCGCGAGCTGGTGATGTTCGGCCCCCGCGAGGTGCTGCTCACCAGCGAAGAGCCCGTGGTCAAGCAGTTCCTCAACGGCCGTCGCGAAGGCCCGATCGGCATGTCCGAGGAGAAGGACTCCGCGCAGGTCGCGGCCGAGCTCGCGTCTCTCGACGGCGCCCCGGAGCGGCACCCAGGGGCCGCGCCCAAGGGCGGTATCGGCGGCGGCGTGCCGCCGCAGATCCAGCCCTCGCCCGGCCTGCCCGAGCGCAAGGCCGCCGGCCGTCGTCAGCAGCGCGTGATGGACATGATGCACACGCTGCCCCCGGAGGCGCAGAAAGCCATCCAGGAACTCCTCGACCAGGAGCATCAGGAGGAGCTCGACGCCCGCGAAGCCACCGGCGGCATATCGTCCGGCCTGGCCAACCGCGACGGTGACCCCTACAGCGACACTCAGAGCATGCCGGCCGGGAAGGGCTGATGGCCGCCCTCTCGCCCGTTGCCGGCATCAATCAGGCCGGGCGACTGTTTGCGCTTTTCCTCGACGTCGCGCGGTTGACGTTCCGGCGTCCGTTCCAGTTCCGCGAGTTCATCCAGCAGGCTTGGTTCGTGGCCAGCGTGACGATCCTGCCGACCGCCCTCGTCGCCATCCCGTTCGGTGCGGTC
>JAOPWD010000114.1 GCA_025965875.1 Pseudonocardiales bacterium
ATGTTCCTACGCCTCCGCCAGCACCCGTGATGAGGACCCGGCGACCTAGGAGCGAGCCGCTCGCCCGCAGGCTGCGAAGTGCGGCCAGGCCGGCCACCGGAAGTCCGGCAGCAGCCGACAGGTCCAGTCCGTCCGGGATTTCAGCAACGGAGTGCGACGGGATAGCAACGCGCTCGGCGAACGCCCCTTCGGCCAGCGCCACGACCCGCTTGCCGACCCCCGGTCCGGAGCCGTCGTCGGAGCCGCGGACCACGACGCCGGCAACGTCAGAGCCCAACACCTGCCCTGGGGGCACCCGGCCAGAGACCGCGTCGTTGAGGTCGCCGTGGTTCAACGACGCGTGGTGCACTTCGACAACCACGTGGTCCGCGCCGGGCACGGGCTCATCGACCTGGGCCATTCGCATTGTCGAGGCTGCCAGCGGATCGGCGACAAGGGCTCTCATGTGCAGTTATCGAACCGGCAATTCCTGCAGGATCCAACCGTTGCCGTCAGGATCGTCGAACGTCACGAACGAGCCCCAGGGCTGAACGTCGACATCGCTGGCCTGAACGCCGTGATCGAGCAGGCGTTGCCGGGCAGCCGCTGCGTCCGGGACCACGACCTGCACACCGCGCTGGCTGCCGACCGCCATTTGCGTGATTCCGGTGCCGAACGCGATGGAGCAGGCCGAGCCAGGCGGCGTCAGCTGGACGAACCTCAGCTGTTCGTTGACCTGCTGGTCGTGGTCGGCGTGGAATCCGACCTGGTCGACGTAGAACGCTTTGGCGCGGTCGACGTCGGACACCGGGATGAATATGAGCTCGATCTTCCAGTCCATGCGGGCAAGCTAGACCAAGCATCTGACACGGCTACCGGCTCACGTGGAGCAGGTCGTCGACGTGCGTCGACAGCCACGCGGACGCACGACGATGCAGACCCATCGCGTCCTGCCACAGCCGGCCGAAAGCAGGGTGGCCGAGGTTGGCGTTCTCCTCGATGACGTCGGCAATCCATCGATTCGCGGCGCCAGTGGCAGCGACGACTTGCCGGCGCAGCGCGGCGTCCGCGCCGTAGCCGTCGAGCAGCAGACGGAAGCGGGAAATGGCGGTGCCGCGCCTGGCGTCGTCGATGTCGTCGTCAGCCCGCAGCGGCGCCCAGAAACACGCTGTGACGGCCAGATCGAACGCGGGCGCACCAGGTGCGGCGAGATCGAAGTCGATCAACGCCACCGCCCGGCCGTCCTGGAAGATCACATTGGCCGGGTTCAGGTCGTTGTGCGTAACGATCGCACCCCGCCACGGTGCGGGCACCGGGCGCTGCCAAGTCCACTCGGTCGCCGCGAAGTCTGCGCAGGCCGCGTGATAGCCGCGCAGCAGCGCGCCGACGCTGAGCAACGCCTCGTCGGTGAGTGCCCAGACCGGGATGGGGTCGGTCGCCGCCATGCCCTCGATGTAGCCGACGATCTCGGACCGCTCCCCCAGTCCGATGACGCGCGGCGTCGCATCGAAACCGGTGTCGGTCAGGTGCTGCAACAGCGCGTGGACCGCTGGCGTGTGCGGGCCGACCGGGCGGTGCACGGTGTCGCCGACACGGATGACCCGGCCGCGGTTTGCCGTACCGCCGGCCAGGGGCCCGTCCTCAATCTGCCGTGTCATCTGCCGTCTCACGTGCCGCCTGCGCGGCCTCCGTGGCAAGAATGGCACGGGCCAGCCCGGTATGGGTGATCAGTGCGGTTACCAGACCACCGCGCAGCGCGGCGGAGACGGCCTGCGCCTTGCCTTCGCCGTACGCCACCGAGATGACCAGGTCGATCTGCTCGAGCTGCTCAGCCGTGAGTCCGATGATGCGGCGGCTGAGCGGGCTCGGCACGCCGCGCCCCCACGAGTCGATCAGCGCGCCGGAGATCTCACCGATCGTCCCCAGTGCGCTGGCCCGGTCACGCGCCTCCGGCTCGACCATGTCGTAGATCGTCGACAGTCCCGGCTCCCAGGCGCCGATGCCGACAACGGCCACCGTTACCTTCGCCACGAGCTCGATCGCGCGCGCGACATCAGGCTGTTTACGCACGACTCGCGCCGACGCCATGTCGTGCGCGACCAGCGGTGCGTAGAACACGTGCGGAGTTCCGCCGCCGGACAGCGCCACCCGGCGGACGAGGTCGATGACGTCGCTGCCGTCCGGGCCGGACATCGCCCCGGTGAGCTGGACAACGGGGCACGCCGCGATGGCTGAGATCGATCCGCCGATCGCACGCAGCGAGCGTGCCCAGGCCATGCCGAGAACGTCGTCGTGCCCGACTACCTCCTGCAACACCTCGGCCGCCACCTCGCCGAGCCGTGAGCGCAACGCTTCAGGGTGGTCGTCGACGACATCGACGACCACGGCGTGCCTGAGGCCGAAGACGCGCTGCAGTTCAACCGAGAGCTCGGTGTTCACCCCCGTGGGCAGCTCGATCTGGATTCGCACCATCCCGGAGCGCTTCGCGTTGTCGAGCAGCCGGGCGACGCGGAATCGGCTGATTCCCAACTCGTCGGCGATGTCCTTCTTCGAGCGGTCGTCCTCGTAATACCGGCGGGCAGCGCGCGCCATCAAGATCAACTCCGTCGGTCTCGGAGCCATGGGCCACCTCCCGAAGGCACGCTCATATGAGCGGGGGTCGGCTCATCATCGCAGCAACCCTTGACATGGACCACCCCGCCCAGGAAATTGACTTATGTCGATACGAGCGCATTGATGCTCGTTTGAGCGATGCAACTCCGGACAAGATCTTGGAGGCGGCGTGCCAGGCAGAACGTTCCGAACGGTGGCCACGATGGTCGCCGCGCTGACGGTGGCTGGCTCGTTGTCAGCCTGTGGTGGGCTCGGTTGGGCCGGGAACAGCGGCCCGAACACCATCCGTGTGCTGATGGTGAACAACCCACAGATGATCGACCTCCAGAAACTCGCGCCGGAGTTCACGAAGGAGACCGGCGTCAAGGTCAACTTCACGACACTCCCCGAGGACGACCTGCGCGACAAGGCCAGCCAGGAGTTCTCCAGCCAGGCGCACCAGTACGACCTGGCCACGCTGTCCAACTTCGAGATCCCGATCTACTCGAAGAACAAGTGGCTCGAACCGATGGACACCTATCTCGCCAAGGACACGGCGTTCAACCAGGGCGACATCCTCAAGCCCATCGCGCAGAGTCTCAGCGGCTCGGACGGCAAGATCTACGGCGAGCCGTTCTATGGCGAGTCTTCTTTCCTCATGTACCGCAAGGACATCTTCCAGGACAAGGGCCTGACCATGCCCGCCCACCCGACGTGGCAGCAGGTTGCGGACCTCGCCACCAAGGCTGACGGTGCCAAGCCCGGCATGAAGGGCATCTGCTTGCGTGGCCAGCCCGGCTGGGGCCAGGTCCTCGCGCCCCTCACCACTGTGGTCAACACCTTCGGCGGCACTTGGTTCAACAAGGACTGGTCGGCGCAGGTCTCAGCTCCCCCGTTCAAGGAGGCGACCAACTTCTACATCGACCTCGTGCGCAAGCATGGCGAGATCGGCGCAGCGCAGTCCGGGTTCACCGAGTGCCTCACGTCTCTCGAGCAGAGCAAAGTCGCCATGTGGTACGACGCGACGTCGGCCGCCGGATCGCTCGAGGCCAAGGACTCACCCGTCGCCGGCAAGATCGGCTACGCGCCGGCTCCCGTCGTGAAGACCAAGACGTCGGGCTGGCTGTATGCGTGGTCATGGGCCATCGAGAAGGGTGGCAAGCACCTGTCCAACGCATGGAAATTCGTGTCATGGGCATCGAGCCAGGCCTACGAGAAGCTGGTCGGCGACAAGCTCGGGTGGGCCAACGTCCCTGCTGGCAAACGAGCTTCGACGTACTCCAACCCGGATTATCTGAAGGTCGCGGCCGCGTTCGCGAAGCCGACGCTCGAGGCGATCCAGTCGGCGAACCCGACCTCGCCGGGGGTTCAGCCCAGGCCAACCGGGGGCATCCAGTTCGTCGACATCCCCGAGTTCACCGACTTCGGGACGAAGGTCTCGCAGGACATCAGCTCGGCCATTGCCGGCAAGAAGTCGGTCGACAGCGCCTTGTCCAACGGGCAGAAACTCGCGTCCGCCGTCGGCAAGACCTACGCGAGCTGACGAGAGGAGCGAGCAGATGACAACAGTCTCAACGGACCGTGCGCCGTCGGTCGACAAGCCGCCGCGCCGCTCCTCCGCGCCCGATGCGGCCTACTCACTCTCGAGCAGGGAACGGTGGATGCGGCGGGCGCCACTGCTGCCCGGCTTGATCTTCCTGATCATCGTCACGCAACTGCCGTTCGTGGCGACTCTCGTCATCTCGTTCATGCGGTGGAACGCGCTCTCGCCACAGAACAAGGGATTCGCCGGGATCGACAACTACCGCAAGGTGTTCAGCGACTCTGCACTGCGCGCGTCGATCGTGTTCACGATCGTGCTCACGGTGACGGTCGTGTTGGTAAGCCTGCTTCTCGGGATGCTGATCGCCCTGTTGCTCGACCGCGCCTTCTTCGGCCGCGGAGTTGTCCGGACGCTGATGATCACGCCGTTCCTGGTCGTTCCGGTAGCCGCGGCCCTGCTGTTCAAGCACGGCATCTACAACCCGAGCTTTGGCCTGCTCAACGGCACGCTGACCGCAATCTGGAACGTTTTCAACGGCTCGGCCCCGCAGCCGGACTGGCTCACCGAGCATCCGAAGCTGATGATCGAGGCCCAGCTGATCTGGCAATGGACGCCGTTCATGATGCTGATCCTGCTGGCCGGCTTGCAGTCGCGCGACAAGGAAGTCGTGCAGGCGGCCCACGTCGACGGCGCGTCGCCGTGGCAGGTGTTCCGGTACATCACCTTCCCGCACCTGCGTAAGTACCTGGAACTGGGCGGCCTGCTCGGCAGCATCTACATCGTCCAGAACTTCGACAGTGTCTTCACGATCACCTCGGGTGGACTCGGAACGGCGAACCTGCCGTACACGATCTACCAGACCTTCTTCAGCGCGCACGACTACGGCTTGGCGTCGGCGCAAGGCGTCGTGGTTGTCGTCGGCTCGCTCATCATCGCGACCTTCGCCCTACGCGTCGTGTCGTCCCTGTTCGAGGAAGGGGTGTAGCAAATGACGGCTGCAGTCGCCACGCGACCGACCACGCACGCGGAGAAAGAGCCGCGCAAGAGCCACGCCAACGTCTACTTCGGTGTCATCGCGTGGATCATCGGGATCATCTTCGTGGTGCCGGTGCTGTTCATGATCCTGACGTCGTTCCACAGCGAGGCGGACGCGAGTACGAACCCGCCGAGCGTCGGCGCGCCGCTGACACTCGATGGTTACCGCGAGTTCTTCAGTGGCGGCATCGACCCGTGGCCCTACCTGGCCAACTCGCTGACGGCGAGTGTGCTGTCGACGATCATCGTGCTCGCATTGGCCATTCCCGCCGCGTACGCCTGCTCGATCCGTCCCGTGCGCAAGTGGACTGACGTGATGTTCTTCTTCCTGTCCACGAAGATGCTGCCGCCCGTCGCGGGTCTGCTGCCGATCTACCTGATCGCGCAGAGGATCAACATGCTCGACAACATCTTCCTGCTGGTCATCCTGTACACCTCGATGAATCTGCCGATCGCGGTGTGGATGATGCGCTCGTTCCTGGCCGAGATCCCACCGGCGATCCTCGAGGCGGCGTCCATCGACGGCGCCGGGTTGCTGTACCAGATGCGCAGGATCATCGTGCCGATCTCGATGCCCGGCATTGCGGCCACCTCGCTGATCTGCTTCATCTTCAGTTGGAACGAACTGCTGTTCGCGCGCGTGCTGACCGGCGTTTCGGCGCAGACCGGACCTGTGTTCCTGACCAGCTTCGTCACCAGCCAGGGCCTGTTCCTGGCCAAGGTGTGCGCCGCGGCCACGATCGTCTCGCTGCCCGTACTGATCGCCGGTTTCGCCGCACAGGACAAGCTGGTGCAGGGCCTCTCGCTCGGGGCGGTCAAATGAGAACACGAAGCAAGCTGCGCACTGCCCTGCGGGCGAAGCGAGTGGTTGCGGCGGTGTCGTCATGAGGGCCGCAGTCATCAAGTCGGTCGGCGTGATCGGCATCGAGTCCGTCGACGACCCGACGCCGGGCCCGCGCCAAGCCGTGGTGCAAGTGGAGGCCGTCGGCCTTTGTGGCACCGACCTGCACATCCTGCAAGGTGAGTTCGCGCCGTCGCTACCGCTCATCCCGGGGCACGAGCTCGCCGGCGTCGTCGTCGCCACCGGTGCCGACGTCGACAATGTCGCCGAGGGTGACCGGGTCGCCGTCGATCCCTCGCTCTATTGCTTCGAGTGCCACTACTGCCGCCTGGGCAAGAACAATCTCTGCTTGCACTGGGGCGGGATCGGAGTCACAACCTCGGGCGGCGCGGCGGAGTTCGTGGCCGTGCCGGCGGCCAACTGCGTGAAGCTGCCGGAGTCCGTCAGCACAGCCGACGCGACGTTGATCGAGCCGCTGTCGTGCGCGGTGCGTGGCTATGACGTGCTCGCCAGCCAGCTGGGCTCGCACGTGTTGATCTACGGCGCCGGGACGATGGGGCTGATGATGCTGGAGCTGGCCAAGCGGGTGGGCGCGGTGTCCGTGGACATGGTGGACCTCAACCCGGACCGGCTGAAGCTCGCGCAGCAACTGGGCGCTGTACGCACCGCGAGCAATGCCGACGAGATCGAACGCCCATACGGCTGGGAGCTCGTCGTGGACGCCACCGGCAACGAGAAGGCCATCCAGGACGGCCTGGGCCGGGTAGGCCCGGGCGGCACGTTCCTGCAGTTCGGCGTGGCCGACTACGCGGCCCGCGCGACGATCGATCCATACCGCATCTACAACAAGGAGATAACGATCACCGGCTCGATGGCGGTGCTGCACAGCTTCGAGCGGGCTGCCGACCTGTTCGCCTCCGGCGTCCTCGATCCGGATGTGTTCATCACCGACCGCTACCCGCTCGAGCGGTACTCGGACGCGATCGAGGCGTTCAAGGGCGGCGCCGGACTGAAGACGCAGGTGCTGCCGAACGCCAGCTGACCAGGTGGCCCACCCTGTCGATTCTGGGCTGCCTCGTTCGTCGGTGTGTTAGTGGACGCCACTCCGGCGGTCACGCGTGCACACCGAGGAGGTCGGCGATGACCGACATTTGGCCGACGATCCACGCCGAACGGCAGGCGCTCGCCGATGACCTGGCCGACCTGAGTGCGCAACAGTGGGCGACTTCGTCGCTGTGCAGCGATTGGGATGTGCACCAGGTGCTGGCCCACCTGCTGTCGGCGGCCAAGATGACGCCGCCGAAGTTCGTCACGAAGTTCGCCGCCGCAGGTGGCAACTTCGACAGGTTCGCCGCCAACCAGGTGCGGCTCGAGGGAGCCGACGGTCCTGCGGCGACGCTGGCAGCCTTCCGTGCGGCCCAGCGACGCCAGAGCGCGCCGCCCGGGCCCAAGGACACCTGGCTGGGTGAGGCGTTCGTGCACGGCGAGGACATCCGACGGCCACTGGGCATCCCGCACAGCTACCCGCTGCCCTACGTCGCCCGCGCGATCGCTCTCTACGCGAAGAGCAACGCCATCATCGGCGGCAAGACGCGAGTCGCGGGTGTGACGCTCACAGCCACCGACACGGACTTCTCCGTCGGCGCCGGACCGTTGGTCCAGGGGCCCGCGATGGCTTTGCTCCTGGCCGCCTCCGGACGAAAGTCGGCACTGGACGAGCTGTCCGGCCCCGGAGTCGCCACGCTGCGAGAACGCTCCTAGGTCAGTCCTCGCCGAGCGACATGGGGCCGTAGATCTCGGTTTCGGCCTCGAGCAGGGTCACCTGGGCGACACCTGCCTCGGCCAGCTCGCGCCA
>JAOPWD010000441.1 GCA_025965875.1 Pseudonocardiales bacterium
CGCCGCGGGGCCCGAACTGTGTCGCTGGGTGGTGCCTAGTGGCTGTGCCCGTGGCCGCCGTGGCTGTGCCCACCGTTGGCGTGATCGTGCTCGTCCTCCGGGTCGGCCGGCTTCTCGACGATCGCGCTCTGCGTCGACAGCAGCAGGGCGGCCACCGATGCGGCGTTGGCCAGTGCTGCTTTGGTGACCTTGACCGGGTCGACGACGCCTGCCTTGAGCAGGTCGCCGAACTCGCCTGTCGCCGCGTCCAGCCCGTGGTTGACGGGCAGCTCGCGGACCTTGGCCACCACGACATAGCCTTCTTCGCCGGCGTTCGAGGCGATCCACCGCAGCGGCTCGTCCAGCCCGGTGCGCACGACGCGCACCCCGGTGGCCTCGTCGCCGGTCAGGCCCAGGTCACCGTCGAGCGCCGAGGCCGCGTGCACGAGGGCCGCGCCGCCACCGGCGATGATGCCCTCGTCGATCGCTGCGCGGGTGGCTGCGATGGCGTCCTCGATGCGGTGTTTGCGCTCCTTGAGCTCGACCTCGGTGGCGGCGCCGACCTTGATGACGCCCACGCCCCCGGACAGCTTGGCCAGCCGCTCCTTGAGCTTCTCGCGGTCCCAGTCGGAGTCGGTGTCCTCGATCTCGCGGCGGATCTGGGCGATCCGGGCGTTGATCTCCTCCTGGGAGGCGGCCCCGTGTGTGACCGTGGTCGTGTCCTTGGTGACCACAACGCGTCCCGCCCGGCCCAGTGCGTCGAGCCCGGCCTGGTCGAGCTTCAGGCCGACCTCGGGGGAGATGACCTGAGCGCCGGTGATGATGGCGAGGTCCTGCAGGAACGCCTTGCGGCGGTCGCCGAAGAACGGTGCCTTGACCGCCACCGCGTTGAACGTCTTGCGAATGGCGTTGACGACGAGCGTGCTGAGGGCCTCACCGTCGACGTCCTCGGCGATGATCACCAGCGGCTTGGCGGACTCGACGACCTTCTCCAGCAGCGGCAGCAGGTCAGCGACGGCCGAGATCTTCTGCGTGGTGATGAGCAGGTACGGGTCGTCGAACACCGCCTCAGCCGATTCGGCATCGGTGACGAAGTACGGGCTGATGTAGCCCTTGTCGAACTGCATCCCCTCGGTGAACTCGAGCTCGGTGGTCAGCGTCTGGCTCTCCTCGACGGTGATGACGCCGTCCTTGCCGACCTTCGTGAACGCCTCGCCGATGAGCTCGCCGATCGTCGGGTCCTGCGCGGAGATGGTCGCAACGTGCGCGATCGCCTGCTCGCCCTCGACCGGGATGGCCACCTTGTCCAGAGCATCGCTGACGGCGGTGACCGCGGCGTCGATGCCCCGCTTCAGCGCGGTGGGGTTCGCACCCGCCGCCACGTTCTTCAAGCCCGCGTTGACCAGGGCCTGAGCCAAGACCGTGGCCGTGGTGGTGCCGTCGCCTGCGACGTCGTTGGTCTTGGTCGCGACCGACTTGGCCAGCTGCGCGCCCAGGTTCTCATACGGATCGTCGAGCTCGATCTCGCGGGCGATCGTCACGCCGTCATTGGTGATGACCGGCGCGCCGAACGACTTGCTGAGCACGACGTTGCGGCCCTTGGGGCCGAGCGTGACCTTGACGGCGTTGGCCAGCTTGTCGACACCGCGCTCGAGCGCGCGGCGGGCGTCCTCGTCGAAACTGAGGATCTTCGCCATGGGTATATCCCTTTCCTGAAGTTGATCGCAGTCAGTGGCGCAACCGAAACGCCCCGGGCGCACGCGGTGCGCGCGGCCGGGGCGTCGGCGTTAACGGATTGCTTCGCCCTTTACTTCTCGATGACCGCGAGGACGTCGCGCGCGGAGAGTACGAGGTAGTCCTCGCCCGCGTACTTGACCTCGGTGCCGCCGTACTTGCTGTAGAGCACTACGTCGCCTATGGAGACGTCGATCGGGACGCGGTTGCCGTTGTCGTCGATGCGACCCGGGCCGACAGCGAGGACGGTGCCCTCCTGCGGCTTCTCCTTGGCGGTCTCGGGAATGACAATGCCCGAAGCGGTCGTGGTCTCGGCCTCGTTGGCCTGGACGACGACGCGGTCCTCGAGCGGCTTGATGCTGACCTTGGTGGCGGTCACGGTGACTCTCCCCTTCTCGGGTTCATATGTCGGTGGAGGCCGGCTGCCGTCGCGGGGGTCAACCTGCCCTAGTTGGCACTCTAACGCGGTGAGTGCCAACTCTCAATGCCGGGGGCCAGCACCCCTCAACTGAACGTGTGCTGCGTCCAGGTCAGGCCGGCATCACCAGTCGTCCAGATCGACTCGCCCGTGCCGACGACCACGCGTCCCACAGTCTGCGACTCGAAGCCGATGAACCTCGGCTCTACGCCGCCAGGCACGGCGGGAACCGATTGCCAGGTCTTGCCGGCGTCCTGGGTGCGGTACAGGGCCTCGAATGAGGCGATGAGTTGCACGTTGGCCGAAGCAGCGCCGAGCAGACGTTCGCCCCCCAGGTTGGCCGGGAGCGACCCGCCCGGTGTGAACGGTGCGGTGCCGTCCGAGGACACGGCGGTGAAGTCGGGGCTGCTCGCGCCTCGTGGCGAGCAGAGCACCGCGACCGAACCGTCCGCTGCGGCCGTGATGGCCGTGCTGTCGACCTCGTAACCCGAGTTCTGCGGACACGGCTCGTCGTGTCTGGTCCAGTTCACGCCGTCGTTGGTCGACGTGTACAGCAGCGAAGTCGCGTCGCTCCCGCCACCCGAGACGTGCCCGAACACCTCGATGAACGCACGCGGCCCGGTCCGCACCAGTGCGACGCCGGTCGTCGAGCCGCGGTCGTAGGTCCCGGGCAGGTCGACGTTGTGCCACGTCGCGCTACCGATCGGGGCGATCTGCACGTTGTAGTCGCAGCCCGGGACGCAACCACCGCCGACCTGGTCCACCACCCGGATCACGTTGCCGTCCAGGGTCTCCAGTGCGTCTGCGCCACCTGGCTGGCGGTGCCAGTTCACGCCGCCGTCGGTAGTCATGAACAATGCGCTCGGACCGAACGCGTAGCCGATCTGGTCCGTGGCGAAGCGAACGTGCTGGATGCACGGGTCGTCGCACACGAGCAGCGGCACGTTGGCCGGCGGCGGTTTCATGCCGTGCCAGGTCACTCCGCCGTCGGTCGTGCGGACCATCGCGGCGCAGGGTCCACCGCTGCCGTTCAGACAGTCCGCGGTGCCGAGCGCCCAGCCGGTCTCGGCGCCGACGAACGTCACGTCGATCGCACTGAAATGCGTCAGGGTGACCTCCTTCGGCGCCGCATGGGTCGCTGGTGGCGGGTTGGGCTCTGTCGTCCTGGGCGCGGGCGCAGTGGCGCTCGGCGTCGGCGCGGGGGCGATCGAGGAGATCGGCACAGCCGGGGGCTTGTGGTCGGCGCTGTGCCGGAACTGCGTGACGCCGACCAGCGCGGCGGCCACCGCGGCCACCGAGCCCGCGGCGATCAGCGGCAGCGTCCAGGTACGCCATTGGCGCGCCCACCGACGTTCGCGCGCCGGCGGCAGCAGGTCGACCTCGCCGATGATGCGTTCGGCCAGCATGCCCGCCGCCGGCGCGTGCCGGGCATGCTCGGTGAGGCTGGCGCGCAGCGCAGCCTCGACGTCGATCTTGTCAGTCATGCGAGTCTCCTCGCCGAGGGCCACGATGCCTGCCCGGTGCTCTGCTCGCGCAGGGTCCCGAGCCCTCGGCTGATCAGGCTGCGGACCGTCCCGGCGCGGCAGCCGAGCGCGTCGGCTATCTGGTCATCGGGCAGGTCGTCGAAGTAGCGCATCACCAGCGCGGCGCGCTGCCGGTCGGGCAGTGTGCGCAGCAGCCCCCACACCTCGTCGCGATCGGCCAACTCGGCCCCGGCGTCACGCAGGTCGCTGCGTTCAGGCACGACGTCGAGCACGAGTTCGCGGCTGGCCGGGCGGCGCCGCTCGTTGACGAACGCGTTGGCCAGGGAGCGCCGCACGTAGGCGACCGGCGCGTCCGCGGCCTCGACGAGATGCCATTTGGGGTAGAGCCGGACGAGCGTGTCCTGTACGAGTTCCTCGGCTGCCGGGGCGTTGCCGGTCAGCAGGTAAGCGGTACGCAACAGGGTGGCCGTGTTCGCGCGCACGAACGGCGCGAACTCCGCCTCATCGCTCACTACTGCCTCCACGCCTAGTAGACAGCGCGACAGGCGATCTCGTTGCAGTCCGGCAGAACTCTTTTTGGTTACGAGCCTTTGCCGGTGGGCAGCGGCTCGTAGTGCGCGTGGTCGTCGGCCAGCTTCCAGACCTTGCGGGCGCGGGTCGGCTTCGGGACGCCGGCCTGCTGCAGCTGGCGCCAGATCGGGCGGTGCCAGGTCGTGACCGGGAAGGACCGCACGACCTGCACGTAGCTGGGCCGGTGCCCGGCCGGGAGCCGCTCGAAGGCGCGGTCGAGGTCGGTCGAGGTCAGCTTGGCACCGGGCAACAGCGTCACGGCGGCCACCAGGACCTGTGCCTCGCCCTCCGCGTCTCCTCCAGCGACGCCGTAGCCGGCCATCAGGTCGACGGCCGGGATCGTGCCGAGTGCCAGGCGGGCGCCGGCCGGCATGACCGGCCCGTGGTTGGTGGAGATCAGGGCGGTGACCGGGTCGACCAGCCAGAGGTCGTGGTGCTCGTCGCGCAGGAACAGGTCGCCGGTGCTACGCCACGCGTCACCGACGGCAAAGACGCCCCGCAGTGGCGTGCCGGCGGCCGACTCGCCGGGGTTGATCCGGGCCAGCAGCAGGCCGACCTCGTCGGGGGCGCATTCCCGGGTCAGGCCATCCGGGCCGAGTTCGAGGGTGCGTGCCTTCCGGTCGAACGCCGCGACCTTGACCTCGGCCGAGCCCGGCAGCGGGCGGCCCATCGAGCCGATCGGGGTGCCCTTGACGTTGGCCAGGATCGCCTCGCCTTCGGCCGAGGCGTAGAACTCGAGCACCCGCGTGGTGGGGAACCGTTCGGTGACCCGCCGCCACAGGTTGCGGGGCATCCCCGAGCCGATGAACATCTTGATCGGGTGGTAGTCCTCGTTGGGGTTCGGCGGCCCGACGGTGACGTCGTGCAGCGACGTCCACGTGTAGGAGACGTGCGTTGCGCCGTAGCGGCGCACCTCCTCCCAGAACGTGTCCGGGTCGTCCGCCGTCGCCATCGCGAACCGGGCGCCGGCCGCGACCGCGCCGCCGACGCTCATCAGCAGCGCCGAGGAGTGGTGGACCGGGGTGGTGCTGTAGACGGTGTCGCCGGTCTTCAGGGCGGCGGCCGACGCAGTACCCAGCGCCGACATCGCCCAGCGGCGGTTGGTGATGTGCACGGCCCTGGTGCCCGCGCCTTCGCCGGTGAACAGCACGAAGGCCACGTCCGACGCGCGGTGCGGGTTGGCCCGGTACCAGGCGGGCAGCTCGACCTCGTCGGGCTCGATGCGCTCCATGTCGACGACCTGCGGGTGCACCTTGCGGGTCGCGGCGCCGCCGCCGAGCACGCACCACGTCACGCCGTCGAGTGTCGGGCCGCCAGCCACATGCTCCGGGTCGGAGATCACCCAAGTGACGCGGCCAAGCTCGGCTTCGCGCTCGAGCTCGCCGTCCGGGCGCAGCAGCACGGCGGTCGCCCCAAGGCGGCTCAGCGCGGCCACGAGGGTGAACGCGCTCGGGCGGGTGCTCATCAGCACGCCCACGCGGTCGCCTTGGCGCACGCCCACGCTGACCAGGCCCTTGACCACGCTGTCGACGCGGTGCTTCACGTCACCCTGGCGATAGGCGCGGTCGCCGAAGAGGAAGCAGATCTCATCACCTGACCTGCGGGCCTGCTCGTCCAGCAGCAGCCCCAGGGAGATGCGGGTGGACGGGGTCAGCTGCTCGATCCGGGCCAGGCGGCCGAGCTGCACGGGTGCGTCGGACACCAGGCCGCGGGCGGTGTGCAGGGCCTGGCGGGCGGTGCTGAGCACGATCCGAGTGGCGCCCACCCCGAACTCGGTGGCCTGGGCCAGCGCCGAGGCTCCTGCGCCGTAGTGCAGCGTCGTCGACTCGGCCAGCTCGGACGCGACGATGTCGCCAGGCAACTCCGCACTGCCCGCGCGCCACCGGGTCCAGGCGCCGACGCCGGGCCAGGTGATGTCGGTGGCTTTGGAGCCCACGACGAGCCCGAAGTGCCCACCGGGCAAAGTGAGTTCGTAGACGTCGGCCCGCGGAGCTGCCTTGCGGATCGCGCGCACCGCGTCGGGATGCCCGATCGTGTCCGCCTGGCCGACGACGGTCATGATCGGCACGTCGATGTCAGCGAGGGTCACCAGCCTGTCGTCGATGACGAAACCGCCTTCGAGCATCCGGTTGTGCGTGACGAACTGCTCGAGCAGCTCGGCGATCGCAGGCCCGGAGTAGGCCGTCCAGCCCTCGGTGTCGAGGAAGCGGCGCTGGCGCTCGCGCGGCAACAGCGCATCGCGGTCGTGCAGGGCCAGCAGGAACTGGACGCGACTCTGCACGGACTTGGCCGGGGACAACATCTTGAACCCGAGGCCGGTGGCCCATTTCGGCAGGGCGAGCTTGCGCAGCACCCCGCTGTCGAGGAGCCCGGCCGCCAGTCGGGCCGCTACCTCGGGCGAGACCGGGATCGGCAGCGGCGCGGTGGTGTCGGCGGGCGAGCCGAACGTGACGAGCGAGTCGATGTCCTTGCCGCGCCGGAAGGCCGCGGTCTGATACGCGAACATGCCGCCCTGCGAGTAGCCGGCCAGCACGACGTCGCGCCCGGTCGCCTTGACCACGTCGTCGACGGCATCGCTGACCGCGAGAACGTGGTCGGTGAGCGTGCGCTGGAGCCCGCCCGGCTCGTGGCCGGGATCGCCGAAGTCGACGACCCAGGTGTCGAGGCCCTCAGCGTGCAGGCTG
>JAOPWD010000116.1 GCA_025965875.1 Pseudonocardiales bacterium
TCGATTGTCCGCCTTGATGATCACCTATCCGTCCACTCACGGCGTGTACGAGCACGACATCGCCGACATCTGCGCGGCGGTGCACGACGTCGGCGGCCAGGTGTACGTCGACGGTGCCAACCTCAACGCGTTGGTCGGGCTTGCCCGGCCCGGGAGGTTCGGCGGCGACGTAAGCCACCTGAACCTGCACAAGACGTTCTGCATTCCGCACGGCGGCGGCGGTCCCGGTGTCGGGCCGGTCGCGGTCCGGGCACACCTGCAGCCGTATCTGCCCGGTCATCCGCTGGCCGGCGAACTTCCCGAGAAGCACACGGTGTCGTCGGCGCCGTACGGGTCGGCGTCGATCCTGCCGATCACCTGGGCCTACATCCGGATGATGGGCTCCGACGGCCTCACCGCCGCCACTGGCGCGGCGATCCTGTCCGCGAACTACGTGGCCAAGCGGCTGACCGAGCACTACCCGGTGCTCTACTCCGGCGGCCACGGCCTGGTCGCACACGAGTGCATCCTCGATCTGCGGGCGATCACCCGCGAGACCGGCGTCACCGTCGACGACGTCGCAAAGCGCTTGATCGACTACGGCTTTCACGCGCCGACCATGTCGTTCCCGGTGGCGGGCACGCTGATGGTCGAGCCGACCGAGTCCGAGGATCTGGCCGAACTGGACCGGTTCATCGCCGCCATGATCGCGATCAAGGGCGAGATCGACCGGGTGGGGGCAGGGGAGTGGCCGGCCGGCGACAACCCGTTGGCGAACGCGCCGCACACGGCAGCCTGCCTCATGAGCGAGTGGGCCCACCCGTACTCGCGCGACGAGGCCGCCTTCCCGGCCGGCGTCAACCCGGCCGCGAAGTACTGGCCGCCGGTGCGCCGGATCGACGGCGCCTTCGGCGACCGCAACCTGGTCTGCGCCTGCCCGCCGGTGGCCGAGTACGCGTGATACCCGCCACCTTGATCGTCTAGCAGTTAGGGCGAAATACGACCACAACTGCGGTCGCGTGTCCCCACAGTTGGGAATGATTACCGGTAGTCTGGTGATCATGGCAGCAACCAAGCACCGCGCGACCCGGCAGGGCGGCGCGGTGCGCGAGGCGCTGAGCGCGGCGGGCGGGTTCCGCAGCGCCCAGGATGTGTATGCCGTGCTGCGCACCCAAGGTGCGTCGGTCGGCCTGTCGACGGTCTACCGCCACCTGCAGTCCTTCGCCGACGCTGGCCTGGTCGACGTCATCCACACCCCTGAGGGTGAGACGACCTACCGGTACTGCGGCGAGCCCGGGGCCGGTCACCACCATCACCTGGTCTGCCGCAACTGCGGCCGGACCGAGGAGATCGAAGCGCGCGCGATAGAGCGCTGGGCCGACACGGTGGCCGAGAACTACGGCTACACGCAGGTCGATCACACCGTCGAACTCTTTGGCCGCTGCGCAGCCTGCAGCGCTTAGCGCTTGGCGCGCTGGCCGACGGCCATGTCCTCGGCGATGCGGCCGGCCGGGGAGCGCCGAGATATAGCGGCGGCCACACCGGGCGCAATCGTGGCCAGCAGCGCGCTCGCGTGCATCTCGGGCGGCGCGACGACGATCTCGGCCTTGTCCTTCACGATCGTCTTGAGCACCGCGGTCGCGACGTCCTGGGGCGTGCTGGTCCGGATGCCCTTGGGCAACGTCGTGCCGCTCTCGGCGAACATGCCCGCGTCGCTGATGAAACCGGGCAGCACGACCGAGACGCCGACCCCGGTCCCGTGCAGATCCTGGCGCACGCCGTGGGCGAAGCCGCGCAGCCCGAACTTGGTGGCGCTGTACACGGACGAGCCACCGGCGGCCGCGAGTCCGGACAGAGAGCTGATGAAGGTGAAATGCCCGCGACCGCGCTGCACCATGCCTGGCGCCAGTGCCCGGCACAGGGCTATCGGGGCGCGCAGGTTGACCTCGAGGCAGCGGTCGATGTCGTCCTGATCGAAGTCGAGCAACGGGCCCGAGCCGGGCAGGCCGGCGTTGGCGATCACGATGTCGACGTCGGCCGACGCGGCGATAAGTTCGGCTACGGCGGCCCGGTCACCGAGATCGGCCGCGATCACCTCGGCCCGGATCTCCGACGCGAGACCGGCGAGTACTTTGCTGCGCCGTCCGGTGAGCAGCAGGTGTGCGCCTTGGGAGTTGAGGGCACGGGCGATCGCGTGCCCGATGCCCCCGGTGGCTCCGGTGAGCAGGACGGTCGAACCCTGGATCTGCATGCAGCACAGCGTAGGGACGGCGACGCGTGATCCTGCGGTTAGGCCGCTGCCCTAGACGTGGGCGCCGTGTCGGGCGGTCTTGTGGCTAGTAATGAATGCTGGTTCACTACTAGCGTGCCCTACCGACGGACGCCCGAGATCCAGGCCCGGCTCGACAGCCAGCGTGACACGATTGTCGATGCTGCCGGCTCGCTGCTCGCGGAGCACGGTTACGCCGGCTGCTCGGTGGCTGCTGTGGCCGCCCGCGCCCGGGTCGCCGCCGGCACCGTCTACCGCCACTTCGACGGCAAGGCAGAGCTGGTCGGTGAGGTGTTCCGGGCCGTTGCCGGTCGCGAGGTCGACGCGGTGCGCGCGGCGGTCGCGGGCTCCAGCGGCGTGCTGGCCCAGACGACGGCTGTCATCGACACCTTCGCGGGCCGCGCCCTGAAGGCGCCGCGGCTGGCCTACGCGCTGCTGGCCGAACCCGTCGATCCGGTCGTCGACGCGCTGCGCCTGGAGTTTCGCACCGCGTTCCGCGACGTCATCGTCGAGGTCGTCGCCGACGGCGTCGACAGCGGTGACCTGCCGCCGCAGAGCGCCACCGTCGTCGCCGCGGCGCTCGTGGGCGCGATAGGCGAGGCGCTGGTCGGCCCGTTGGCCGCCGGAACCGGAGACCCGGACACCGTCTCGACCCTGATCACGTTCGCCAGCCGAGCAATTGGAGCAGCCGATGCCACGCACGCATGACGTCACCAACCAGGTCCCACCGCTCATCGGCCGCGATATTTCCGCGCACCCGGCGCTGTTCGAAGGGCTGCACCGCGAGGGCGCCGGTTGGGCCGAGCCGGAGGTCCGCGCGCTGGGGCTGCGCGGCGGGAGCAACCCGGCGCAGGAGTGGGGCCGCCTGGCCAACGAGCATCCGCCGGTCCTTCGCACGCATGACCGCTACGGCAACCGCATCGACGAGGTCGAGTACCTGCCGCAGTACCACGACCTGATGCGCACGGCCGTCGAACACGGGCTGCACGGAGCCCCGTGGGCCGACGAGCGCCCGGGCGCCCACGTGGCCCGGGCCGCGAAGGTCCTGGCTTGGGGCGTCGCCGATGCCGGACACCTCTGCCCGATCTCGATGACCTACGCGGTCGTGCCCGCGCTGCGGGCCGCCCCGGCACTGGCCACGCAGTACGAACCGCTGCTCACCAACCGGGAGTACGACCCGGACCTGCGCGCGCCGCTCACCAAGCGCGGCCTGATCGCCGGCATGTCGATGACCGAGAAGCAGGGCGGGTCGGACGTTCGCGCCAACACAACGCGAGCCGTGCCGGGTGTCGACGGCACGTACCGCCTGACCGGGCACAAGTGGTTCACGTCGGCACCGATGTCGGACCTGTTCCTGACCCTGGCCCAGGCACCGGGTGGGCTGTCCTGCTTCCTCGTGCCCCGCGTGCTGCCCGACGGCACGCTGAACGCTTTCCACCTGCAGCGGCTCAAGGACAAGCTCGGCAACAAGTCCAACGCGTCCGCCGAGGTCGAGTACGACGACGCCGGCGGCTGGCTGGTCGGCGACGAAGGCCGTGGCGTGCGCACCATCATCGAGATGGTGAACATGACGCGGCTGGACTGCGCGCTCATGGCGGCCGGTGGCATGCGCACCGGCGTGGCCAACGCGATTCACCACGCCACCCACCGCTCGGTGTTCGGCGCCCGACTGCTGACGCAACCCGCGATGGTCAACGTGCTGACCGACCTCGCCGTCGACTCCGAAGCGGCGACGACCGTCGTCATGCGGCTGGCCGGCGCCGTCGACCGGGCGGTGCGCGGCGACGCGGCCGAGATCGCGTTCCGTCGGGTGGGTCTGGCCGTGACCAAGTACTGGCTGTGCAAGCGGTTCTCGTCGCACGCGGCGGAGTCGCTCGAATGCCTCGGTGGCAACGGCTACATCGAGGACTCCGGGATGCCCCGGCTTTACCGCGAGGCGCCGCTCGTCTCGATCTGGGAGGGTTCCGGCAATGTGGCCGCGCTGGACACCTTGCGGGCGATGGTGAAGGAGCCCGAGACGATCGAAGCGTTCTTCGGTGAACTCGACCTCGCGGCCGGGGCCGAC
Organism: Pseudonocardiales bacterium; assembly: GCA_025965875.1. GTDB lineage: Bacteria > Actinomycetota > Actinomycetes > Mycobacteriales > Jatrophihabitantaceae > QHCC01. The sequence continues at coordinate 4,314 of JAOPWD010000116.1, forward strand.
CCACGTTACGACGACGCGGTGGCACTGTTGCGCAAGGAGTTCGCCGATCTCGACGACATGCAGTACCGGGCGCGCCGGATTGTCGAACGGATGGCGCTGGCGCTGCAGGGGTCACTGCTGCTGCGCCATGGCGATCCGGCGGTCTCCGACGCGTTCAACGCCTCCCGGCTGAGCGGGGACTGGGGCGTCGCGTACGGCACGCTGCCGACCGGCCTCGAGACCGCGGCAATTCTCGACCGGTCCCGCGTCGAGGACTCATGAGCGGCGACGCCGGCAGTTGGCAGGCGGGCCGACAATGCTGATGTCGATTTAGGCTGATGTCGATTTAGCCGACCCG
>JAOPWD010000461.1 GCA_025965875.1 Pseudonocardiales bacterium
AGGCTTTGCACCCCACAGGTTCGTCGACGTGCTCGATGACGTGATCGCGTGTCGCTGGCCCGATTCTGACGGCTGCCGGCGATGGCCGTCTCAGGCACCCGACTGCTCGGCTGTGCACCTGACATAACGATGCACCAGAAGGGACACTCGGGACGATTGGGGGTGTCGCATGATGGGGGAGTGGCACAGCCGCCGGTCACCGATTTCCGCGCGATCATCGACGCGCTGCGCCGGCACGGCTCGGTGCATAACCCCCGCCCTGCGGTGCCGGGGGAGTTCACGGTCTGGCGCCGCCGGCTACGGCAGGTCGCCCGACTTGCGGAGGTGCGGATCAGCGTTACCCGCGGCGCCGATTACCTGCTCATAGAGAACGTCGACTACGAGATCAGCGCGGAGGACGGTTTCGCCCTCACTGACGTCATCGAGGCACACATTCTCGGGGGAGACCTGAGTTTCGACGACGCGGTCCATGCCCGGCGCCGGCAACGGCTCCGCCTCGCGCCGCGGCTCGAGGACGGGAACGGCGTGGGGGACAGTTAGCCGCAGGCGCGTCGGGTCTCACACGATTTCTGTGGAGCCGAAGACGGGTTCAGCGTGCGGTTCTTCGGAGACTGGTCAGGTCTGGGGCACCGCGACCTACGCCGTCACTGCTTGCCCGGATCGTGCGCCACCACCGTGACAGGATCCGGACGTCAGAACACGCCGCTAACGTGCGTCGGGTGAGAACTCGTGCCGGGGGTCGTCCCGCAAGCCTGCTACCCGGCGCGATCGCGGACCAAGATCATGTCACTCAGATGTCAGTCAGCACCGCGCGGCATTGCCGGTCATGGCGCGACACGGGACGGCACGAAATCCAATGATTGCAGGGATGTGGTGACCTCAGGCGGCACGGACCAGCACCAAATTTGACCGATCACCCGCGCTGGCAGTGTGGGGGTCAGGGGTTCGAGTCCCCTCAGCTCCACCACGAAAACCCTTATTCTATAAGGGTTTTCGTCATGTCTGGACCTGTTCGACGGTGCTCATGACGGTGGAATGTCGGTCAGTTTGCGGTGGGGACGAAACATGCGCCGATCCGACGCGACACGGAGCGATCCCGGCGGCACTGCGGTGACACGACGTGACACCGCCCCACCGCGACTGTGTGGGGCGCACAGGTTCGAGCCGAAGAAAACGGGCCATGCTTCGCGAGCGTGAGAGCCTCGAGGAATCAGTCGAAGCGGACGAAGGAGGGGGCTCGTGCCTGACAAGCGTCGGACGTGGCTCGACGGCCGCGTGGACGCGCTTCTGGATGCGCTGGCGGAGTTCGACATCGAGGCATCCCGCGAATCCGTTGCTGCACTGATCCAGGAGCGCGTCGAGTGGATCGCCCAGAACATGCGCGTCACGCCGCTAACGGCGCGTCGGCATCTGACCGATGAAGCCGTGCGTGATCTTGCCAAGACGATGGTGGTCTCGATCGCCGACGAGGCGCCGGGATCCGACGTTCTGACGTCGCCTCGTTCGGCGGCGTTGCCGGTGAGCACGCTTGGCCGGGCCGTGGCGGCGCTGGCAGAAGCGGTGATGCTCCGACTGGACGAGCGAGACGACTTAGCTCATGTTCGTGCCACCACCACCCAGTTAGCGCAGGTGCTGTCCGCCCTTGGCCAGGTGGCAGCCGATCGGACGCGAGCTGTGACGACGGCGGGCGCTGCCGGCCCGGGGGTGGTGATGATGCCGCCCGCGCTGCTCAACCGCGCGGCGCGCTACCTCGAAGCGGCGGCGTTGGTCATCCGCACCGATGGCGTGCTTCCCGCCGGCCTGGACGCCGCGGCTGCTTCGCAGCTAGCGGATGCGTTTGACATGGATGCGGTGTCATTGCGGGCTTACGCCGACGGCGCATAGGCAGCGTTTCTCACAATGCCCGATGCGACGTCGTCCGCGTGGGCGGCGAGGCGGACTTGTCCACCGAGCCGGTGGACAACCTGTGGATAAACCGCTGGCGTGTATCTCGGCGGTCTCGGCTTCGCGCTGCATCGAGGTTCTGTGTCGGCCTGACGCGGTTCTTATCGCGCAACGCGCGCGATCGCCGAATAGGCGCATGGGCTTCGACAGCCTCTACGGTTGGTGTCGCGTTGTTATGCGCGCTCGGTATAGCAGCGTGACCGCAGATACGGATTCTCCGCTGAATAGGGCGAGAGTCGACAGTTGCCGTCGCGGATGCCGATGGCAGCGATAGATCAGCATGGATCTAGACCTGCCGTGCGGGCCTGTGCCGGTAGCCTGGGCTTGTGATTTCGGGGGCGGTGCGGGCACGGAACAACGTGCGGGTGAGCGGGGCGGCTTCGGGTAGGCCGATGGTTTTCTCGCACGGTTTCGGTTGTGACCAGGAGATGTGGCGCCTTCTCACGCCCGCGTTTGTGGACGAGTACAAGATCGTCCTTTACGATCACGTTGGCTTTGGACGGTCGCAGCAGGCAGCGTGGGATCCGGTGCGCCACAGTCAGTTGTCGACGTACTCGCGTGAACTGCTCGAGGTCATCGACGACCTCGGGCTGTCGGACGTTGTCTTCATCGGTCACTCGGTCGCGTCGATGATCGGTGTCCTGGCCGCGATCGAGGCGCCGGACCGCTTTTCGGACCTCGTGTTGGTCGGGCCGTCGCCGTGCTACATCGACGATGCGAGGTCCGACTATGTCGGAGGGTTCTCAGCGGCCGATATCGACAGCTTGCTTGAGGCGCTGGACGCGAACTACTTCGGATGGTCATCGACCATGGCACCGGTCATCGTGGGTAACGCTGAGCGACCCGAGCTCGCCGCCGAACTGCGTGACAGCTTCTGCCGTACCGATCCCGGGGTCGCCTCGACGTTCGCGCGCGCCACCTTCCTGTCCGACAATCGCGCCGACCTGGCGTTGCTGGATGTGCCTGCGTTGGTGCTGCAATGCGCGGCCGACTCGATCGCGCCGACCCAGGTCGGACGCTACGTCGCCGACCACATCGCGGTCAGTGAACTGGTGCATCTCAGGGCGACGGGCCACTGTCCCAACCTCAGCGCGCCGGAGGAGACCGCGCAGGCCATCAAGGCCTATCTCGGCCGCCGTAGCCAGGCCCCGTGACGCCGTCCGCTGACGAGGTCAACAGCCCGCAGGGCTGGCCCTGTGCATTGATCAGCGCCGCGGACAGCGGACTAATCGTCACCGTCAACGACACTTTTCTCGAGTGGAGCGGCTACACCGGAGACGAACTGGTCGGCCAGCGTCGCTTACGCGACTTACTCTCGGCCGGGGGCCGCATCCTTTACGACACCCATCTAGGTCCGTTGCTGACGATGCGTGGGCGAGTGCACGAGGTCGCTCTGGACCTCGTTCGGGCCGACGGTCGGCTCCTGCCGGTCCTGCTCAATGCCGCTATGCGGCAGCGCGGCGGCGTCGACGCTGCACGGTCTGAGCTGCACGTGGCCTTGTTCGCCGTCACCGAACGACGCAGCTACGAGCGCGAGTTGATGGAGGCAAGACGCACGGCGGAGGTGGCTAGTGCGGCCAGCGAACTAGCGCAACGTCGGCTGAGTCTGATCGCCGATGTCAACCTCATCCTGTCAGGGACGCTCGAGATCGACGTCGCGATGGCACGCCTGGCCACGATGCTGGCGCGAGAACGAGCGGGCTGCTGTGTGGTATTGACCTTCGCCAACGATCGACGTGATGTGACTGTTGCATCCGCGCCGACCGGCGATGGCCACACTGCGGCGCTCGCGAAGGCTCTCGCTGCCGCCGCACGCGCGACACTGTCAAGTCCGCTCGGTTCGCAGGAACGCCCGTCCTTCCCGTCGGTCGACCTCCAGGTGGCGCAGATCCGTCCGAGCTATACCGCGGCCGGCGAATCGGACGGGCCTGAGCTGGGGTTCGGGCCGACCATGGTGATGCCCGTCCATGTGCGAGGTCACCACATCGCAACGCTCGTTCTGACGCGTCCGGATTACGAGCCGGGCTATGCCGGAAGTGACTTGGTCGAGCTGGCAGGACTCTCCGACCGGATCGGGCTGTTCATCGACAACCTGCAGCTCTTCGCCCGCGAACACGAGCGAGCCTTCGCGCTGCAACAAGCGTTGCTGACCCCACCTGCCACCCCGCCCGGTCTCGACATCGTCACCCGGTATCTCCCGAACGCCGACGGAGCGATGGTGGGCGGTGACTGGTACGACGCGTTCGTGCGCCCCGACGGCGCCACGGTCATCGTCATCGGCGACGTCACCGGCCATGACCACGTGGCGGCGGCCGCCATGGGACAGCTACGTGGACTGCTACGAGCGGTGGCCTATACCGGCAGCCGTTCACCTGCGGATGTGCTCGGAGCCGTCGACTCCGTTGCCGTCGGGCTGGGAGTCACCTGCCTTGCCACCGCGTTCGTGGCCGTCATAAGCGAGGTCGACCCCCGAACCAGTCGTCGCAGTGTGACATGGTCGAGCGCCGGGCATCTTCCCGCAGCCCTCATGACCCACACGAATGTCGTTCTACTCGACACCAATCCGGATCTGCTGCTCGGAGTCGACCCCACCCGTGCACGACACGACCACGGACTCGACTGGGACCCGGACGCCACCCTGCTGCTCTACACCGACGGCCTGGTCGAAGACGCGCAGCGCAGTCTTACCGAGGGGTTGAGTGCTCTCACGGTCGCCCTCGCCGACATTGGAAACGAGCCCTTGGACATCCTCTGTGACCGCCTCGTACACCGACTGTCCAACGGCCAACGCAGCGACGACATCGCCATCCTCGCCATCCGCAACAGCAGTGGCCGCCAGGACAGCGCTGAGGCACAAGAGCACTGACTAACGTCACACGCCGGGACGCGTTGGCGTAAGGG
>JAOPWD010000518.1 GCA_025965875.1 Pseudonocardiales bacterium
CCGTCGACATCACCGCGATCCTGGCGCAGATGGTGCAGATGGGCGACGAGGGGCACAACCGCAACCGCGCCGGAACGCTGATGCTGCTGCGCGAACTGGCGCCGGCGATGATCGAGTCGGGCTTCCCACCCTCCGACCTTGCCGAGGCGGCCCGCTTCGTCGGCGGCAACGACCACTTCTTCCTCAACCTGGGCATGCCCGCGTGCAAGCTCGCACTCGACGCCGCCCGTGACATCCCCGGCTCGACGATGGTCGTCGCTATGGCGCGCAACGGCACCGACTTCGGCATCCAGGTCTCGGGCACGGGCGACGAGTGGTTCACCGGTCCGGCGAACACACCCGAGGGACTTTTCCTCGGCGACTACGGACCCGAGGACGCCAACCCCGACATCGGCGACTCGGCGATCACCGAGACGGCCGGCCTCGGCGGCTTTGCCATGGCGGCCGCGCCCGCGATTGTGCGTTTCGTCGGCGGCACCGTGGCGGACGCGTTGGCCAACACGCGCCGGATGTACGAGATCACGCTCGGCGAGCACGACATGTTCGCGGTGCCGGTGCTCGACTTCCGCGGCACGCCGCTGGGAATCGACGTCACCAGGGTCGTGCGCACCGGCATCCTCCCGCAGATCAACACGGGGATGGCCGGCAAGGTCGCCGGCACCGGCCAGGTCGGCGCCGGCTTGGTCACTCCCCCGGCCGAGATCTTCCCGGCCGCCCTGCGTGCTCTGGCTGAGTCCGCTGCTTCGGCTGGCGAATAGTCCAAATCGCAGTAATTCAACGCCACAACTGGGTAGAAGTCACCTGGAAGCCGTTACCGCATAAGATGATTCGATCGATTCCACAACGCGACGCCAGCCCGCTGCACCGACAATTCCAGGCAAGCGCGCCACCCTCACCCCGCCACGCACCGGCCCGCGTGAGTGGCCATTGACGGTGGATCCGTGACGGGGCTTGAATGAGCCACCATCTATCAAGGAGCGCGCAAATGGCGAAATACCTGATCAAAGCCTCCTATAGCACCGAAGGCATCAAGGGCGTCATGAAGGCGGGCGGTACCAGTCGCGTCGAGGCGGTCAAGAAGGCGATTTCGAGTGTTGGTGGATCGGTCGAGTCGTTCTACTTCGCCTTCGGCGGTGACGACGTTTATGTCACCGTCGATGCGCCCAGCAATCTTGCTGCTGCGGCGATGGCGGCAGCCGTCGGCTCATCGGGAGCCCTCGCCCGCTACGAGACTGTCGTACTTCTCTCGGCAGATGAGATCGACGAGGCAATGAAGATCGCGGTGAGCTACGCCCCGCCTGGCGCATAGGCCGAGGGCGCCGATCTTGTGGCGGATCGGTCGTCACATAGCGCCGTATTTGCACCAAGATCAACCTGAGCGCGACGGCCGACGCGTCTTCTAGGCTGGGCGCATGGCGGGCACCCCGATCATCGACCGCATTGCCGGCGCGCCTATCTCCTGGGGCGTGTGCGAGGCGCCCGGCTGGGGCTACGAAATCGCGTCCGACCGGGTGCTCGGCGAGATGCGTGAGCTCGGCCTGCGCACGACCGAACTCGGGCCGACGGGGTACCTGGGTGCACAGCCGCAGGACGTCCGCGACCAGCTCGGCCGCTACGACATGCGCTTGGTCGGCGGCTTCCTGCCGGTGCCGATGCATCTCGACCCCGCGCTCGACCTGACCGAGGCGACCGCGGCCATCGCCACGCTCGCGGCCGGTGGCTCCGAGGTGGTCGTCCTGGCGGCCCGGTCGGACGACGGCAGCTACGACTACAAGGTGCTGATGTCCGACGAGGAATGGACGGTCCTGCTCAGTAATCTCGACCGGCTACAGCAAGTAGTCCGCGATCACGGGATGACGCCAACGCTGCATCCACACGTCGGCACGGCAATCGAGGACCGCGACGCGGTGCTGCGGCTGCTCGACTCCAGCGACATCCTGCTGTGCCTCGACACGGGGCACCTGCTGATCGGGGGCATGCAGCCCCTGGAGCTGCTGGCCGCTGCCGCCGACCGCGTTGCGCACGTCCACCTCAAAGACGTCAACGAGACGGTCGCGGCGACCGTCGCGGCCGGCGACGCCAGCTACCTCGGCGCCGTTCGGCAGGGCCTGTACACCCCGCTCGGCGATGGCGACCTGGACATTGCCGCCATCGTCACCGCGCTGGAGGAGATCGGCTACCAGGGCAAGTACGTGCTCGAGCAGGACTGCGCCCTCGACGGTGAGCCCGAGCCAGGGCAGGGACCGCTGCTGGACGTCCGCCACAGCATCGACTTCCTCACATCCGTCGCGTCCTGACATGACTGAGAGTCTCGGCGTTGCCGTCGTCGGCTTCGGCTGGATGGGGCAGGTCCACGCCCGTTCCTACGCGCGGGTGCGCCATCACTTCCCCCACCTCGCGCTCGCCCCGCGGCCGGTCCTGGTGGTCGATGCCGAACCGGCCCGGCTCGGCGACGCGATCGACCGGTACGGCTTCGAGTCCGGCAGCGCCGACTGGCACGACGTCCTCACCGACGACCGAGTGCAAGCGGTCAGCGTGACCGCGCCGAACTTCCTGCACCGCGAGATCGGCTCTGCCGTCGCCGCCGCGGGCAAGCATCTCTGGATCGAGAAGCCGGTCGGTCTTTCGGCCGCGGACGCACTCGGTGTGGCCGATGCGGTCGCGGCGGCCGGCGTCCAGAGCACCGTCGGCTTCAACTACCGCAACGTCCCCGCCGTGGCACACGCTCGTGAGCTCATCGTGTCCGGCGCCATCGGCACGATCACCAACGCCCGCTTCCGGTTGTTGTCCGACTATGCGGCCCATCCGCAGGGCGCCCTGTCCTGGCGCTTCGAACGGGCCCAGGGCGGCGCCGGTGTGCTCGGCGATCTGGCCTCCCACGGCATCGACCTGGCCCGGCATCTGCTCGGTGAGCTCGACTCCCTCGTAGCCGACACCGCCGTGTTCATCGACCAGCGTCCAAAACCGGTCGGTACCGGCAGCCACTTCGCCGTGGCCAGCGGCGGCGAACTGGGTGCCGTCGAGAACGAGGACTACCTCAACTGCCTGGTCCGTTTCGCCAGCGGGACCCGCGCGTCCATCGAATCCAGCCGGGTCAGCGTGGGCGACCAGTGCAACTACGGCTTTGAGATTCACGGCACCCTCGGCGCGCTGTCCTGGGACTTCCGGCGGATGGGCGAACTCTCGGTGAGCGCCGGAACGGACTACCTCGATCAGGCGGTCAGCACCGTGCTCACCGCGCCCGGGCACGGCGAGCTGGCCGCGTTCCAGCCCGGTGCGGGAATCGCCATGGGCTACGACGACCTGAAGGTGATCGAAGCCAGCCGGTTCCTGCAGTCGATCGCGGACGGCACGCCGCACGGCGCCACCATCGCCGACGCGGTGCGGGCCGCGCAGGTGCTGGACGCCATCGTCGAGTCAGCTGCCAACGCACGCTGGGTGAGCGTCGTCA
>JAOPWD010000519.1 GCA_025965875.1 Pseudonocardiales bacterium
CAGCGCATCGAGAACGATCTTCGTCGCGCCGTCCGCCACGAGTTCGGACAACGCGGTGTCCAACTGTGGTGACCCGTGACCAGGACGGGTGCTGAGGAACCACGCGATGGGCAGGCTGGCCAAGCGCCTCGGCAAGAACCGCAACGCGGCGGCAGTGCCGTTATCGGCCCAGTGCAGATCGTCGAGACACAACACCAGCGGCTCATCCATAGCAGCGCGTTCCAGCAGCGCTTCGATGTCGTGCAGCAGCCAGAATCGTTGCTCCGGCGCGGCGTGCTGATCGTTCAAGAGTCTGCGGTCGAAGAGCGGCGGATCGTTCTGGAACAGGGCTTCGAGGAGCGGGGCGAGCTCCACGATGCGATCGAGTGGATCGGCCATACCGTGCCCGCCGCGAATGCCGAGATCGATCGCGGCGGCAAACGTCTCACGCAGCAGCCGCGTCTTGCCGAAACCGGGTCCACCTTCGATAACGACCACGGACCCGATCCCTGACCGCAGGCGGGCAAGGCGGGCCAAGACCGTGTCGAACTGCCCGTCCCGACCTCGCAACGGCGTGGTGCCGACCATAGGCTGGCCTCGATCTCGTCGCCGCGGCGGCGCGTCCACCGCCGCCGACTGCGCCAACATATCCAACGCCACGGTCGACTACCGAAGAAGTCACTCGTTCATGTGATGCCAGGCCTCAGGTCAACGGTCATGCTCGATCCGGAGGAGGCGGGAGGCCGGATGAGCAGCGACGTGATCATCGGACCGGACGGGAAGCCACGCTGCGCCTGGGCCGGCGCCCGCGATACCGCTCCCGTCCGCTACCACGACGAAGTCTGGGGCACCCGCACCTACGACGAGTCCCCGATGTTCGAGGCGCTCACCCTCGGCGTGTTCCAAGTCGGGCTCAGCTGGTCGATCGTCTTCGGCAAGCGGGAAGCGTTCCGAAAGGCATTCCACGGTTTTGACGTCGCCAAGGTCGCGGCGATGACCCAGCGGGACGTCGACCGGCTCGTGCAGGACGCCTCGATCATCCGCAACCATGCCAAGATCCAGGCCACGGTCGACAACTCCCGCGCAATGATGTCCGCGTCGCCGAGCCTCGCCGCGCTTGCGAAGTCTTACGAGATCACCCGCAAGCGAGCGCCACGGTCCCTCGCCGACCTACCGACGTCGACCCCACAATCGGAGGCGTTCGCGAAGCAGTTGAAGTCTCAGCACTACCGCTTCGTGGGGCCTACGAGCATCTACGCGTTCATGCAGAACGTGGGCGTGGTCAACGACCACGTCCACGGGTGCTTTCGCGCAACCGACTACCCGACCACGATCTCGAGCCGTTGACAGCTGTGATCGTTCGCATCCGACGAGGAGGCGCGCAGGTTCCGGCCACGGGTGGTTCACGTTGACGCGTGGAACAGGATCGTCGACGTCGGCACCGACCCGGCCGAAGCGCTGCTGGCTGAGCTGGGCCGCCCGCCCCGCGCTGTCCAGCGATAGCCGTCCCCCAGGCTATCTTTCGGAGCAGTCAGGCCAGGCCGCGGACGGTGCGCGCAGGGGGTCGAGTCCCACGGATCGCGGCCACCATGTCGAGGGTCTGTCGGGTCTCGGCGATGTTGTGGGCCCGGAAGACGCGGGCGCCCAGCCACGCGCTGATTGACGTTGCGGCGAGCGTCCCGAGGAGTCGCTCGCCGACCGGCCGGCCCAACGTCTCGCCGACAAAGTCCTTGTTGGACAGCGACACCAGCACCGGCCAGCCGCTGGCCACCAGGTCGGCGAGCCGGCGGGTCACCTCCAGTGAATGCCGGGTGTTCTTGCCGAAGTCGTGGCCGGGATCGATCAACACGCTGTCGGGGTCGACCCCCAGCGCCACGGCACGCTCCGCTTCGACCACGGTGCGGGCCAGCACGTCGGCGACGATGTCCTCGTAGCAGACCCGGTGTGGCCTGGTGCGCGGCTCAACGCCGCCCGCGTGCGTGCAGACGAGCGCGGCGCCGAAGCGGGCTGCCACCTCGGCGAGCGCAGGGTCCCAACCGCCCCAGGCATCGTTGAGGATGTCCGCGCCGGCGTGACATGCGGCCTCGCCCACCTCGTGGCGCCACGTGTCCACGCTGATCGCGACGTCCGGGAAATCCGCGCGGACCGCGGCCACCAATGACGCGGTGCGCGCGATCTCCTCGTCGACGGTGACGGTTGCACCCGGCGCGGCTTTCACCCCGCCGATGTCGACAATCTCGGCACCGTCGCGCACGACGTCGTGGACTCGCTGCAGGGCCAGGTCGAATTCGTAGGTCGCCCCCCTGTCGTAGAACGAGTCGGGCGTTCGGTTGACGATGGCCATGATCAACAGCGCGTCGTCGTCGAAGTTTTGGCGGCCCAGTTTGAGCATCAGGCCTGGTCCGCGGCGTTGGCGGGTGCACGCTCGGCGTCGGGTACGTCGCGCGAGTGCCATGGGGGGTCCAGGCTGCGATCGAACTGCCACAGCAGGCTCGACCGGGGCTCGGCGAAGGGCGTGGTGCGGCGCATCACAACGGCCATGATCTCGGCCGCCATCACCCCCAGGTCGTGCACCGACTGATGCGAATGCGCTCGCTCGCCGAGGTCCACCTGGGCAATGGCGTCGAGGCCATGCAAGCGGTACACGTCCAGCAGCGTCGCCATCTCGACCCCGTAACCCATCGGCACGGTCAGTGATCCCAGCACCTCGCGCCGGATCGCCCACTCACCGGCGAGCGGCTGGACGACGCGGGTGAGCGCGGGCCAGTACAGGCCCAGCAGCGGCCGGGCGACTAGCTCGGTTACCCGACCGCCCTGCGGCGCGTGCAACCCCGAGCCGTCGTCGAGAATGCGATCGTAGAAGCCCTTGACGATCATCACCTGGGCGTCGAACAGCAGGGGTCCGAGCAGCCCTGTCACGAAATGGGGACCCCACTCGGTCAGGTCGCCATCGATGAAGACGAGCACGTCGCCGGTCGTGACGAATTGCGATTTCCACAGCGCCTCGCCCTTGCCGGCGGCTCCGCCGAGATCGGGCCGGATCGATCTCGCCGCATGCACGGTCGCGCCGGCGTCCGCCGCGAGCGACGCGGTCTCGTCGCGGGAATCGGAGTCGATCACCACCAACTCGTCGACGAGCGGCCGGGCATCGATGAGCTCGGTGCGAATGGCCGTGACTATGCCGCCGATCGTCGCCGCCTCGTCGCGCGCGGGGATGACCACGCTGACGCGTCGCCCGCCCTTCGCCGCGATCAGCGCAGGCAACGGCCAGTCCGTCGAGCGACTGGTGGCGTGTTCGAACCAGCTAACCTCGCCGCTGTCCAGATCGGCGCTGGCAGCCGGATTGCGGGACACCGCTCTCGTCACCGACTGATCCTAGCTAGCGATCGCAGTCGACAGGGTGTGGCCGTGGTCCCATCGGATGTGCGCAGCCGAGCACCATGCCCTGGTCGATGTCCTCGGCGGAGGCGAATCCCGAGTCGAACATCCTGATCGCGGCGAGGATGTACGGCACGAGTAGCGAGTTCACGATGAAGCCCGCACGGTCCTGCGAGCGGATCACCGTCTTGCCGAGGACGTCGATCGCGAAGGCTCTGACCCGCCTCTCGACCAACTCCGACGTCATCAGTGAGGGGACGATCTCGACCAGCTTGAGGACTGGAGCCGGGTTGAAGAAGTGCACACCCAACACGTGGTCGGGACGCGAGGTGGCCATCGCAATCTTCATGATCGGAATCGAGGAGGTGTTGCTCGCCAGGATCGCGTCAGGCCTGGTTACGATCTTGTCCAGACGGGCAAATGCCTCGACCTTGTCGCGCTCTCGTTCGACGATCGCCTCGATCGTGAGATCGCGGTCGGCGAAGGCGTCCAGATCGGTTCCGAACGTAATGCGGCCGAGGACGGCTTCGCGCTCCCCGTCCGGGAGCTTCCCACGGGCTGCCGCGCGATCGAGGGAGGCGAGCACCCGTGATCGGCCACGGTCAAGAGCGCATGTGTCGACCTCGTGGACCATGACCTCCAGCCCACTGCGTGCGCAGACCTCGACAATGCCCGAACCCATCAGGCCACAACCGAGGACCCCTACTCGTTCGATGTCGGCCATCACGCCACCGCTCGCAGCAGGTGACGAGCCATGACGATCCGCTGGATCTGATTCGTACCTTCATAGATTTGCGTGATCTTGGCATCGCGCAACAACAGCTCGACGGGAAATTCCTTGGAGTAGCCCGCACCCCCGAGGAGCAGGATCGCATCGAGCGTGATGGCCATTGCCGCGTCGGAGGCGACGCATTTGGCTGCCGCCCCGAAGAACCGAAGATCCGGCTCATCACGTTCGGACTTGGCCGCCGCGACGTACACGAGATGTCGGGCCGCCTCGAGCCGCATAGCCATGTCGGAGATCATGAACGTCAGTCCTTGTAAGTCGGCGATCGGTCGACCGAACTGGTGTCGTTCCATGACGTACCCGATTGCTACGACCAATGCGCCCTGGGCAATGCCCACCGCTTGGGCGCCAATGGTGATCCTCGTGTGGTCCAGTGTCCGCAGCGCGATCTTGAGCCCGTCACCTTCGATGCCGATCAGCCGATCCTGCGGCAACGTCACGTTGTCGAACCACAGCTCACGCGTCGGTGACCCTTTGATGCCAAGTTTGCGCTCGGGCGGGCCGAAGCCGAATCCGGCGTCGCCCTTCTCGACGACGAACGCCGAGATGCCGCCAGTACCGGCCGACGGGTCGGTGACTGCCATGACTGTGTAGTACGCCGCGACGCCGGCGTTGGTGATCCACGATTTCTGGCCGTTGAGCAGCCAGCCGTCCGGTATCCGTTTCGCTCTGGTCTTCATCCGCGCGGTGTCCGAACCTGCTTCGCGTTCGGACAACCCGCTGCGTGCGGTGCGATCTCGTTGTCGGCGATCTTGCGGACGACGTCACGCAGATATCGATGTTCCTCGGTGAGCTGATACAGGTCGAAGCCGCTCACGCGTGCGGGCCTCCTCTCGGCGAAACGCCGGACTGATCGGGATCGCTCTCGGCACATGCGACGCTGTTCTCGCAGTTCGGGCCAGGTTTGGGTGCCCGCGGATGCTCAGGCCCCCTGTGCCGCCAGGGCGTCCGCGTGCACGGACCCGAGGCAGGCCTCGACCTCGGCGCCGGCGACGGGGCCGTACGCGGCGGCCAGACGCTGCACGAACTCCGCGGTCGTGAAGGTGTACTCCTGCGGCCCGACCGTCTCGAGAACGAAGGTCGCGAGGGTGCAGCCGAGCTGCGCGCAACGCTGCGGTTCCAGGCCGTGCGCGTCGCCGGTGAGGAAGCCGGCCCGGAACGCGTCTCCGACGCCGGTCGGGTCCGCCTGAACCGTCTCGGGCACGACGTCGACGAACACCGAAGCCTGTCCACGCGTCTCGATCATGACGCCTTGGGCGCCGAGGGTGGTGATCCAGCTGCCGACCCGGGCCAGGACTTCTGGCTCCGACCAGGCGGTCTTCTGGCACAGCAGGCTGCGCTCGTACTCGTTGGTCACCAGATAGCGGGCGCCGTCGACGAGGTCGCGGATCTGGCCGCCCCGCATCCGGGCGAGCTGCTGGGACGGGTCGGCGATGAACGGCACGCCGCGGTCCCGGCAGCTGCGGGTGTGCCGGAGCATCGCCTCCGGGGTGTCCGGGCTGACCACGACGAGCGGGGTGCCGGCAGTCGAGGCGAGGATCGGGCCCAGGTCGATCGACTCGGCCTCGGCCATCGCGCCGGCGTAGAACGATGCGATCTGGCTGTTGTCCGAATCGGTGGTGCAGAGAAAGCGCGCGGTCTTGCGCGTCGAGGACACATGCACGTGCTCGGTCTGCACGTTGTGCGCCTCGAGCCAGTCGCGATAGTCGGCGAAGTCCTCGCCCACTGCCCCGACCAGGATCGGGTGCATGCCGAGGTAGCCCAGTCCGAAGGTGATGTTCGCGGCCACACCGCCGTGCCGGATCTCGAGTTCGTCCACCAGGAAGGACAGCGACACGTGATCGAGCTGGTCGGCGATCAGCTGCTCGGCGAAGCGGCCCGGGAACACCATCAGGTGATCGGACGCGATCGATCCGGACACCACGATCGTGGAGGGTGAGGTCATCGTCGGCGCCTAGAGCCCGGCCGCGGCACGCAGGGTTTCGGCCCGGTCCGCGGCCTCCCAGGTGAAGTCCGGGTCGTCGCGGCCGAAGTGGCCGTACGCGGCGGTCTTGGCGTAGATCGGCCGGTGCAGCTTGAGTTGCTCGCGGAACGCCCCCGGTCGCAGGTCGAAGTGCTCGGTGACGAGGTCGGCGATGCGGCTGCGCGCGATGTGCTCCGTGCCGAACGTCTCGACGAGCAGCGACAGCGGACGCGCGACGCCGATCGCGTAGGCGACTTGCACCTCGCATCGGTCGGCGATACCGGCGGCGACCAGGTTCTTCGCAACGTGCCGGGCGGCATAGGCGGCCGAGCGGTCGACTTTGGACGGGTCCTTGCCGGAGAAGGCGCCGCCACCGTGCCGGGCGAAGCCACCGTACGTGTCGACGATGATCTTGCGGCCGGTGAGCCCGGCGTCGCCGACCGGTCCGCCGATGACGAAGCGTCCGGTCGGGTTGACGAAGTAGTTGCGACGCAGCTCGGCCGAATCGTAGAAGTCTGCAGGCAGCACCGCCGTAACCACTGCGTCCCACAGGGCGTCGGGCAGCGCGTCCTCCACACCCTCGTCGTGTTGCGTCGAGATCAGCAGCTTCTCGACGGCGACGGGCCGGCCGCCCTGGTAGCGGACGGTGACCTGCGTCTTACCGTCCGGCCGCAGGCCCGCGACGTCGCCGTTCTTGCGCACGGTCGCGAGTTGCAGAGCGAGCCGGTGCGCCAGCGCGATCGGCATCGGCATGAGCTCGGCCGTCTCGTTCGTCGCGTAGCCGAACATCATCCCCTGGTCGCCCGCGCCGACCCGGTCGTAGAGATCCTCGCTGGCCGACACCCGGATCTCGTGGGCGGTGTCGACACCCTGCGCGATGTCGGTCGACTGCACCCCGATCGCCGACATCACCGCACATGCAGCACCGTCGAACCCGCACGCGGCGGTGTAGCCGATCCGGTGGATCGTCTCGCGGACGATGCTCGTAATGTCCAACTGCACCGGTGTGGTCATCTCGCCGGCGACGACGACGAGGCCGGTCGTGAGCAGCGTCTCGCAGGCCACCCGCGAGTACGGATCGGCCTCGAGGGCGGCGTCGAGGATCGCGTCGGAGATCTGGTCGGCCATCTTGTCGGGATGACCTTCGGTCACCGACTCGGAGGTGAACAGGAACTCGTCATCTG
This sequence comes from Pseudonocardiales bacterium, assembly GCA_025965875.1. Lineage (GTDB taxonomy): Bacteria > Actinomycetota > Actinomycetes > Mycobacteriales > Jatrophihabitantaceae > QHCC01. The sequence continues at coordinate 7,292 of JAOPWD010000519.1, forward strand.
ATATCGCGGTCATCCTGATTTCTCCTTCGTCGACCCTGCGACGGGTCACGATGTAGCCCTACAGACCTGCCGGACGGTTCAGCCGCTACGGCTGCACCCAGTCTCCCTTCGGCTGCGCGGGCGTACTAGCCGAGCGTCGGCACAAGTTCACCGCGCTGCCCTTGTGTCGCTGGAACAACCGGACAACGAGCGTGGACACCGCGGCCACGATCAGCAGCGGTGCAACGATCGAAGGTGCCCGGGTCGTCTCCAGCACGAGCAGCGACGCGGCCAGCGGTGCGCCGGCCGCCGCTCCCGCGACGCCGGCCATCGCGCTCAGGCCGAACACCGCTGTCGGAGCGGGCAGGCCGAGATCGGTCGCGGCCGCGGCGACCGCGCAGCCGAGCATCGCCCCGCTGAACAGCAGCGGGGTGAACATGCCACCTGACGCGCCGGTGCCCACCGTCAAGCAATTGCCGACGATCTTGCCGACGAGCAGCAGGGCGAGCAGCGACAGGGTGAAGTGGCCGACGAGCGCCGCCTGCACCGCCGGCAGGCCTACGCCCCACAGCTGCGGAGCCGCGACGAGCAGCGGACCGAGCAGTGCGCCACCCAGCGCGGGCAGCAGCCACGGCGGACCGCGCCACGCGACGAGGCATACCCGCTCGACGTAGGCGCGCAGGCGCACGAACGCCATGGCGACCGCAGCGCACACCAGGCCCAGGATCGGTGCGAGCAGATAGGCTCCGGCCGGCGTCGGCCCCGGATGCACGTCGAACAACGGCTGAGTGCCGACTGCCGCTGACCGCACGAGGACGCCGACCGCCGCGGCGGTGACCACGGCGAGCACGGCGCGCGGCGCCGCCGAGAGCAGCAGCACCTCCAGCGCGAAGCATGCGCCGGCGAGCGGTGCACCCAGCAGCGACGCGATCGCCGCCGCGGAGCCGGCCGCGACGAGCAACGGCGCGCGATCGGGCGGCAGCCTCAGCAGCCGGGCGGTTGTCGAGCCGACCGCGCCGCCGAGGTGCACGATCGGACCGAAGGTGCCGGCCGAACCACCCGATCCGATGCACAGCGTGGTCGCCGCCGCGCGCACCGGCAGCACCCGTGCCCTGATCGATCCGTCGGCTGCCAACGCCGAACGGGTCTGACGGACGCCGTCGCCGCTCGTCTCCGGGGCGGTCTTCGCGATCAGCAGCCCGCCGACCAGACCGCCGACCGCGGGCAGAACCAGTCGGCTGACGATCGGCAGGCCGTCATAGTACGGCGACGAGCGGGCGACCAACCCACTCAGCGCGCCGTCGCCGGTGGCGAGCGCCGCTGCTCGGATGATCAGCCAGCGGGTGAGCAGGGTGAGCGCAGCGCTGACCCCGCCGACGAGCGCAGCCCACAGCACGTCGTGGCTGATCCGGCCCTGGCGGCCATCCGATGCCCACGGCTGCGCATACCTCACTCGGCGATCCATCGAAGCTCGGCTAGAGCGCCCATTCGCATGGCACCGCGGAAGCCGGATCACGCCAGTGCTCCTCAGGACCGGGCCCATCCCTGTGCGCGGGACCGGCCGGGTTCAGATCAGCCTTCGCGAGACTCGGACCGTTCGTGTTCGTGTCGGCGTTGGCACTCGCAGTCGGGGCGGCAATCTGCCCGCAGAGGCGGTCGGGATGGGGTCCGTCCACGTGCACCCGACCCCCTCGACGATCTGTCGACCTGGCGGCTCGACGCAGCGTGCTGTCCTAGCTGACTCGCGGCCGCTGCGGCCCACCCACTCGTCTCAATCGTGTCTCGGTCATGGCGCCGTCGAAAGTCAGCTGCGCGCACGAATTCCTCGCCGGATTTCGGTGTCCGAGCGACAACTAGGTTCCTGAGATTCGTTTCCGCGCGGCGTTTGGAGCGTGTCGTCGCGATCGCCAGCTGCGAGCGTTCCACGTTCTCGTGCGCCCGCCTACCCGGCCTCGGGGGACAGGACACGCGCCGTGTCGGATGGGTGTTTATGCAGCCGCCTCTTGCGCCACCCGTGAACCAGCCTGGGCCCGGCGACGAGGACTGCCCACCCGCTGAGGTGCATCACGGCCGCGCCGAGCGCGATCGCGCCGGCAGCTGTCAAGGGATCGGAGACCTCCGCAACGAAAGGGACCAGAGAGACTGCCAACGCCGGCGCCAACGGCAGCGCGAATGCGATGGCCATCAGTACGACGACCACGACCGCCACCGTGCCGGCTGCCCACTCGATCGGGATCCAGCGCAGGCACGAGGCACCGACCAAACCGGCAGCCGCGAGCAGTACGCAGCGTCGTAGCCAGGACGTTCCCGGACCAGCGCCAGCGACGACGTACTCGAGCGACGCGACGAGCAGTGGTGGCGCAACGGCGATCGGCGGCATCGAGCTCGCCCCGGCCACGGCGATCCAGGTCGCCCCGATCACCCAAGACACGGCGACCCGGGACGGCATCCACCGCTCGAGCCGCACCGGTGCTGTGCCACGGGGTGTCGTCGCTGCCACGATTGTGCACAGGACGACGACGCTGATGAAGTATGCGGGCTCGCGTACATCGAAGACGACCGGCAGCACCCCAGCAGACACTGCGGGCGAGACGCGGCAGCGCGTGAGTTGCAGCAACACTAGAGCGAAGGTCAGCACACCGATCGCTACCAGCCAACGCGGCCCGGGCATCCTGGTCGCCGCTACCCCGACTGCCGCGCACACCGAGGGCAGCACGGCGATGCGCCATCGAGAGACGGTGATCTCCGGGCGGCGCACTACCCATGCGCCGAACGCGAGTGCAAGTGACTCGGGAAACACCACCGCGTGCTGGCCCGACACGTCGGCCACGACCAGCATCGGAGGGGCGAACGCGCAGCGCAGCTGCCACCGCCAGGACCGCGACAGCGTCCGCCCGACGAGTTATGCGGGGGAGCTGCTCATCCGGCTGAGCCGATTAGCCGGTCAGCGGCCGAAGATTTTGACGACCGACGCGACGTTGTCCC
>JAOPWD010000086.1 GCA_025965875.1 Pseudonocardiales bacterium
GACGATGCCACAGTCGGCGCGGACCAGATCGCGAGCACTGGTGGCCAAGATGACCCACAACGCAGCGGCGTCGGCCGCGTTGGTCAGCTCGCTCACGGCATCGAAGAACTGCTTCGAACATTGGTGGGCCGACCATTGCCGGTCTAGCTCTTCGGCCGCCGCGTCGGGCGCTGGCTCGCCCGGATGCGTGATCGTCACGCGGTTCTCCCCCTGTCATCGGACGCGTAAAGGAGCCCAGATCCGCTTGCGCGCGTGTGATCGGTGCCACATCGTGCTTCGATGCTAGGCCGCTGTGAACGGGTGTCAACCAAGCCCAGTACTTGTCTGGTTAACAAAAACGACATATTTCCCGCTAGCAGGGAGATATGGCACCGCCATACATCGCCGTCGGCTACCCATGTGGCTCGGCCACATATCTGCGCTGCCAGGTCCCCGGCCAGTAGCGGTCAATCACCGCATTCAGACAGCCAGACCAAACTGTTGCTGAGCAGGAGTCGGTAGTTCGGGTCATCGAAAGTGCTCGCGTTGTGTCCCGGCTGGACGTACACCAGTCGCAGGCGTCCATCGTCACGGCACCACACCGCGGCCGGCGGTGTCGGCGGGTGTCGCCAGCCTCGGCGCTCGTTCGGATGCCCGGCCACGGAGGAGTCCACCGGCACATAGAACGTGTCCTCGCGCGGCGCGTCAGTAGTCATCAAGACGGTGACCTCGTTGGCGAAGATCGGACAAAGGTAGGGCTCGTCGACTAGATCGAACCCGCGGGCCAGCCCCGTGCAGATCGGATGCGCCGTGGTCTCGATCGCGATTCCTTGCCGGACATCGAGTCGAAAGCCCGAGGCCGGCCACTGTTCGCCGCGCAGCGTGCCTGCCTGGTAGTGAAATCGTCCGCCCAGCAGTTCCGCGTAGCTGGGCCATGTCGGCCAGGACGCGAGCGCGTGGTGCATGGCGAGAATCGGGGTAGCGGCCGCGTTCAGTGCGGCGAACCCACGTAGCACGTCGGAGGGCGGCTGGTGGACGACTACCGGCTGGCCTCGCGTGACGTCGATGCCGGACAGGTCGTATAGGACGAGCACTGATTGTTGTGCCAGCGCTGTATCGAGGGCGGCAGCGAGGGATTCTCTGGGAAAGATCGTGTGCCGTTCGGGGGCGACTCGGGCCCACATCCGTGCGAAGGCCGCGGAGTCGTAGGCGTGGCCGCCGGCCACGATGACGACCGACCGTGGCATCAGAATTTGTAGCGCTTGGTGTATCCCCCGTCAGCGACGAGGTTCGTGCTGGTTACGAGCGAACTGCGGGGCGAGGCGAGAAACGCGACCACATCAGCGATCTCGTCCTCGGTGCCCATCCGCCCGTACGGCATCCGCGCCACGATCGACGCGAACCTCTCAGGGTCAGCGCGTCGGACCCGCTCCCAACTGCCACCGGCATACTCCACGGGGCCCGGCGAGACGATGTTGACCCGGATCCCATCGGCGGCGACCCGCTGCGCGAGGTTGTTCGCGAACACGGTCATCGCGGCCTTCATCGGCCCGAAGCTGTTGGAGTTGGAGAACTCCTCCTGCGCGGCGATGGATGACAGCGCGACGATCGACCCGCCCCCGCTGGCGCGCATCGCGGGCACCACCACATCGGCTGCACGAGTGAGGCCGAAGATGTCTGTCTGCAGGTTGCGTTGCCAGCCAGCTTCGTCGAATCCGGCGGCGCCAGAAGCGTTGTGAACGAAGATGTCGAGTCCACCGAGCCGAGCGACCTCACCCTCGAGACACGATCGGTACGCGTCCCCGTCGGTGAGGTCAACGGTCGCTCCGAATGCTTTCCCTAGTCCCAAGTCGGCCAGCAGCGCGAGCGGCTCGGCCAGGGCGTTGCTTTCGCGGGACAGGATGCTGACGTGGCAGCCTTCCTCGACAAGTCGGCGAGCAATGGCTAGGCCGATGCCGCGCCGTCCACCGGTAACGATCGCAGTGCGGCCGCTGAGCTGAAGGTCCATCTGGGTTGTGCTCCTTGGGTCGCGGTGCGTCGGTCGACCGAGCCGTTGACTGCTCGTGGCGCGCGATCCCTCCCTGGATCGCACGCCACGAGCGTTCGGATCAGGTGACGTTCCAGAGCGCCTTGTATTGCGACTCGAACGCCTCGACGGCGGGGAAGGAACCCGTGGTCGAAGGTACCTGCGCGCCGTCGATAACCCACACCGGCAACGTGTGTGCGCTGTCGACCGCGGTGTCCTCACCCAGCATCGTGCGAATGAAGAAGTCCACCGAGCGCCACATGATCTCTGGCGCTGGGTATTGATCCATGGCCACCAGAGACTGGTTGTTCTTCAGGTAGGCCTGAGTGGTGGCGTTGCCGTCGTAGGTGACGACCTTGACGTCGCCCAGACCCGCGGCCTTGAGTGCGGCCGGCAGTCCGGTGACCATGTCACTGAAGCCCATATACACCCACTTGACCTTCGGATGCTTGCTCAAGTAGCTGGTCACCCGGCTGGGCAGGTCGGTGCCGAGGCTGGTCACCGGCACGTCCAGGTCATCCACCTTGCACGTGCTGCATGCGGCCGTGATGGCTGCACCGAACGCCTTGTTGGTGTTACTCAGGCTGGTATACGCCGAGGTGATGACGGCCAATGCCTCGCACGCCTTACCGTTGTTCTGCTTCAGGATGTACTGTGCCAGGCGAGTGCCGGTCGCGGCCTGATCCGTCGGATCAGCGAGAACGAGCGACAGACCGTTGCCGGCCACGTCACCGACGATCTGGTCAACCACAGGGATGTTCAATGCCTTGAGCTTCGCCAGTTCGTCCTCGAACAAGACGCGGGGGAAGCCGGAGGCAACCACGCCGTCTGGCTTCTCGGTGACGGCTTGGCCCCACGCGGCCTTTACTGTCTCAGCCGAGATGCCCGCGTTGACCCGCTTCAGCGTCCAACCGACGGCCTTGGTCGCGGCCTCGAGGTAGTCGCCCGCGTCCTTGCAGGACGGCGCGCCGCACTGCAGGTACATGATGGTCTTGCCCGTCGGGACGACTCCCTTGACCTTGGCGTCGATACCGATGGAAGTGGGGCGCGTGGTGTACTTCGCCACCTCAGCGTTCACCGCCGCCACATCGTAGGCGGTGCCGGCGGCGGCGATCGAGCCGCCGCTGCTACCAGATGATTTCTTCGACGAGGTACCGGCCGACGAACACGCCGAGATCACCATCGCGAACGACACTGCGAGTACAGCACCCTTCGCGGCGCCTCGCCTGGCGCTCTTACCTTGCCTGCGCTCCATTGATACTCCAAGGTCTGGGTCCGGGGACCGTTGACGAATGCGAAGAGCCCTCGTCGGATGTCGTAACGCTGACGAAATCTAGGTCGGTCCCAGGAAGGCAGGAATGGCTGCGCGACACATACTTCGCGGGACCGCTGATGGGCTGCGCGACATATGCCGAGCGCGCCGGACCTTGCAGACTCGG
>JAOPWD010000139.1 GCA_025965875.1 Pseudonocardiales bacterium
CGCGATACCGCATTCACAGCGCCGGACACGCGACTCCGAGCGGCCTCGCCGGGCGCGACGGTGACCTCGCTGATCACACCGTTCCACTCCGCGGCCGTCACGGCGCCACCCGGCCCACATCGCAGCCACGACGCAGGGGTCCGGAGCCAAGACCGGTGCTAGTCATGTACTTGCAGTCGCGGGACGGCGGCGAGGCGCCGGATGCGGTGCTCGGTGCCCTGGCGACAGGTGACTGAGCTGTACAGGCCTGGCACGGCGGCAACCCACAACCCATGCACCCGCGGCGGCCGCACCACGGTTCGGCGTATGTGCCGGCTCGGTCCAAGCCGCCTACTGAAGGTCACGGCGGGATCGTCGTCACCTGCCGACGCGTGCCCGAAAGCTAGCGCCCACCATTGGCGAGTGTCGTCGACGAGCTCGCTGCGCCCTCGCCAGGCGGCGTCGACCGACAGCATCGGCAGATTCGTGCTGGTGATCAGCCCGACGAGATCGCCGGCAACATCATTGATCTCGATGACGCGTCGACCATTCGATTGCATCCGGTGATAGAGACGCCATCCCTCGATTGGTAACGGGCTGCCACCCACGTCACCCAGCAGCGTTCGGCTGGTTAGCGGCAGCCTCGGGAAGGGTGTACCGATAGTCATCGGGCTGCGATCATTGGAGACGCCGGGTTGACCACGCTGAGTCGTCGGGTGGTTCGCAAGTGCGTCTCTGTCGTTGCGCTTGACCAGGTGCCCATGCTGTAACTCCTCGGTGTTCGCGGCCGTACTCCTTGGGCCAATGCCATCTCCGCGAGAGTCATTCCCGCAGGCACGCCCTCGCATCCGCCAGTGGCAGCGCGAGTGGGCAGTCGTGATCGGACAGCGCGCCGACCGGCACAGGGCGGGTCGGGCTAGAGCGGCGAGACGGTGGTCTGGTCGCTGGCAGGGCACGCTCGAGTTCGATGCGTGAGGTGATGCCGAGCTTGGTGAAGACCTTGCGCAGGTGATATTTGACGGTACGAGGGCTGATGAACAGCCGGGTGCCGATCTCCGGGTTGGACAGCCCGCCGCGGGCGAGCCGCGCGATCTGGGGCTCTTGGGCGGTGAGCTCGTTGTGGTCTACACGGTGCGTTAGCGGGCGGTCGCGCCGGTGGCCTGTAGTTCGTGGCGGGCGCGCTCGGCGAAGCCCTCGATGCCCATCGTGGTCAGCGTGTCGTGGCGGTGCGTAGTTGCTCGCTTGGATGACCGGTATTTGCCGAGATTGTGGGGCGGGTGGGACTCGAACCCACGACCCAGGGATTATGAGTCCCCTGCTCTAACCAGCTGAGCTACCGCCCCGAGACGTGATCGCTCGGGCGGGTGAACGATACCGACCGGCGGAGTCGGGGCTGCGGAGCGGCGCCTGTCTTGGTCAGATACTGACGGCATTCTCGTTGGCCGGCCGGTCCTTGTGCGCGGCGCGGTAGGCACGCGGACTCAGCCCGAACTCGCGGCGGAACGCGCGCGAGAAGTACTCGGCCGAGACGAAGCCGCACTGCTGCGCCACTCGCTCGACATGTGGCTGCACACTGCGAGCGGACAGCAGTTCGGCGGCACGTTCGAGGCGCCGGCTGCGTATCCGCGCGGCCGGGCTGTCGGTGCCGTTGAACGCGCGGTAGAGCTGGCGCAACGAGATGTTCAACTGCGCGGCGATCGTGGCGGGCGTCAGCAACGGGTCCGCGGCCTGTTCGTAGATGATCGCGTCGGTCCGCGCCCGAACCGAGGCGATGTGCTCGAGCTCCGCCTCGGGCTTGCGCACGGCGGTGCGCAGCAGCAGGCCGGTGAGCGAGGCGAGATAGCGATCGACGCCGACCAGACTGGCCGAGCTGCTGAGCTCGTCGCCGCCGACCAGCAGCAGGCTGACGGCCGAGCGCAACAGCTGGCTCTGGAACGGGGTGAGCTCGAAGGTCCGGTCGAGCATCGCAGCGAGGCTGCCCGGCTCGATGCCAATGGCGGCTTGCGGCACGTTGAGTGTGTACAGATGCGCATTGGCGACGAACTGCTCGACGACCTCTTCGGCCGGCTCGATGATCCGCATCGCACCCTGCAGCGGTGTCCCCGCGGGGTCGAACACCGAACCTGGGCAGTCGCTGCGGGCGAGCAGGTGGATGTACCCGTCACCGTGCTGGCTGGCCAACGTCCTGGGCGCCCGATACAACTCGGCGCCGCTCACTGTCGCGGCCGACCAGATGCAGCGGGTGCCACGCAGCCGGGCGCCCTTGAAGAAGTACGGGGCGCGGGACTGGGCCAGCGGCGTGATCTGCAGGCCGAGTGGTCCCGTCCGCTTGCGCCCCAGGTTGCCGTCGGAATCTTCGACGGACACGTCGAGCCAGGCGACGCCGCCAGGTGACGGCAGCTCGAAGCGGGGCGCAATGTCGGTCACGTCGAACCTCCGGAGCGCGTCGGGAGCCGACTCAACCGTTCGCTGATCGGGACGGATCGACGTGTCTTCAGGCACGCTAAGACGCGCTGGCACAGACCCGCAAGTTTCGTCCGGACAAACCGGGCGGACCGCGCGATCTTAACCTCGTCACGCGCTCAGGCCGCGCTCCGGGCCGGACTCTGGCCATGCCGGCGCCCGGCATCCTGTGGTACCACTTGCCGGGCAACATCGAGTGTCCGACCACGATCTTTGGCAGGAGCGCAGCACCGTGAAATTGGGTTATCACACCGGATACTGGTCGGCCGGCCCACCGCCCGGCGTCACCGACGCGATCGGACTGGCTGAGAAGCTCGGCTTCGACTCGATCTGGACGGCGGAGGCCTACGGCTCGGACTGCCTCACTCCGCTGGCCTGGTGGGGTGCTGCGACCTCGACCGTGCGGCTCGGGACCAACATCCTGCAGATCTCAGCCCGGACGCCGGCCGCCACGGCGATGGCCGCGATGACGCTCGACCACCTCAGCGGCGGGCGGTTCATCCTCGGCTTGGGGGCGTCGGGCCCGCAGGTCGTCGAGGGCTGGTATGGCCAGCCGTACCCAAAGCCGCTGGCCCGCACCCGTCAGTACATCGAGGTCATCCGCTCGATCCTGGCGCGTGACAAGCCGGTGACCCACGACGGCGAGTTCTACCCACTGCCCTATCCAGGCGGCACTGGTCTCGGCAAACCACTGAAGTCAACGGTGCATCCGCTGCGCGAGGACATCCCGATCTTCCTCGGCGCAGAGGGGCCGAAGAACGTCGCGCTCGCCGCCGAGATCGCCGACGGCTGGCTGCCGATGTTCTTCTCGCCCAAGTCCGACGAGTTCTACCGCGACGCCCTCGCCGAAGGATTCGCCCGGCCCGGAGCTCGCCGCACACTCGAGGACTTCGAGGTTCCCGCGTTCCTGCCGGTCGTGCCGGACGACGATGTCGAGGCTGCGGCCGACCGCATCCGGCCGTCGATCGCGCTCTACATCGGTGGCATGGGTGCGAAATCGATGAACTTCCACGCCGACGCGTTCAGCCGGATGGGCTATCCCGACGAGGTCGAGAAGATCCAGCAACTCTTCCTCGCCGGCCAGAAGGCCGACGCGGTCGCCGCCGTACCCACCTCGTTGATCGAGGACATCGCGTTGATCGGCCCCGTCGCCAAGATCCGTGACGAGTTGCAACGGTGGGAAGACACCGTGCTCACGACGCTGCTGATCCAGGCCGACCCGCGCAGCCTGCCCACAATCGTCGCCGCGCTGGGCTGAGCGGTGCCATATGTGGATGAGCCCATGACTACGGTTGCCGGCCCTGCCGCTTGCGTGCGGCGTAGCTGATCCCGGCGACAAGCAGGACCGCGGCCCATCCCGGGGCGGAGCGAAAGTGCCGACCGAAGCGGGTGATGCGCTCAGTCGACGGCACGGTGACCATCAGTGGCTCGATTGTCCAGCCGGTGCTTCGTGCGTCGATCGGCGACCTCGTCGATCACGACCGCCACCGTCAGGACCGTTACGAGCGCCACGCACACCCCGCCGATGGTGTCCGTCGCAAAGTGATACTGGGCCGCTACCAGCGCGACGCAAACGCAGCCGACGAGCGCAAGCGCGGCCCCGCACACGACTGTCTGGACCGGACGTGGCAGCCGGCGCGGACGCTGGTCCAGAGCCAGCACGACGACGACAAATGCCACCGAGCAGAACCCGGTCGCGTGACCGCTGGGGTAGGCCTGCCCGAGATGGATCCGACCCACCAAGGGCTTGAGGATCACCTCGGTGATCAGCGTGGCGACCGCCGGGGCCATGACCGCGAGCAGGGCGCCGCGCAGGCGTCCCAGCGCGAGCATCGCGACCACCAGCGCCGAGACGGCCAGCAGGACCACTGCCGGGCCGCCGAGATCGGCTACCCCACGGACCAGTCCGACCTGGCGGCCGAAGCGGGCGATCAACCGGCCGTCCACCGCTGCGTCGATGCGCTCGGCCCACGACCCCGCTGTGTAGTCGACACCTAGACCGGTGCCGATGGCGGCAGCGGCGAGGATCCCTGCCGCGAGGGCCGGATACAGCCGCCGGGACACAAGTCGCCGCTCGAGCGACTCCGTCACCACCGCCGTCAGCATCTGTCGAGCATGACACCCGATACCTGACGGTTCGGTCAGCGACGTCCGGAACGTGAAACGCAGGTTAGTCAGTCGGGTTGGCCGGGTACGTGTCCGGAGAACCGCAACGTGGCGGACAAAACGAAGGGAACTGTGATGATTGTTCTAGGTGTCGTCCTGCTTATCATCGGCATCCTGGCCCATATCGCGATTATCACGACGTTGGGCATCATTGCCATCGTGGTCGGCGCGATCCTCGCCATCGCTGGCGGAACCGGGCGCGCGATCGGTGGT
>JAOPWD010000155.1 GCA_025965875.1 Pseudonocardiales bacterium
TAGCAGGCACACACGGTGCGCCGCCCGCTGGGGTGGCCGGAATGGTGCCCGTGGCGCCGGAGACAGTCACGCTGCCGAACGCGCCGCCCATGGCGACGCCGAAACCGACACCGGTCGACACTGCGTCGTCGACGACGAACTCAGCCTGCGTCACGGCAGAACCACCCGTGGTCACATCGCTCAGATCGGCGGTCACGGTCACGTTCGAGAGCCCGTCAGACGGGTTGGGTGACACCGCGATGTGCGACGAAACCGGTCCGACGCCGTCCGTGCTCGGCGCGGGCGCGTTGGTGTCGAGGAAGGTGAGCATCCCGCCGAACGAGAGTTGCAACGGATCACCATTGGTCTGGCCGTTGTTGTCGAGGTGGCCCGCACGCTCGTAGAGCGCCAGCTTGGATTCCGGACCGGTCGGCATCTTCACGGTGGTGTCGAGGCTCTGGCCGGGCTCGATGCTCTCGGCCGTCACCGTGGTGGTGAACCTCATCGGGTGAGCGTCCTGCGCGATCTCGACCTGGTTGCCGCCGAGCACGCTCATCGCGTGCATCTGCGAACCGGCGTTGACGTAGCGCAGCAGGACGGTGTGGGCCTGATCGGTGCTGACCGGGTCCGTCGTCGGGAATGCCTTGCCGTTGATCAGGCGGTACTTCGGCGCGAAATTGCGCATGTCGAACGTCAGCGGCGCCGCGTTCAGGGCCGGGTCGATCTCGCTGAGCACCAGCACTGCCTCGTCGTCGTAGGCGGTGTTGGGCATCGGTGCCTGGGCGCCGTAGGCCGTGCCGTCTGCAGCCAGCACGACGAGCGCACCGGCCAGGCCCATGGCCACCTGCCTGGCGCCGTCCGCGGTGTGGCCGGCCTCGTAGAGGAAGGTGCCCGGTCGATTGGCGGTGAAGGTGTAGCTGCGCGTGCCACCTGTCGCCACGCCGGTGACGTCATCACCGGCCGTGCCCGACAGTGCGCCGGCCGCCTGGCCGGGCAGCGCCAGGGAGACGGCCTGGCCGGCCAGCTGGTTGTGCAACGTGATCGACACGTTGTCGCCCTGGTGCACGACGAGCAGCGGTCCCGGTGCCGTGGCCGACCCGGCCGCGCCCGTCGTCGAGAATCCCCAGATCGGGATGGACGTTCCGGTCACCGACGCGGTGCCGGTCATGGCGTACAGGTCGCAACTCGCCGCCCCGGCACTGGCCGCGCAGCCGCGTGCGGTCAGCTTGCCACTCGGCGCGCTCTGCACGGCACGCAGCGGCGCTGCCGCGGCGACGTGCCCGGCGTGGGCCGCGGCCCGCACCGGAGCAGCCACCGCGGGTGCGGCGTGCATAGTTGCGCCGACGAGTGCGCTCGCCGTGATCGCGGTGACTATGGCCCGACGCGTCGGGCGGTGTGCCGCCCGCTGCGCGAAACGTCCGCTGATGTGGAGTGTCATCGCCTCGACCCTTACTGTGCTGTGCAGCCGGACGGCGGGTCGACGCGGAAGAGCGTCATCATGCCGCCGAAGGCTGCGCCGTAGTTGGTGGATTGTTCGAGCGCGTGACTGTGCGCGATGTGGTAGTACTCACCGCACTGGTTGTTCGAGGTGGTGTAGGCCGGCAGTGCGTTCTTGGTGCCGAGGTAACCGCTCTCGCTGAACCAGGTGTCCGAGCCCGGCAGCAGCTGATCGGTGATCGCCGGTATTTGGGTCGGGATCGGGTTGGTGGCCGGGTTCCACTGCTCGACGTCGCGCCAGTCCATGAGCACGTCCACGCCCTGGCCGGGACCGACGTCGATGTCGTACTTCAGGTAGGACAGGTCCTGACCGGTCGGCCCCGCCAGCGGATGCCCGTCGCGGTTGATGACCCGCTCGTCGCTGCCGTGCGGGTGGAACGGATAGTTGACCGTGCCGGCGTTGAGATACCGGATGGTGGCCGGATACGGGTTCGACACCGAGTCGTAGGGCTTGATGTGCACCAGCGCCCCGTACGGCTGCGATGGCAGCCAGGACGCGTGATTCGGGGCAATCGTGTCGGGCATGCTGCGCCCGTTGATCATGAAGTAGCGCGCCGTGTAGGTCTTCCAGTCGATCGGCTGGTTGCGCTCGACATCCACGTGCACAGCAGGGTCCACCTCGGAGAGCAGGAAGACGTACTCCTTGCCGAGCGTGAATCTCGAGTCCGCGCGGTCGTTGACCTGATCCGGGTGCCCGACCGGACGCACGACGAGCGCTCCGTACATGCCCATCTGCACCTGCTTGTTCACGTCCGTACCGCTCTCGTAGAGATAGGTACCGGGGCTACCGGCCGTGAACGTGTAGGTCACCGACCCGTCGAACGGGGCGCTCTGCACGAGGGAAATGAGTGATCCCCCCGTGTCGAACTGGGGCTGCGCCGGGTTGCCGTTGGCCTTGACGCCGGTCTGGCCCGGGAACACGACAGACGTCGCCTCAGGCAGCGCGTTGTGCAGCACGATCGTCACGGCGTCGCCCGACGTGACGCACAGTGTCGGCCCAGGCAACTGGAAGCCGCCGGAGCTGTTGCGGTAGCTCCACATGTAGATCGAGTTGCCGTCCGGCGTCGAGATGTAGCCGTCGCTGGCAGTCAACGAGAACGTCGAATGCGCGTTGGTCTGACACTCCATGCCTTCCGAGCTGTCGGCCGAGGCCGAGTTCGGCCAGACCGCCACGGTGCCGAGCGCGAGAATGCTCGCCACGCTGAACATGGCAACCCGCCGTCGGCTGATTCGCCTTGAGAGTTTCATCGGATCTCCTCGGTCGAGCCGGTCAGGCGTTCGCGACGGTCTGCGGGGCGTACGTGCCCGGGGCGCCGACGATGATCTTGGTCAACATCCCGCCGTAGCCAGGGCCGCCGCCGTTCTCCAGGTAGGAGTACTTGCGGTCGTAGAGCAGGTAGGTGCCCGGGCTCGGCGCTACGAAGATCACGTCACGGCTCTCACCGGGGCCGACGTCGACAGTGTTCGTGGTGATGTAGTTCTTGGTGCCGTCGCGGCCCTTGAGCAGGCTGGCGTCCTTCGCCACGATCGTCAGGTCGATGTTGTCGACCGACATCGCGTGGTTCTGGTAGCCGAGGCTGGACATCCGCAGCAGCACGCGGTCGCCCACGTTGCACGTGATCTGGGACGAGATCGGCTGGTACTGCAGGCGGCCGGCCGCGGTCGACGTTGGGTTGCCGTTCGGGGCGACCGTGTCGGGGTAGGCGCGGCCGTTGAGCAGCCAGAAGCTCGGGTCGTAGTCGGTCCAGTCGTTGACCTGGATGTGTGCGTCGCGGTAGTGCGCCGCCGACCACAGCTCGGTGATCATGAACGCGAACTCGCGGTCATAGGCCGTCGAGCCGTCGCCGTCGTTGTAGGCATAGCGCTCGCCGGCGTGCAGCGGTGTCTTGTTCTGCGTGGGCCGCACGAACACCATGCCCGTCATGCCCATCTGCACGTGCTCGACGTCCTCGAAGTGGCAGTGGTACATGTACGTGCCCGCGTCGTGCGGCCGGTAGAAGTACGTGAAGTCTCGACCGATCGGGACCGCGAGCGAGAGCTCGGGAACTCCGTCGAAGAGCGGGACGGCGTTGACGAATCCGTGCCAGTGCAGCGTGTGCCCGTCGAACAGGTCGGGGCGCTGTTGCAGGCCCAGGTTGGTCAGGGTCAGGTAGATGTCGTCTTCCTCGTCGAAGGACAGCATCGGCGCGCTGATCTGTGCCTTGCCGCGCTGCGCGGCCACCTGGGTCGCGCTCATCCCGGTGACGTCGCGGAACCCGAACACGTAGGTGTTGAACCCGCCGGCGGGCGCCAGCGAGTCGGGGAAGAACGGTGGGTCCGCCGGTGCGTTGGCTGGCATCGAGACCCAGCCATCGGTGCCGGCCAGGTGCATCTGCTTCTTGGGATGCACCACGGCCGGCGCGTTGCGAAACGGGGCCGCGTGCGCCGGAGCGGCGAGCAGTAGGCGCGTCCCGAGCAGCGTGCCACCCACGAGGCCTGCCCCGCCGGCGAGGAAACGACGGCGCGAGGGGCCGGCTGCGGACGAGTTGTCGGTCATCGCGTGCTCCGAGGGGGGATGATTACTTGCAGGGGAGTGATCGGACCGGCGGCGCCGGGTGGTGGCGGGGTTATCTGGTCTGATCCGGCGTCATAGCGCCTGAACAGGGGCAGTAGGGTCACCGTCGGTCTGGCGTCGCCGTCGATATCCACCGCAGGCGCCGACACCGTGTAGCTGAATCGGTTGATACCGGTTCCCCAGTTCACGACCACGTTGGCCGCGCCGCGGCCGCGGGCTGAAGAAGCCGGGATAGCCGTCTTGAGGTGGTAGTTGCCCATCAGCGTCGGCGGCAGCAACTGGGCGATGATCACCGACTGACGGAACGCCGGGTACGTCCGGGAGGCGAGGACGTTCACGGTCACGTCGTAGTTCGCCGCGAAGAGCGGGTCGGCGTCGGTGTTGGTCAGTGACGGTGTCGTGCCGTCGCTCACCTGGACGACCGAGTGAGTCGGGTCCAGCAGCGCGCCGGGAGTGTCAGCGACGCCCATGTCCCAGTTGTTCACCGAGTTGTCCGTGCCGTCCGGCAGCTTGCCGCCGATGCCGTACACGTACCCGCCGCTGAAGTTGCCGGCCCGGTTGTCCCAGAAGACATCGTTGAGCAGCGTCGGCTTGCTGAACAGCGTCGTGGCCAACGTCGTCGAGTTCGGGAACAGGGTGGGGCTAGTCAGGCGCGTCTGAAGGGGGTCACTGTTCGCGGCCGTCGACAGGCCGGCGGGCGCTGGCGTGCCGTCGCTGGTCACTGCGGTCGCCGTAGTCAGGTTCTTGGCCACCGTGGTGTTCACGATGTTCACGAAGGCGGCGTCGTCTATCGCGATGCCACCGCCCTCATGGGCCGAGACGTTGTTGGCGACGGTGTTGTTGGTGATGTTGATCGTCTCGGGGTTCATTCGGCTGATGTGCGAGCCGCTCGTCTGCAGGAGGCGGATACCACCGCCGTCGTCGCTGGCCAGGTTGGCTTGGATGACATTGGCGTCGATCGTGACGGGACCTGATCCGGCGGAGAGCTGTGTCGGGTTGGCCGGCAATTCACCGGCGATCATGACGCCGCCACCCTCGTCGTAGGACGCGTTGAACCAGATTCGGTTGTTAGTGATCTTCCCGCCGGATGAACCGCCGGCGTTGGCGTTATAGCCAAAGGCCGAGATCGCGCCGCCGTACTCGGCAGAGAAGTTGCCGCAGATCGCGTTGTTGGCGACCTGGTAGCCGTCGCTGCCGGTGAACAGCCCGATCCCGCCGGCGAGGTTGGTACCGCCGTTGTCGCGGATCTGGTTGTTCGCCAGGGTGAGGTCATAGTTGCGGTTGTCGCCGACGTACGGAGTACCGACGCGAACCGCGCCGCCGTAGGAGCCGCCGTTGCCGCGGATGATGTTGTCGGTCACGTGCAGGTTGCGCACGTTGCTGTGCACGTACACGCCGCCGCCCTGGGTGACGAGCGCGCCGGTCGCACCGTAGGGAGTCTTGATCCCGCCGTTGATCTCGTTGATGCTGACGGGCAAGTCCGACTGGGTCCCGCCAGTGATCGTGAAGCCGTCGATCGTCAGCGGGTAGCCGGCGGACGCGATACCGCGGGGATCGTCGAGCACGGTCACTACGGCCGCGTCGGGAACCGCCGGGTTACCCGAGTAGGTCAGGCTGCTGAGCAGGCTCACCCAGCTGGTCCCGCTCGCCGTGTCGGCGTTGAATCCCGAGCCGTCGATGATCGATCCCGGCACGAACGTGTTCGTCGAGTCGAAACCGCCGGGACCGACGCCCTGGATCTTCACCTGGTGGTGGACGATCAGGTTCTCGGTGTACTCGCCCTGCGGGTTGTCGCTGGTCTGCTCGTTCGGCCAGACAACCACCATCTTGTAGCGCAAGGAATTCGTCGGCGACGCGGCCTCGAGTGCGGACTGCACCGTCAGGTAGTCCTTGCCCGGTCCCACCTCGTACAGGCGGGGGTTAGTGGCGGAGTTCGTCGCGGTCAAGCTGTCGAGCGCCTGCACGGTGAGCCCGTTGACGTTGTTGAGACCGGACGTGTTGGTGATGCTCAGCGTGAGTGGCCCGGAAGCTGTGGCCGGGACCACGAACGTGATCCGCTTGTCCGTCCACGATGTCGTCGCGGTTGTGGCGCCGTTCAGCTTCAGGGCGCCGTCCGCAGCACCGAATCCGAACCCGTTGACCGTGACGGTCCGGTCGGCGTTGCTCGCGTTCTTACGGGTGTACGGCCGGTCGACGGAGAGCAACTGCGGCACGGTCGCGCCGAGGTCGCACATCGTCGGGTTGGCCACCGTGGTGTCCGGTGCCAGTGCCGTGGCAGCCACCTGCGTGGGTGCCTCGTCGGTCACCGTGTACAGCCCGGGCCAGCCCTGGAAGTTCGTGGCAATGGTTCGGAACCTCGGGTTGTAGTCGGCGTTCAAGGCGCCCGGTTGTCCCGGGTCGTTGCCCACGAAGCGATACATGTTCGGGCATGGTCCAGCCGGCACCGGGCAGTTGAAGGTGTCGGTCGACGGCTCGAGCGCCTCGTAGAGCCCGTTGAAGTCGGTGTGCGTTGTGTCGACCAGCCGGCCGGCCCAGTCGTAGAGGCCCACCGGAACGAAGGGCAGACCCTGCGCCTCGCCGTAGTTGACACTGCGCTTGTCGAGGGTCAGGCCGAGGTCGTTCAGGGTGAGCCCCCAGAAGTGCGTCGGGAGCGGCACGTCAGTGAACAGGTTGAAGTTCGGCGCGGTTGCCTGGTTCGCCCGGACGGCGACCAGCTTGTCAACACAGGACGGTCGGTCGTAGCCCTCGAACGGGCTGCCGCCACCGGCGTTGAACGCATCGTTGGTCACATGCACGGTGCTCAGCGCACCGACGCAGGGCGAGATGATGCCGGCCTGTTGCGACGGCGGCTGTGATGGCGGTAGCGGGGTGGCGTCCGGGGGTCCGGCCGGGTTATTCGCTGCCGCGAGAGTCGTCGGCGGGTAGTTCTCCTGCGGCAGGTAGGTGTTGCCGTCGAAGACGTTGACGTCTGCTTCGCTGGTGACCTTGTACATCGGCTTGCCGTCAACCGGGTCGTTGGGAATGTCGACGGACACGATGTAATCGATCGGCGGCAGATCCTGCTCGGCGTAGCCGTTGTCGGCGAGGTTCGCGTACAGCGCCAGGTCGTGGTTCGGCGCTGGGTTCTTCGCGTTACCCGGCGCATACAGGTTGAGCTTCGACGTCGCGAACCCGTAGTTGCCGTTGACGGTCTGCGATGCAGCCCCAGGCGTCGCGTCACTCGGGCCTACGGCGACGCCCTGCATCGGTGCTTCGACGCACAGCGTCGGCTTCCCATTGGTATCGAGGGCCGGCGGCAAGGCCTGTTGGTCGGTCAGTGGTTGACC
>JAOPWD010000187.1 GCA_025965875.1 Pseudonocardiales bacterium
GACGATCCGCTCGGCGCGCACGATCGTCGCCGGCCACGCGTTCGTGCAGAATCTACGACGCGGCCACTACGAACTCGCGACCGACTCCGCACTCCATGATCGCCTGCCGGCAGCGTTCGCCGACCTCGCGCACTGCCTCTGAATCCAGTCGACGACGGACGCAACGCAACCTCGCCCGCGGATCAAACGATCAACGCAACAGCGCCACCAGGTCAGCCTCGCCGGCCGCGTCTACGTCCTACCGGCAGCCTGACCGCTCGCCGGCTGGCGTCTTGTCGAGGCACTTCGCCCGGCCGGGTCGGATCTCCCTTGCCGGTGCCGGGATCGATGCGCGCAACGCGGCGTGGACATGAGCGACGCTCAGGCCCGCGCCGCGGTCCGCATACGGGTAGTCCCGATCGCCAACGCCATGGGTGTCAGCGAGGCCGCGATCGTGAGCGGCTACGCGGACGAAACGATGGTGCTTGGCGTGACCACGATCTTTCGGCGGGAAGCGGACGACTGGAAGATCGTTCACCGGCACGCCGATCTGATCAGCAGCGCCAGACCCCTGGAGTCATTGATCCAGGCATAGGGGCGCAAGAACCCCGACGGCAGTCACTTGCTCATGCCTGCATAGAACGACCATCCGGGATTGGGGACGGCAGTTGCGGCGGCTGGTGACGAGGCTGCCTTGCTGACTTTCGTCGGCTGCGTAAACGGCACGACGTCCTGCTCGCAGACGGTGCCACGCGGTGGTGTTTGCGACTTCAGCAGGTAACGGCCAATCGCTTGATCGGCGCACGCAGAGAGGAATAGGGAAGTGTGGCCCCAGCCGTGCACGGTGAGCAGCGCGGAATTCGGCAACAGCCGCGCCGCAGTAACTGCGCCACGGTAGGGAGTGGCAGGGTCGAACAGGTTGCCGACGACCAGTACCGGGCGCGATGTCCGGTGGGTGAATGGGCCAAGATATCGATCCGAGTCGTGGCCCGGCCAGTCCGCGCAGATGCTCGATACCCATGTCCAGATCGGTCCGAACAGGCCGTCGCTGCCTGCAGAGGCGCGCGCGGCTCGGGTCCAGGCGGAGTACGAGGTCGGGTTGATGCTGTCGGAGCAAGCGACTCCGGGAAAGCCCTCGAGAAAGTTGAAGTAGTCGACAGCTTGCGTTCGCTGCCGCAACACGGAGAGTCGCGCGGCTAGCTCTGAGGCGTCGGCCCGCGTTTCCAGATCAGCGAGGAAGGAGGCGAAATCAGGCCAACTCGAGGAGTCATACATTGTGACGAGGGTGTCGACGATGAGGAACGACTCGTCGTACTGGAACGTCGTTCCATCCGGGTTCGCGATTGACACTGGGTCGTCTTTCAATGCTCGGTAGAGCTGCGCGTAGCGGCGGGCGGCATGCGGGGCGAACGCGCAATTGGGGCCGGCGGCGTCACAGAGGCGGAAGAACTCCTTCAGGGTGGCCTGGGCTCCGACTGCACTGTGCAGTCGCGTTGAGAACGGCACTTCGCGGCCCTCGTCGCCGCGCCCGGTGGTCCACGCCACTGGGTCCAGCACCCCGTCGATGACCAGTGCCCGCACCTTGTTCGGGAAAAGGTTGGCGTAGGTGTTTCCGAGGAAGCTGCCGTAGGACGCGCCATAGTAGGTGAGTGCACGGTCGCCGACGGCTTGCCGGAGTCGATCCAGGTCGCGCGCGGCATCGGCGGTAGCCATGTGGTTCATGATCGCTGCGTGACGCGCAGCGCACGCCGAGTCAAGTTTGTGCTCGTTGGCGATCCAGACCTGCGTTCTCCGCGGAGTGTTCGGGTAAGGGAACGGTGATACCACTGCCAGTGCTTGGGCTTCGGTGTCGAAGCATTGCAGCGGCGTGCTCCGGATGATCCCGCGCGGGTCGAAACCGACGATGTCGAACCGAGCCCGCACCTCTGGGGTGAACAGGGCAGGGCCGGCGTCGTGGACGAAGTCCACGCCTGAACCACCGGGCCCACCAGGATTGACGAACAGAGAGCCGATTCGGTGCGCCGGGTCGGTCGCGGGCTGCTTGATCAGCGCGAGTGAGATCTGCCTGCCGGCAGGGTGGTCGTAGTCCAACGGCACCGTGACCGATGTGCAGAAGAACACCTGTTCGCAGGGCACCCAGGCAATCGTGTTGCGCGAGGCGGACGGTGCGGCGGTCGCAGGGGCCGCGGCGACCGCGGCTGGGACGACCACGGCTACAGCAGCAAGGAAGCAGAGGATCCAGCGCGAGCGGAGCGGGCCAGCATGCAAAGGAGTGGACATCGCAATCCCCCAATGCGGCATCACGGAGACGACCGGCGACTCCCAGTACTACACCCACGCACAGGTGCCGTAAAGGTTTGGCCGGCGACGATGTCAGCCTTACAGGGAATGGCTGAACGCATCCTCTGACATGGACGTTGGCAGGGTTCTTGACGCGCGGTGGATGGTAGGGCCACACTTACCGTTCGTGTCGACTTACCGATCCGAGGATGGGTGGGACGCGTTGGGGGATCGGACCCGGCGCGCGATCATCGGGTGCCTGGCCGAGCGGCCGCAGGCCGTCGGCGAGCTGGCCCAGAGGCTGCCCGTCAGCCGACCGGCGGTGTCCCAGCATCTGAAGGTGCTCAAGGATGCGGGCCTGGTGATCGAGCACGCGGCTGGCACCCGGCGGATCTATCGGCTCAACCCGAGCGGGGTGGGTGCGCTGCGCGATCAGCTCGACGTGTTCTGGACCCGAGCGTTAGCGAGCTACAAGGACGTTGTCGAGCAACCGACAGAGGAGAGATCATGACCCAAGCCGCGACTGCAGTGGTCCGCCGGCAGATCGTCGTCGAGGCTGCGATCGAACGGGCCTTCACCGTGTTCACCGACCGCTTCGGCGACTTCAAGCCGCCGGAGCACAACCTGCTCCGATCGCCGATCGCCGAGACCGTCTTCGAGCCGAAGGTCGGCGGTCACATCGTCGACCGCGGCCTTGACGGCAGCGAGTGCCGCTGGGCACGCATCCTCGCCTACGAGCCACCGGACCGGGTGGTGTTCAGCTGGGACATCAGCCCGCAGTGGCAGATCGAAACCGAGCCCGACAACACCAGCGAGGTCGAGGTGCGCTTCGTCGCCGAGACGCCCCAGCGCACTCGAGTAGAGCTCGAACACCGCAACATCGACCGGCACGGCCCGGGCTGGCCGGCCGTCACCGACGCCGTCGCCGGCGATGCCGGATGGCCGCTATACCTGGCCCGCTACGCCGCACTGTTCAGTGA
>JAOPWD010000222.1 GCA_025965875.1 Pseudonocardiales bacterium
CGTTCTGGGCCAGCAGGTCGTAGGCGTAGGCGTGGAAGTAGGAGATGCCGCCGATCAGCGCCGCGCCGGCGATGAAGTGGTCGCAGTCCATGAGCAGCTCGGTCATGAGCGCCACGTCCTGGCAGTCGCCCTCGTGGAAGGTGTAGCGCTCGTGGCCGTCGTAGGACTTCGTGACCTTGCCGTACTTGGAGTAGTTGTCGATGCCGACGACTGAGTACCCGCGCGCAAGTAGCTCCTCGCAGATGTAGCCGCCGATAAAGCCCGCGGAACCAGAAACCAGAACCTTGGTCGGGCTGTCGTTCGTGCTCATGAGGTCCGCTCCGTCGAAGTGGGCTTGTTGTTGAGATCAGCAATTGCGGCTGCGGCTTCGGCGACCTGTGCCGGCGTCAGCTGAGGGCCGAACGCGAACCGGTACCACCGCAGGTACTTGGGGATCCAGGCCTTGAGGTCGAAGTTCGAGCTCCCGACGGTGCGATCCAGCCAGATCGTCGGGACCTCGGCGACGGGCCGCCGCAGTCTACGGGCCTTTGCCGTCAGCTCGAGGCCGATCTCGAAACCGCTGCGGCTGTGAATGCCGACTTCGTGGATGAAGTCGGTCGAGTAGGCCTTGAAGCTGTTCGTGGCGTCGCGAGTGCCGACGCGACCGATGGCACCTAGCGAGCGGCCTGCACTTCGCGACAGCAGCGCCTTGAAGATGGGGCCGCCGACCTGCTGGCCACCGGAGGTGTAACGCGAGGCGCAGGCAACCACAACACCGCGGTCCACGAGCCGCGCCAGGGCGTCGATCTGGCGCGGATCGTCGCTGCCGTCGGCCATGGTGACGACGACGACGGGGCTCTTGACCTGGTCGATGCCATACCGGATGGCGTTGGCTGGTCCGCGGCCGTACGTGCTCACCAGGGTCCGAAGTCGCGGCTGGCTCTTGGCGTAATCGCGCAGCACCGCAACGGTCGTGTCCTCGTCGAAGTCGACGACAACGAGGATCTCGCAGTCGGACTCGACCGCTTCGAAGATCCGATCCAGCACCGGCCGGATCGCTTCACCCTCGTTGTAGGCGGGGATAACCACCGATATCGCCAGAGTCACACGAGCGTCCCGCGGCCTAGCAGGTTCCAGATGTCGGCCACCGGCTTGTCAGTAACCACCGTCGAGTATTGCGTGTGCGGAGCGGCGATGATGAGCAGGTCAGACTGGGCAAGCACCTCGTCGAGTGGCAGCAGGTGGTGGTCAACTGTCACGAAGGGATCGGTGGTCAGCACCGCGTTGGCTCTGAACTGCAGGATCCGCTTGAGCTTGTAGGCCAGGCTGGAACGAATGTCGTCACTCTCGCCCTTGAACGCCATACCGAGGATGCCGACAGTCATATTGGCCAGGTCGTGGTGCTTCTCCAGGTGGGAGACGAGGTACAGCGGCAAGCCCTCATTGACCAGCATCGCCGAGTGTCCGAGCACGAAGGAGTTGTCGGTGAACGCCGCGAGCTGCATCGTGTCCTTGAACAGGCACGGCCCAGCTGCGAAACCGGCGCCGGGCATGTCGGCCGCGCGTGGATAGTCCTGGGCGATTGCCGAGCGGATCCGATCGAAGTCCAGTCCGTGGTCGTTGGCCATCTCGTAGAACTGGTTCGCCGCGGCGAACTTGATGTAACGCCAGGCATTGGTGAACAGTTTGGCGAGTTCGGCCTCTTCGGGTTGCAGCTCCACGATGCTGTCGGTCAGGTGCCCGAACAGCCGTGCGGCACGCGCACGCACCTCGTCGGTGCGGGCCGCGACGATCTGGGGGAGCGTGAACAGCTCCTCCATCGCCTTACCTTCGGCGATGCGCTCGGGACAGAACGCGACGTCGATCCCGACGCCGTTCTTGCGTAGCTGGCGCTCCACCCGCTCGGTCACACCCGGGTAGACCGTGCTGCGCAGCACGAGCAGCTGACCGGGCCGGAAGTGCTGTTGGCATTCATCCAGGGCGATGAGCACGGTGTGTGGATTGGGGTTGAGATGGCCGTCGACGGGTGTGCCGACCACAACGACGACATGCTCAGCCTCGCTGACGACGCGAGGATCGGTCGTGGCGTGCAATCGGCCGCGTTCGAGCGCTCGCTTGAGGATGTCCTGTGCCCCGTCTTCGCGGAACGGAAGATCGCCATCGAGGATCGTCTTGACCGCGACGTCGTTGACGTCATAGATCGCGACGCGTAGTCCTCGATCTGCGAACGCGATCGCGAGCGGCAGGCCGACATGGCCGCCGCCGCCGAAGACGACGACGTCGAAACTGAATGCGTCTGGCCCGGCGAGATGCGTCAAGGGCCGGCTCCAATCAGGACGGCGGCAGACGAACGATGCCACCTGCGTGATGGATTACATGAGTTATATGTGCGCGAACGCGGCAAGTGTACTTGAGCGGCCGGCCAAGCCCAGCACCCGGCGCGCCGCGAGCTAGTCGTCGTCAGAAAACGCTGGAGGCCCGGAAATCCAGGGCCTCCAGCGTGCGGCTAGGCCTATACGTCGTAGTAGAGCTCGAACTCGTGCGGGTGCGGGCGCAGCCGAATCGGGTCGACCTCGTTGACGCGCTTGTAATCGACCCATGCGGAGATCAAGTCCTCGGTGAAGACGCCGCCCTCCTGCAGGTACTCGTTGTCGCGTTCGAGAGCGTCGAGCACCTCAGGCAGCGATCCGGGGACCTGGGCGATCGAGGCGGCTTCGTCCGGCGGCAACTCGTAGAGGTCCTTGTCGATCGGCGGCGGCGGCTCGATCTTGTTCTTGATCCCGTCGACGCCGGCCAGGAGCATCGCCGCGAACGCGAGGTAGGGGTTGCACGACGGATCCGGGATGCGGTACTCGATGCGCTTGGCCTTCGGGTTGCTGCCGGTGATCGGCACCCGGATGCAGGCCGAGCGGTTGCCCGAGCTGTAGACCAGGTTGACCGGAGCTTCGAAGCCCGGAACCAGCCGGTGGTAGGAGTTCACCGTCGGGTTGGTGAACGCGAGCAGCGACGGCGCGTGGTGCAGCAGGCCGCCGATGTAGTAGCGCGCGATGTCGGACAGCCCCGCGTATCCCAGCTCGTCATAGAACAGCGGCGAGCCGTCCTTCCACAGCGACTGGTGGCAGTGCATGCCCGAACCGTTGTCACCGAAGAGCGGTTTGGGCATGAACGTCGCGGTCTTGCCTGCGGCCCAGGCCACGTTCTTGATGATGTACTTGAACTTCAGCACGTCATCGGCGGCGCGGGTCAGCGAGTCGAACTTGTAGTTGATCTCGGCCTGGCCGGCGGTGCCTACCTCGTGGTGCGCCCGCTCGAGCTCCAGCCCGGAGTTGATGAGGGCGGTGCTCATCTGGTCGCGCAGGTCGGCATAGTGGTCGACCGGCGGTACTGGGAAGTAGCCACCCTTGTAGCGGGTCTTGTAGCCGCGGTTGCCACCGTCCTCGACGCGGCCGGTGTTCCAGGCGCCCTCGATGGAGTCGATGTGGTAGTAGCCCTCGTTCTGGGCGGTCTGGAAGCGGACGTCGTCGAAGACGTAGAACTCCGCTTCGGCGCCGAAGAAGGAGGTGTCGGCGATGCCGGTCGAGCGCAGGTACTCCTCGGCCTTGGTCGCGACCTGGCGCGGGTCGCGGCCGTACGGCTCGCCGGTGCGCGGCTCGACGATGGAGTGACTGATATTCAAGGTCTTCGCGGCGCGGAACGGGTCGAGGAAGGCGGTGGCCGGGTCAGGAATCAGCTTCATATCCGACTTGTGGATCGCGGCGAATCCCCGGATCGAGGAGCCGTCGAACATCACGCCCTCGCTGAAGAATTCCTCGGTCACGCCGGCCGCAGGCACGTTGAAGTGCTGTTGCTGCCCAGGCAGGTCGGTGAACCGGACGTCGACGAACTCGACGCCTTCGTCCTTGATGAAACTCAGGACCTCTTTGGCGCTAGTGAACATCCGTCCTCCGGGATCGTGTTGGTGTACCGAACCTACGAATCCGCGGTTGCCTGACCGTATCCCGTAGGTTTCCGCGATGTTTCGAGAGCCGTCTCAAGCCGGTCAAGCCTGACGCTAACCGACATTGGTCGGCGGTGGGAACAGTCAGCCGCGAACGACTGCGGTGTCGGTGAGCCGGTCATGCAGGCCACGCCCGTCGCGATCCCAGATGACGGCTGGCAGGAGCATGAAAAGCAGCGCCGTGCGCACCACGGCGCGCCCTGGATCGACGGCGGCGACGCGATCGACGCGCACCAGCCGTAGGCCGAAGAGGTACATCCCCAGAGTGCGGCCGGCGACCAGCGTGCCGACGAGGTAATCGAGCGAGAGCGGGATGAGGCTCCACGAGCCGGGCAGGTGGCCGACGGCGCCGCGGCCGTGCGCGAGTTGTACGAACAGGGCCGCGACCAGCCCCGAGGCGATCGCGTCGACGAGGAAGGCGCCAAGGCGCTGGCCGGTGGTGGCCAGCGATCCGGGGCCTTGCTCCGGCAGCCCGAGCCGGGCGCCCCGGTAGGCCTGCGGCGCGCTCAACGTCGTCAGGACTTGCGCCGCACGGCGCGTTGCATGTTGCGCATCTTCGCCCCCGGCGGCAGCGGTCCCTGCGGCACCGGGCTCTTGGCTCCGCCGAGTGCGGCCAGCCGCTTGTCCAGCGCGCTGACCTGCTCCTTCGACAGGTTCGACGGCAGCTTGAGCAGGTAGCGGCTGAGCTTGGACAGCCGCAGTTCGTCCTCGCCGGTGCCGACGATGACGTCGTAGATCGGCGTGTCGCCGCTGATCCGGGAGACCTTCTTCTTCTCCTGCGCGAGCAGGCCGCGGACCCGGTGCTGGGCCCCCTCGCCGACCAGCACGATGCCCGGCCGGCCCACCAGGCGGTGCACGGCGTCGAGCTGCGTGGTACCCGCGACGGCCTGGGTCAGCCGCCAGTCACCCTTGAGCTGCTGCTGCAGCATCCAGCCGGCCGCCCCGGGCTGCCCCTCGGCTTGGGTGAACATCGAGCGTTGGGCCCGGCGGCTGAACACGAACATCGCCGTCACGAGGCCGACCATGAGGGCAAACGGGATGGGCAGCAACACCGACCCGGTGATCAATAACACCACTACATAGACGATCGCTGTCGCCAGCACGCTGAACATGACCAGGTACGGCACGAATCTGGGGTCGCCCTTGCGGGTCAGGCTGAACGCCTGGCGCATATTGCGCCACGTCTCGCGACGCGCCTCGCGCTTGGCCTTGCGGGCGGCCTTCTTCTCGGGCCGAGTCAATTTCGCGGGCTTGTTCGGCCCACCGGATTTCGCCATGTGGCAAGGATAGATGGGCCCGGCGCCGGCGCCGCTAGCGCAGCCTGGGCTTTGTCGTGCCGGTTTCAATTAGGCAGATGAGCGTTCACCACGCATACTGCGGGAACCAAACAAAGACTTTACTTTGGAAGAAGGCTGTATGTCGGAACTTCGCCGTCGCGTGTCGTACGCATCTCTGGTGGGCGTCGCCGCGGTGGTGATTTCGGCCGTTCTTCCTGTTGCCTGGGCCTCGGCGGCGGTCGGGCGCCCGACCGGGCACGTCGACGGCGTCAGCCAGAACGCGCAGGGCATCGTCCGGGTCGCCGGCTGGGTGTTCGACCATTACCGGCCATCGGCTTCCTCGACGGTAGACATCGTCGTGAACGGCCGCCCCGCCGCCCGCATCACCGCGTCCATGCCGCGCAGCGACGTGAACCGTGCGTTCAAGATCGCTGGCAAACACGGTTTCTCCTGGTCGGCCAAGCTGGGCCGCGTGCAGGTCGTGACGGTCTACGCCCGTCCGGCGATTCCCGATGGCTCGCACCGCCTGATCGCCACGGCCTACCTGAACGGGGCCAAGCCGCCCGTCGCCGCCTCCGCCGGAACGCGGATCATCACCGAAGCGAGGAAGTTCCTCGGCACGCACAACCCGGGCTACGTCGACGGCGGCACCTCACCGGTCAGCGGTTTCGACTGCTCGGGCTACACGCAGTACGTCTACCGGCAGACCCA